>DASRII010000541.1:0-24006 GCA_035650075.1 Micromonosporaceae bacterium | reverse complement strand
GCCGTGGCTGCTGATGGAGCAGGCGGCCGGCGTGGTCTACACCCCGGGACGGATCCTGGCGAAGGCGCCCGGCGAGCTGGTCCGGCACAGCCTCGGGCACGTCGCGCGGGGCTCGCAGGGGGCGATGTTCTTCCAGTGGCGGGCGCCGCGCGGTGGGGCCGAACGGTTCCACTCCGCGCTCGTACCACATGCCGGGCCGGCCAGCCGGGTGTTCCAGGAGGCGTGCACCCTCGGCACGCTGCTCCGCGACTTGTCCACAGTGGATGGAGACGTGGTGGCGGACGTGGCGATCCTGTGGGACGCGCAGGCGGGGTGGGCGGGGGAGGGTCCCGGGGTGCCGTCGGAGGACGTGCGGTACCTCGACGCGATCGAAGCCGCGCACCGGGTGCTGTACCGGGCCGGGTTCACGGTCGACTTCACCGCTCCGGATGCCGACCTGTCCGGCTACCGCCTCGTGGTCGTGCCGAGCCTGTACCTGGTCTCCGACGCGGCGGCCGCCCGCATCGGCGGGTACGTTGCCTCCGGCGGTCACCTGGTCGTGAGCTTCTTCAGCGGGATCGCCGACGTCGACGGCCGGGTCAGGCTCGGCGGCCATCCGGGCGCGTTCCGCGACATCCTCGGGGTGCGTGTGGACGAGTTCCGCCCGCTGCCGCCGGACGAGCCGGTCAAACTGTCCACTGGGGACAGCGGTCAGGTGTGGAGCGAGCACGTGCAGTTGATCGGCGCGACGGCCGTGGCGTCGTACACCGGTGGCGTGCTGGACGGCTCGCCGGCGGTGACCCGGCACGAGTTCGGCGCCGGTGTCGCCTGGTACCTGTCGACCCGGCTCGACGACCCGGCGTACGGCCGGTTGCTCGCCGACGCGGCGCGAGCGGCCGGCGCGGTCCCACCGCAGCCGGGCATCGAGGCGGTACGCCGGGGTAGTTGGCTGTTCCTACTCAATCACTCCGACGAGCCGGTGACCGTGCCGGCCGCCGGCGTGGACCTGGTGACCGGCCGTCCGGTCGACGGTACGGTCGAGGTCCCCGCCGGCGGTGTCGCGGTCGTGCTGCCCCCGGGGTTCGTTTAGGCCCCCAACTATTGACGAACCATCGATGGATGCGCGATTCTCGCTCAGAGAGGAGAGCGCACATGCGCGGAAAACTTGCCGGTACCCTCGCGGCCGCACTCGTCGCCGGCGCTCTGGCCGTGGTCGTGCCGGCCGTCCTCGGCGGCACCCCGGCGCAGGCGGTCGGCGCCGAACCGTACTCCTGGCGCAACGTCGAGGTCCACGGCGGCGGCTTCGTGCCGGGGGTCGTGTTCAACAGAAGCCAGGCGAACCTCGTCTACGCGCGTACCGACATCGGCGGCGCGTACCGCTGGAACCCGTCCACCGGCCGATGGATCCCCCTCAACGACTTCACCTCGAACGCCGACTGGAACCTGCTGGGCGTCGACTCCCTCGCCACCGACCCGGTACAGCCCAACCGGCTGCTGATGGTCGTCGGCACCTACACCCAGTCCTGGGCGGGCAACGCGGCGGTGCTGCGGTCGACCGACCAGGGCGCCACGTTCCAGCGCACCGACCTGCCGTTCAAGATGGGCGGCAACGAGAACGGCCGGTCCATGGGCGAGCGGCTCGTGATCGACCCGAACCGAAACAGCATCGCCTACCTGGGTACGCGCAACGACGGCCTGTGGCGCAGCACCGACTTCGGCGCGACGTGGTCGCGGGTGCAGAGCTTCACGGCCGTCGGCCAGAACGGCATCGGCATCGGCTGGGTCGAGTTCGACAAGAGCAGCGCCACGGCCGGCAACACCACCCAGCGCATCTACGTCGGCCTCGGCAACACCAGCAACGCGATCTACCGCAGCACGGACGGCGGCACCACGTGGTCGCTCGTAGCGGGGCAGCCCTCCGCCGGCATGCCGCACCACGGCAAGCTGAACTCCAACAACAGCACGCTGTACGTGACCTACGGCGACCAGCCCGGCCCGTACACGATGGCCAACGGCTCGGTCTGGAAGCTCAACACCGCCACCGGCGCGTGGACGGACATCACCCCGTTGCGGCCGTGGCAGAACGGCGAGCAGGGATTCGGGTACGGCGGCCTGGCGGTCGACGCGACCAACCCGAACATCGTCATGGCGGCCACGATGAGCCGGTGGGGTCCGGTCGACGACATCTTCCGCAGTGTCAACGGTGGACAGACGTGGGTCTCGGTCACCTCGCGGAAGGTCATGGACACGTCGGCGGCGCCGTACCTCAACTGGCACGGGACGCCGAAGCTCGGCTGGATGATCGGCTCACTGGAGATCGATCCCTTCAACGCCAACCGTTTCCTGTACGGCACCGGCGCCACGATCTTCGGCAGTGACCAGGCGACCAACGCCGAGAACGGCGGCACGATCACCATCACGTCCCGCGCGCACGGCCTCGAGGAGACCGCGGTCAAGGAGCTGATCAGCCCGCCGAGCGGCGCTCCGCTGCTGTCCGCACTCGGCGACATCGGCGTCTTCAAGCACGACGACCTGACCCGGGTGTCACCGACCGGCATGGCCGGCGACCCCGTCGTCGGTACCGCCACGAGCATCGACTTCGCCGAGGCCCTGCCGACGAAGATTGTCTACACCGGCTTCGCGTCCGGCAGCCACGTCGGCATCTCCACCAACGGCGGTACGAGCTTCACGCCCGCCGCCACCGAGCCGGAGAACCCGGAGGGTGCCGGCTCCATCGCCATCTCGGCCAACGGCAACACGATCCTGTGGACGCCGAGTCAGCGCGGGGCGTTCCGGACCACCAACAACGGCGGCGCGTGGACGGCGGTGACGGGTCTCGCCGGGCAGAACCTCGTGCTGCGGTCGGACCGGGTGAACTCGAACAAGTTCTACGCGTACGACCAGAGCCAGGGCCGGATGTACCTGAGCACGAACGGCGGTACGTCGTTCACCGCCGGCGGCACGGTGTCGCCGGGTGGGCGCAACTACTTCCGTGCCGTGCCGGGCGTCGACGGCGAACTGTGGCTCGCGGCCGGCACCACCGGGCTGTACCGGTCGACCAACAGCGGCTCGACGTTCACCCGCATCGGCAACGTGACCGAAGCGTCCACTGTGGGCTTCGGCCGGGCGGCTCCGGGGCGGACCAACGTCGCGGTGTACCTCAACGGCATCATCGACGGTGTCGACGGCCTGTTCCGGTCCGACGACAGCGGTGCGACCTGGGTACGCATCAACGACAACGCCCATCAGTGGGGCTGGATCGGCGCGGCGATCACGGGCGACCCGCGCGTGTATGGCCGGGTGTACGTCAGCACCAATGGTCGCGGCATCCAGTGGGGCGACCGTACCGGCGGGCCGACCTCGCCGCCGCCGACGTCCTCGCCTCCACCCACGTCCTCGCCTCCGCCCACCAGCAGCCCGCCGCCCACCTCGTCGCCGCCGCCCACGTCGAGTCCACCGCCGACGAGCAATCCGCCGGGGAGCTGCCAGGTGGCGTACTCGATCACCGGCTCATGGCCGGGCGGCTTCCAGGGCGAGGTCCGCATCACCAATACCGGGACGCAGGCCGTCAACGGGTGGAGTCTGGTGTGGACATTCCTCAATGGACAGACGGTGACGGACCAGATCTGGGGCGCGACGCGTACCCAGTCCGGCGCGGTCGTGACCGCGCGCAACGTGGACTACACCGCGGTCATCTCACCCGCGGGCTCCGTGACGTTCGGCTTCATCGGTACCCGCAACGACGTGAACAACGAACCTAACGCGTTCGCCCTCAACGGGAGGTCCTGCACGGTCGTCTGAGGCGTGCACCGAGACCGGGGGGCGGCCCAGCGCGGGGGCCGTCCCCCACACCGTGGGTGAGCTGGCCGGGTCCCAGCCGAGCGTGTGGGAAGCCACCCGACCGGGGCCCGGGGATCTGGAGAAGCGCTCACCATACGGGTCGATGGAAGCGCTCCCATACATCGTACCGGGCATCGAAGTGGATGCAAACACGACGCGTCAATAGTTTCTCAATCGCGTTCGTCCACCCTGTGCGCCGTGGCTGGTCGACTCTTTCGTGCCCGACGCGGCGCGGTTATCGCCGCGGTCGTCGCTCTCGCGTTGCAACTCGTCGTGTGGATGCCGCTGAACACTCCGGCGGCTCTGGCCCGCGACACTCTCGGTACCCTCGTATCCGTGCCCGGCCGGGCGGCCGCCTCTCCGGATCGGCCCGCGGTCGAGGATTCGGTATCCCCACGAACGGCAACCTGGCCGGCCGCGACCGCGCGGGTGGTGGCGCCCGTCGGCGCGGTCCGGGCCGAGGTGCTCGACCGCGCCAGCGCGCTGAGCGCGGGCATCGACGGGATGCTGTTCCGGCTGTCCCGGACCGATGCCGGCGTCGGCGACGTCGCTGTCGGCATCGACTACTCGAGCTTCGCCGGTGCGTACGGCGCGAACTACGCGCAGCGGCTGCGGCTGATGCGTTTCCCCGCCTGTGTGCTCACGCGCCCGGCCGACGCATCGTGCGGCACGGGCGTGCCGGTACCGTCCCGTAACGACCTCGTCGGACGGCGCGTCGTCGCCGACGCGGTAGCGGTCGATTCGTCGGCGGTCTTCGCACTGCTGGCCGGTGCGGACAGCCAGACCGGTTCGTTCAAGCCGACGTCGTTGTCGCCGTCGAGCACGTGGGCGGTGGGTCTGCAGTCCGGTTCGTTCACGTACTCCGTGCCGATCGCGCTGCCCCCTCCACCGGCCGGCGCCGGCCCGTCGCTGGCGCTCGGCTACGACTCAGGCTCGGTGGATGGCCGCACCGCCGCCACGAACAACCAGGCCTCACCTGCCGGGCTGGGCTGGGACCTGTCGATGGGCTTCGTCGAGCGGCGGTTCAAACCATGTGCCGACGACGGCCACTCGACCTGGGGCGACCTGTGCTGGCAATCGCCGACGCAGGGCGGTGACGACAACGGTTCGGTCCTGCACCTGTCGCTGAACGGTCACGCCACCAGGATCATCCAGGACAACAACGGTACCGACGGTTCGCCGTACTTCCTCGAGGACGACCCGGGTTGGAAGCTCGAGCACTTCGGCGGTCCACAGTACGGGGACAGCCACGAGTACTGGGTCGTCTCGACCGGCGACGGTACGCAGTACTGGTTCGGGCTGGGCAAGGAGCCAACGTCCAATCTGGACACCAACTCCGACTGGACCGTGCCCGTGGTCGGTGACGACGACGGGGAACCCGGCATCAGCAGCTACCCCGACCCGAAGGACCAGATCTACCGCTGGAACCTGGACCGGATCGTCGACCCGAACGAGAACGTCACCACCTTGTTCTACGCCACCGAGACGAACCGGTACCGCCGCTACCACGACGGTGTCGTGAAGTCCTATGTGTCCGGTGGCTACCTGAAGAAGATCGAGTACGGCCAGCGGGACGGTGCGGAAAACGTGGAGGCGCCGGCGTACGCCGACATCCGCACGACCAACCGGTGTACGCAGCGCACCACCGAACCGAACCCGATGGACAACACACCGGCGGCCTGTCCGGCCCTCAGCGAAGCGAACGCCTCGTCGTACCCTGACGTGCCGGTCGACCTGATCTGCTCCGCGGCGCCCTGCACCGGGAAGTACGCGCCGGTGTTCTTCAACCGTGAGCGGTACGACGACATCCTCACCTACGTCCAGCAGGCCGACGGATCAGGGCACGATCTGGTATTCCAGTACCAGTTCAAGTTCGCGTTCCCGGCTCCCGGCGACGGCACGGACCCGGCGCTGTGGCTGGACTACATCCAGCGGCGCGGGTACGCCCCCGGTACCGAGCAGACCGCCCCGCCGATCAACTTCGACGGCACCAACCTGGCCAACCGGGTCGATTACAGCACAGCGCTCGGGGTACCGCCGACGAACTTCCGTCGCGTCACGACCATCTACACCGAGCTCGGCGCGAAGATCACCGTCGACTATGGACACCAGGACGCTTGCAGCGCCTCGTCCCTGCCGAGTCCGGCCACGAACACCGAGGATTGCTACCCGGTCTACTTCAAGCCGGAGGGTGCGCCGGCCGGCTGGGGCTGGTTCCACAAGTACCTGGTGCGGTCGGTCACCGTGTCGCCGCGCGTGGGGCAGGGGCCTGGCGGCGACGGCGCACCGGACATGACCACCAGCTACGACTACTACCTCGGTGCCGCGTGGCATCACGACCGTGACCCGCTCTTCGACGACTCCGACGGACGGGAATCGTGGTCGCAGTGGCGCGGTTACGAACGCGTCGAAGTTCAACAGGGCAGCGGCGCGACCGCACAGCGCACCCGGTACCGCTACTTCCGCGGCATGGACGGCGACAAGACGGCCTCGGGCGGTACCAAGACCGCGGTGGTCGGCGACTCGTTCGGCAATACCCGCACCGACGAGCACTGGTTGCGTGGCCGGACGCGCGAGGTGTCGAAGCTGAACCCGTCCACGGGCAACACGTACGACGCCACACTGTCGGACTACTGGGCTCAGATCAAAGCGACCTACGACGGCCAACCCGCCTCGCGCCAGGTGCGCGAGAACGTCCGGACCACGCGGACCCGCGTCGTCGACTCGTGGGCGTACCGGGACCGCACCGTCAGCACGACGTTCGACAGCTTCGGCATGCCCCGTCAGGTCAGCGACACCGGCGATCCGGCGCTGGACGACGAGCGCTGCACCGAGTACGACTACGCGCGCAACACCGACGCGATGCCCGTCGGCCCCGACCGGTGGCTCGTCGAGTACGTACAGGAGACCCGGGTCTTCGACGACGACTGCCCGTCGGGCACCAAGGCACTCGTGTCGAAGTCGCAGGCGATGTACGACGGCGTCACGAGCGTCACTGCCAACCGGCCCATCGACGGCAACCCGACCGAGTCGCGCGCATATACAGCCGCGTCCACCTATCTGCGGTCCACCCGCACCTTCGACGAACTCGGCCGGATCACGAGCGAGACCTCACCCCGCGGTTCCGTGACGTCCACTGTGTACTCTCCGGCGACCGGCTACCCACGCAACGGCGTGACCGTGACCAACCCGGCCGGGCACACCGCGACGGTCCAGACGTGGTGGGCGTGGGGTGTGCCGACCGGAACCACCGATGCCAACGGCAAGGTGACCACGCTCTCGTACGACCCGCTGAGTCGGCTGACCCGGGTGATCCGGCCCGGCGACATCGGCCCGTTCGCCAGCTACAAGTTCATGTACGACATGACGTACGACGCCACCACGCCGGTCAGCTCGGCACCGCGGATCACCGCCGACCAGCTGGCGCAGATCGTCGGGACCAATCCGGTCACCGGCGTGTATCTCACGTCGGCGCAGTACCTCGACGGGCTCGGCCGGCTGCGGGAGACCCAGCGGCAGGCCCCCGCGTCTCCGTCCACCCGCATGGTCGAGGTCACCCGGTACGACAACGCCGGCCGGACCGTCTCGTCCTCGGCTCCGATGTACAGCGGATCCGCTGTCGGCAGCGGACTGCTGAATCCCGCGCTGACCGCGATCCCGTCGTACACCGTTTCCGGGTACGACTTCCTCGGCCAGGAGACGAGCACGGCGCTGTTCGCGCTCGGCGTGCAGAAGTGGGCGACGACGACCACGTTCAACGGCAGCTGGCGCCGGGTCGATCCGCCGATCGGTGGCGACACCGTGCAGCACAGCGATGCGTACGGCCACGTCACCAAGGTCGAGGAGTTCGACGGCACGGCGCACTACGACGCGACGTACGGCTACACCGACCGGGACGAGCTGTCCCGCATCACCGACGCCCGTGGCAACACCATGACGTTCTTGTTCGACTGGCTCGGCCGTCGGCTGTCCTCTGTGGACCCGGACCAGGGCTCGTGGCTGTACGGCTACGACGCCGACAGCAATCCGACATCCGTGACGGATGCGCTGAACGCCACAGTCGTGACGCGGTACGACGAACTGGACCGACCCATCGAACGGCGGCAGGGGAGTGTCAGTGGCACGCTGCTGGCCTCGTGGTTGTACGACCCGACCGGCGCGAAGGGTCAGCTCGCCTCGTCGTCGTCCCATGTGGACGGTGCGGTGTATACGACCGCGGTCACCGGCTACGACAACCGGTACCGGCCAACCGGGCACACCATCACTATCCCGGCGTCGGTGGGCGCGCTGGCGGGCACGTACGCCTACGGCTACACGTACGACTCCGCCGACCGGGTCACCTCGACGACGTACCCGGCCGCGGGCGGCTTGCCGGCGGAGACGGTCACCACTACCTGGAACAGCTCCGGGTTCCCGACCCGGCTCACCGGGTTGGCGACGTACGTCGACTCGACGACGTTCACCGGATCCGGCCTGCTCGACGAGCGCGTGGTCGGTACCGGCCCGAACCAACTCGTGCGCGATCTCGTCTTCGACGAGTCGACCCGGCGGCTGACCGCGAACCGCACGCTGCGCGGCGGCACGGCGATCCAGCACGACGCGTACGTCTATGACGCCGTCGGCAACGTCACCTCACTCACCGATCAGGTCTTCGGGCAGGCCGAGTGCTTCCAGCACGACCAGCGCAACCGGATGTCCCGCGCGTGGACGCAGACCCCCGGTACCTGCTCGACGGCCGGGGCCGGTGGCGGGTCGACCGGCTACCACGACATCTACACCTACCACCCGGACGGCAACATCGTGTCGATCCAGACGGTGGCATCGCCGTTCGGACCGGACACCCGGACGTACGGCTACCCAGCCCCCGGCGCGGGCTCGGTGCGACCACACGCTGTCGCCACGACAACCCGCGCGGGCGGCACGGACACCTACGGCTACAACGCCAACGGCGCGCTGAACACACGGTCCATTGTGGGCGGTGCGGCGACGACGTTCACCTGGAACGCCGAGCACCAGCTGTCCTCCGCCACGAGCGCTGGGCAGACCACCCGCTTCATATACACCGCCGACGGCTCCCGGCTGCTGCGCGAGGAACCGCTGGCCAAGACGCTCTACCTGCCCGGCATGGAACTGCGCGAGCCGTTGTTCCAGGCGGTCACGGCGACCCGTTACTACACCGACGGTACCGGCGCCACCGTCGCGATGCGCACGCCCGCCGGCCTGACCTGGCTGACCGCCGACTACCGCGGCACGATGCAGGTCGCCGTCGACAACGCCTCGGGGACCGTCAAACGGCAGCGGTACGGGCCGTGGGGTACGCCGCGCGGCTCCATGAACGAGCTGCCCACCGAACGCGGCTACCTGGGCAAGACCGAGGACGACACGACCGGGCTGATCCATCTCGGCGCGCGGTACTACGACCCGAAGCTGGCCCGGTTCATCAGTACCGACCCGTTGATGATGCCCGCGGCACCGCAGACGGTGAACCCGTACACGTACTCGCTCAACAACCCGGTGACATACAGCGACCCGACCGGTCTGCGTACGCCGTGTCCCGATGACTGCGACTGGGGCGGCCACAACCGCGGCGGCGTCCTTCCCCCAGCGGACGAGCCCGATCCATCGCCACCGTCCTCTCCGCCGGGCAACAGACCCCGAGACCCGTGCGTCCTGTACCCGTGGATCTGTATCCCACCCAGCGGCTCAGGAGACGATGCCGGCGACCAGCGGCCCTGGTTCATGAGCCAGACAGGTGTATGCGGTCTGTCGACACTGAGCGGTCCCGTGCTGGGCACCGGATGCGACACGCTGGCCAAGGGTGGCGTCGGCCAGAAGGGTAAGGAACTCACCGACGAACAGAAGGCAGCGATCATCGCAGCGTTCCTCGCGTTGCTGGCTGTTACCTGGAGTCCCGATGACCCTGACAGCCCGAACGTGCTGTTCCGCGCGGCTGACAGCGGAGGTCCATCCACGTTCACGCCTAGGCTGGGGAACGACACCGATGGGTACCCCCTCAACGGCCTATCGGCGTACACCACGGCGCGGCGGGCGATCACCGAGGCCGAGAAGGGACGCGGTGGCCGCGAGGTGAAGCGGGCCTTTGGCTTGTCGGTCGGCCTACTCCTGAAGATCCCTGGCGTGCGGCTGGTGAGGGACCCGGGTGATTCCGAACATTACTTCGTCCAGGGCGCGACGGCGGGAAGCCATCGAGAGTGGGCGGCATCGCGGGAGACCGGCTTCAACCACCCGTTCACCCGGGGTGTGATGGATGCCAAGATCCCGTTCGCCGACATTCCCCGGTGGATGGGCCTGTTCCTGTAGCGTCACGTCGAGTCGAGGTTGTTGCGGTGACTTGGGATGAGGTCTTTCGGAAACGCCGTGGGCAACTGGCCGCGGTGGCCGAGGCGGTGCGCGCACAACTGCCAGCGGTTCAGGTACTCGGACCACGCCGCATCCGCCGTGATCGCGGGTTCGAGGCGTACGTGTCGTTCGTCTGGAGTACGGATCGAGAGTGGGACGATCTCGTGATCTGGGTGCGCTGTACGCCAGGCGTCGGGGATCAGGCTGATGACCGTCTCAGCCTCGTGATCGAAGTTAGCGGTGTGGACGACCTACCGGGACTCGCACCAGAGCGCATCCCCTACCGGCGCGACGATCCGCGATATTGGAGCGCCGTCGACACGTTCATGGATCGCGTGACAAAGGAACTCGAACGTCTCACGCCACAGATCGTCGGTACCCTCCGGGCGAACCGCGAGATGTGACGCGCTAACGGCGCTGGTGCGGCACGCGTGGCTTGGTCGCACCAGCGACGGCGGCCCGAAACGCGCCCGGTGTGCAGCCGACCTCGCGCGCGAAGAACCGGCCGAAGTGAGTCGGCTCAGGGAACCCGAGCTGCTCGCCGACGCTCGCCACCGGCACGTCGGTACACGCCAGCAACCGCTTCGCCTCGAGTGCCACCCGGTCGTCGAGCACCTGCTTGGCGCTGCGGCCGGCGGCGGCGAGGCATGCTCTCGTCAGGGTGCGGACGGAGCAGCCGAGCCGTTCCGCGTAGAGCTCGACGCGCCGCGACGACGTGAACCCGTCCTCGACCTCCCGCCGGAACCGCAGGTAGGCGTCGACCTCCACAGTGGAGTCCGGCAGCGCGGGCACCGGTGGCACCATCGCCACCCGCAGCACCAGCACAGCCAGCTGGTGACGCAGCATCGCCACCGCCGCCTCGCCCGGGCCGAACCGCTCGCAGTCGACGACGAGCTGGCTGACGCCGTCGATCACCGCGTCCTCGTCCTCGCCGGCCAGCTGCCAGCACACCGGGCCGAATGGATCGTCCACAGTCCACGGTGCGATCGGCAGCGTGGGAAGGAAGCCCTCGTCCCAGCCGACCATCGCGGCCTCGAGCCCGGGTCCACATTGGAACGCCTGGCCGGGTCTTATCCACAGCAGCGTGCCGGGGCGGCACGGGTAGCGCACGAAGTCGACCGCGAACCATCCCCGACCGCGCGTCACCAGCACCATCAGGTGGTGGTCGCCCCGTTGCGCGGCACATTCGGAGAGCGCCCCGGTACGGACGCCTCGGCGCCCGTCATTGCGTGTTGCGGCAATTGTCGCCGCTGGACCGAAACCGACCATCGGATAGAACGGTAGCGCTAGCCGCGCCACCTCGCACGCTCCACCACGAACGAATCTTGCGTTGCCCCATGCCGGACCGGTTCGGGACACTGCGGGCGGAGCGGGGAAGATGAGCTGTGCCGATTCGCCCGGTGACCAGGGAGCTGCTCGTCGAGATGCTCATCGAGCGCATCACGACGACGTGGCTCGACGGGTGGGTACGCGTGGGAGTCGACGGCCCACCGGCGGCCGGTCCGGATGTGCTGGCCGGTGCACTCGTCGACCCGCTGCGGGTACGGGGTCGGCCCGTCCGCCACGTGTCCACTTCGGACTTCCTGCGGCCGGCGTCGGTACGCTTCGAACACGGCCGGGAGAACCCGGACTCGCTCTACGAGGACTGGTGGGACTTTGCCGGGCTGCGCCGCGAGGTGCTGGAGCCGTTGGAGCCCGGCGGTACCGGCCGGATCCTGCCGACATTGTGGGATGCCGCGATCGACCGGGCGACGCGGGCCGGCTACGAGGCCGTACCGGAGGGCGGGGTCGTGCTCGTCAGCGGTCCGCTGCTGCTCGGCGGCGGGTTGCCCTTCGAGCTGACCGTCCACTTGGCGCTATCGCCCGCCGCGCTGGCCCGGCGTACCGAGCCGGAGCAGGCGTGGACTCTCCCGGCGTACGCCCGGTACGCCGACGAGGTTGCTCCATGGACTTTCGCCGATATCGTAGTGCGGGTCGATGACCCGCGCCGCCCGGCGCTGGAGGAGCCATAACTCCTATTCACCAGATAGAGTTTGAGGGCCTGTTCAGAGCGCTAACCCGATTGAGTTACGCCTGAATCCCACTATATGGGCGAGCGTTGACGGAGACCCGGAACCGCCCAGAGCATAGGACCATGCGGGCCATCGATCTGGCGCGATCGCCGTTCCAACCCAAGGTCGAGTCGAAGGCCGAGCACGAGCCCGTGACCCTGGCGGCCGTGGCCGCGGTGCTCTTGGCGGCAGGTCCACTGTGGCCGGTGCCGGTCGCGGTCGTCGTGCTGGCCGCCCTCGTACCGATGTGCCTCGGTGTCCACAATGGTCTGCGAACCGTCGACCGCCGCCTCCTCGAGGCGATGCACGCGCTCCGGCTGAACGCGTGGGAGCGGCTCCGCCACGTCTACCTGCCCGCCGTGCTGCCGTCGGTGCTGGCCGGAGCACGGCAGGCGTTGGCCGTCGGCATCCTGATGCTCGCCACGACCCGGCTGACTCCCGGAGTCGCGCTGTTCGGCGTCGTGGGTTGGCTCCTCGCCGACGCGGTCATGCGATCCCTGCGCCGGTGGTCCATGGCATGGCAACGCTGACCGCGGTCGCGGCGACGACCGGGTTGCGCCGGGGCGTTCTCGACGGTGTCGACCTGCACCTGCGGCCCGGCCAGTTCACCGCCCTGCTCGGCGGTCGCGGGTCGGGCAAGTCCACGTTGCTCCGGGTGCTCGCGGGTCTGGACCGGGAGTACGCCGGCGAAGTCCACGCCACCGACCGGGTCGCGGTCGTGTTCGCGGAGCCGCGCCTGCTGCCCTGGCGCAGAGTGCTGGAGAACACGGCGTTGGGGGTGCGCCGCCGGGACCGGTACTGGAGGGCCCGCGAAGCGCTCGGCGAAGTGGGCCTGGCCGGGCACACCTCGACCTGGCCGCAGGCGCTGTCGGCCGCCGAGGCGCAACGGGTGTCCCTGGCCCGCGCGATGACCCGTACCCCCGAATTGCTGCTGCTCGACGAGCCGTTCGCGGACCTCGACCCGGCGAGCCGGGGAATCATGAACGCGCTGGTGTACGAGGTGTGGCTGCGGCACCGTCCCACGTTGCTGCTGGCGACCGAGGACGTCGACGAGGCGCTCGCGTTGGCCGACCGCCTGCTCGTGCTGCACGGCGGCCGCATCGTGCTGGACGAGCGGGTCCGCGACCTGCTCAGCCGGGACCGGGACGGCGTCGCCTGTGTTGCCCGGCGCCTGCGGGTCTATGTCGCCGCAGCCTGATCAGCGGGGTTGCCAGGCGTCCGCCCGGGTGGTCAGCTTCCGGACGTGCGCCGGCATCCGGCCGCTGCGCAGCTCGGCCAGGCTCACCTCGTCCACGACGTCGCGCACGGCCGCCCGGACCGCGACCCAGAGCCGGGGCAGGTACTCGGCGGCACCGCCGTAGCTGGTGTCCTCCGGGCGGATCCCGCGCACGCCGGCCAACGGACCGTCCACCGCGCGCAGCACCGCGCCGACCGAAACCTCGGCGGGCGGGCGGGCCAGCGTGTAACCACCGTCGGAGCCGCGCTGCGCCCGGACCAGACCGGCCCGGCGCAGGTCGGCGAGGACGGCCTCGAGGAACTTGCGCGGCATCTCGTGCTCCTCGGCGAGCGCGTGGGCGGAAACCAGCTCCGGGTACGCCGCCGCCAGGCCGAGGGCGGCCCGAACCGCGTACTCACCGCGCGCCGAAATCTGCACTCTCCCATGATGCCTGGCTAGCCTGGCCCAGGCGCCTGGACCTTCGGTCGGCGCAGATCCAGCCCAAGAAACCTGGTTAGGGTTACGGCGTGGCAGGCCCCGTAGCTCTCGTCGGCTCCGGCGAGTACACCGAAGCGATGCTCGACGTCGACCGCCTTCTGCTCGACGGCCGGCCGCCGAGGTACGTCCAGATCCCGACCGCCGCGACGCCGGAGGGCGAGCGGCGGGTGGCGTACTGGGTGGACCTCGGCCGGCGCCAGGCCGAGCGGCTCGGCGTCGAGGCCGTCCCGTTGGTGGTAGCGGATCGGGCCGCGGCCGACGACCCAGCTGTCGTGACTCAACTCGAAGGGGCCGGCCTGATCTACCTGTCCGGCGGCGACCCGCTGTTCCTCGCGGACACCCTCCGCGACACCGCCTTGGCTCGGGCGATCGAGGATCACTGGCTCGCCGGGACGGCGCTCGCCGGCTGCAGTGCCGGCGCGATGGCCATCAGCGGCTGGGTGCCCGACATCAAGCGACCGACCCGCCCGGGCCGCCCGGGCCTGGGCATGTTGCCGAAGCTGCGGGTCATCCCGCACTTCGACCGGTTCGCCGGCCGCATGCCGGACGTGCTGCTGCGCCGGTTCCTACGCGGGCCGGAGGGCATGACGACGGTCGGCATCGACGAGGACACCGCCTTGCTCGGTGGGCCTGAAACGTTCACTGTCCACGGTCGAGGGTCGGCCTGGCTGCTGGACGGGCGGCGGCGCCAGCGCGTACCGACCGGAGGGGTTGTGGGAGAACCGACCGATACGGCATAGTCGCGGAGCGTGTCGTGGTTGTGGGCGGGCACCGCCATACTCGGGCGGTACGTCCTCCTCGGCCAGATCGGACGCGGTGGCGTCTCGGTGGTCTACCAAGGTGTGGACACCGTGGAGGGCCGCCTGACCGCGATCAAGCTGCTGGCGCCGGCTTTCGCCGACGACCTGCGGGCATGGCACAACATGCACCGCGAGGCCGCGATCACCGCACGGCTGCGGCATCCGAGCGTGCCGCGAGTGTACGACTGCGGCGAGGCAAACCTGCCGGACGGTACGCGTGCCCCGTACGTGGTGCTCGAGCTGTTGACCGGCGTGTGCCTCGCGGGACGGCTCTCCGGCGGGGCTTTGCCGTGGCGGGAAGCGGTGGCGCTGGCGGCTACAGTCGCCGATGTGCTGGCCGTGGCTCACCGTCGGGGCGTGGTGCACGGCGACCTCACGCCGGGAAACATCATGGTGACGACCGATGGTCTGAAGATCATCGATTTCGGGCTGGCCACCCGGATCGGCGTGGACTCGCCCGCCGGCCGCCCGGCCGACGACGTATACGCGCTCGGTCTGCTGCTCTACCAGATGTTGACCGGGCGCTCACCGTACCCGACGGCCACCGCACGCACTCGGCTCGAGGCGGCGCACCTGACGGCGATCGCGCCGACGCCGGTCCTGCTCGTGCCCGGTCTGCCGCGCGACCTCGCCGATCTCTGCCGCGACTGCATGGCCAAGCACCCCGCGGAGCGCCCGGACAGCGTCAACGTGGCTCTTGCCCTGTGGTCGATACTGAGCCCGGCGCAGGTGCTCTAGCCTCCTGTTCGGGGCAGCGCAGCCGTAGTTGGCGGTGGCCGAACGGCGCGTCGACCAGCCAGCAGTGGTGCGGAGCGTCGCTGCCCGGATGGGCGTACCCGTCGAAGAAGCGGCACGTCACGCACATCTTGGCGACCGGGATCTCGCCCCGGCGCTGCAGACCCTCGATGTGCTCGGTCACCACCCGCAGCAGCCGGCGCTGCTCGGCCTGGTCCAGCGTGTCGAGCTGGGCCAGGAAGTGCGCCGCCCACGTGGTGGCCTCCGGCGCCTGGGCGCGGCCGAGCGCGGTGAGGTCGACGCGTACCTCGTGCGGGGAGTACGACGGATCCGGCGTCATCGTCGCCAGCTCCTCGCGGACCAGCGCCGAGAGCGCCGCGAGCGTGTCGTTCAGCGGCATGCCGAGGTCGGCGGCCAGTTCGGCGACCGGGTAGTGCGGCGGTCGCTGGGACAGCATCAGCAGGATCTGCTGCTGGGTCAGCGTGCGCTCGACGCCGACGGACGCGTCACCGCTGGCGTGGTGCACCGCGGCGGCCACCCGCGCCAGCCCGGCCGCTAAGCGGCGAGCCGTTGGCTCGAACACCCCCACACCATACGGCGATTTGTCACGAGAAGGGGAGCCGCACCACCGACTGGTTACCGACGCCCAGCATGCTGGAAGCGTTGCCGATCGCCGACCAGACCTCGACGCGTACCCGACCGTTGCTCAGGTTCCCGAGCGTGCCCGTGGCCGAGACCAGACCCAGCGACTGGGTGTAGTGCTCCCAGCCGGGCACCGGGTCGGTGGCGAAGTAGTGGTACGTCTCGATCCGATCCCAGGATCCGTTGCCGGTCAGGTCGTACGAAAGCCGGAACTGCTGGCCGTTGCCCACCGCCGAGCCGGCGTCGACGAACATGTCGAACGTCGCCGCGCCGCCGTTGAAGGTCATGGTCAACGGTCCGCTGGTGTACACGAGCGGCTGGAACGGCGTGCCGTCGTGGTTGCCGCCGCCGGCCGACGGGATCGTGTTGGTCGCGGCGCCGCCGGCGGTGCTCGACAGCCCACCGCCGTTCTGGAGGAACAGGGTGGGGCCGCTGCCGCCGCCTCCGCCGCACCCGGCGAAGACCTGGAACTCCCAGAGCGAGTAGCCCCACGCGGTACCGCGTTGCGTCCCGTTCATGCGCACGTACCTACCGGTCCCGCTCACTGTGAGGTCGTCGATGCCGCCGTCGCCCGTCGTCGTGCTGAAGACGGTGGTCCAGGCGTTGCCGTCCGGGGAGGTCTGGATCTGGTACGCGCGTCCGAACGCGGCCTCCCAGTTCAGGCGTACCCGCGAAATGCTCTGGCTCGAGCCGAGGTCGACCCGCAGCCATTGCGGGTCGCTGAAGGCGCTCGACCAGCGGGTGGCGGTGTTTCCGTCGACGGCGGCGGAGGCGGGCAGCGACGCGTTCTCCACACTGGACGCGAGCGCCGGCCGGCCCTGCGAGATCAGCTGGCCGCACGTCGGCGGCGGAGGCGGTGGGGGCGGCGGCGGGCTCGTGCCCCCTCCGGTCGTCCACGCCGCGACGTAGTCGACGAGCATCGGCACGCCGGACTGGGTCGCCGCGGTCGGCGTACCCTGGCCGGCCACGCCGTTGGGGAAGCTGCCCCCCATCGCGACGTTGAGCAGGATGAAGTAGCCGGCGTGGCTGGTCATGTTGTTCCACGTGTCGGCGGGCAGCTGGCTCTGGCTGACACTGTGGTACTGCTGGCCGTCGACGTACCAGCGCAGCTGGTTGGGCGTGATCGAGCGGTCCCACTCGAAGCGGTACGTGTGGAACGCCGACTGGCAGGTGCTGCCCGGGCAGGCCCGGAAGGTACCGATGCCGTTGAACTCGTTGCACGGTCCGCCGGGGGCGACTCCACAGTGGAGGACGCCGTACACCCGGTCGAGCCCGTTGACGTTCTCCATGATGTCGAACTCGCCGACGGCCGGCCAGTTGAACGTCCCGCGGTACGGCCCGCCGAGCGCCCAGAAAGCGGGCCAGTACCCCAGCGCCGCACTACCGGTGACGTTGGGCATCTGGATGCGCCCCTCGATCCGCAGGATCCCGCCGGTCGGTGGCTTGAAGTCGGCCCGCTGCGTCTCGATGCGGGCGGAGGTCCAGTTGCCGGCGCCGTCGCGCAGGGGAGTGATGCGCAGGTTGCCGTTGCCGTCGAGGCTCACGTTGGCCGGGCTGTTCGTGTAGCTCTGGATCTCGCCGGTGCCCCAGTTGGCCGGGCCGCCGGGGTAGCTGTGCCCCAGGTCGAAGATCCAGTTGCTGGACGAGGGGAGTGTGCCGGCCGACCCGGTGAAGTCGTCGCTCCACATGAGAGTCCAGCCGGGCGGGGTGGGCGGTACTGCCGCACGGGCGGCGATGGCCCCGAGCCCTCCGACGACGATGACGGCGAACACGGCGGCGGCGACGCGGGTTCTCATGAGGGCACCTCCGGGCGGGCCGTAGCCGAGAGAGCGCTCTCTCGCATGACCATTTTCGCGCGTGAATGCGATGCCTGTCAATGTAAACGGCAAGGTCACGGTACCGACTCGAGCCGTTGACAGAAACAACCTTTCCAGTGGAGTGTGCGAGGCATGCGGCCGGGCGCTGCGTTCCCGCGTGCCCTGCCGCGCCTCGCACGCCGCCTCGCGCTCGCCCGGCGGCTGGAACCAGGGGAGGAAGTCATGCGGCGAAGGTGGAGGGCGTTCCTCGCGGTGGCCGCGGTTACCGCGGTGGCCGCGGTCTCGGCGTGCTCGAAGGACGTAAACCAGAGCCCGCAAGGTGGGACCGACGCCAGCAAGGTCGAGGTCATGTCGTGGTGGGTCGGCGGCGGTGAGGAAGCCGGCCTCAACGCGATGATCGCCCTATTCAAGCAACAGAACCCGAGCATCGAATTCGTCAACTCAGGCATATCCGGCGGCGCCGGGACCAACGCCAAGGCGCAGCTGGCCACCCGGCTGGCCGCGAACAACCCGCCGGACTCGTACCAGCGGCATGCCGGCAAGGAGCTGGCCGCCGACATCAAGTCCGGCGACGTCGAGGACCTGACCTACCTGTACACCCAGCAGAACTGGAAGAACGTCTTCCCGCAGGGGCTGGTCGACGCGATCACCGACAACGGGAAGGTCTACTCGGTACCGGTCAACATCCACCGGTCCAACCTGCTGTGGTTCATCCCCAAGACGCTGTCGGACAACGGGATCGCCGCGCCGCCGAAGACCTGGGACGAGTTCCTCACCCAGGCCGCGGCCATCCAGGCCAAGGGCAAGACGCCGCTGTCGATCGGCCCGGCCTGGACGCAGAAGCACCTGCTGGAGAATGTTCTGCTGGGTGAGCTGGGCGTCGACAAGTACAACGGGCTGTGGAACGGTAGCACCGACTGGACGTCGGCCGAGGTCGTCGCGGTGATCCAGAAGTACATCCGGATCCTGTCGTACTCCGACATCAAGTCGGCGGGCGCCGACTGGCAGCCTGCGCTCGACAAGGTCATCGAGGGTTCGGCCGTTTACAACGTCATGGGTGACTGGGCCAACGCGTACCTGTCCGGTGACAAGAAGCTCGCCTTCAAGACCGGCTACGACGTCACGACCGCGCCGGGCACCGCGGGTGTCTACAACTTCCTGTCCGACAGCTTCACGCTGCCGGTCGGTGCCCCGCACAAGGCCGCCGCGGAGAAGTGGCTGGCGCTGTGCGGGTCCAAGGAAGGCCAGGACGCGTTCAACCCGCTGAAGGGCTCGATCCCGGCGCGCAAGGACGCGGACACCTCCAAGTACAAGGACTACCTGGCGACCGCGCTGGCCGACTGGTCCAACCCGAGTACCAAGGTGGTCGGTTCCCTCGCGCACGGCGTCGTCGCCAGCGACGCGTGGAACACCGAGATCGACACGGCGCTCGGTCTGCTCGTGGCGAACGGCAACCCACAGGCGTTCGCGGCGGCGGTCAAGCAGTCGTACGAGAAGAACAAGTAAACCCCCACGGTCGGGGAGGGTCGTATGCGTCGCATCCGGCGGTGGGCGCCCGGGCTGCTGCTCGTCGCGCCGTCGCTGCTCGTGCTCGGCATTTTCGTGTACGGGTTCATGGGCTGGACGCTGCGGCTCTCCCTGACCAGCTCGCGCCGGCGGGACATCAACTGGGACTACGTCGGCGCGGAGAACTACCGGGAACTGGCCGACGAGACGACTCTGACCGGCCAGCGGTTCGCCATCGACGTGAAGAACATCGTCATCTTCACGCTCGCGTTCGTCGTCGGCTCGCTGGTGGTCGGCTTCTTCCTCGCGCTGTTGCTGGATCGCGGGGTGGTCGGCGAGAGCTTCTTCCGCGGGGTCTACATCTTCCCGATGGCCATCTCGTTCATCGCGATCGCGATCGTGTGGCGGTGGCTGCTCAACAACGGCACCGGCGATCAGCTCACCGGTCTGAACAAGCTGTTCTCGCTCGCCGGGTTGGACTTCCTGCAGAGCGACTGGTTCAAGTCCGACTCCGGCTTCGCGATCGCCGCGGTCGCGCTGCCGGCCGGGTGGGCGCTGTCCGGGTACGTGATGGCGCTCTTCCTCGCCGGCATGCGCGGCGTACCGGAGGATCTGCGCGAGGCGGCCCGCGTCGACGGGGCTCGGGAACATCAGGTCTTCTGGCACGTGGTACGGCCGATGCTGTTGCCCGTGACGATGAGCGCGCTGGTCATCCTCGTACACATCTCGCTGAAGACCTTCGACCTCATCTACGCGATGGACCTGAAGAGCCTGAAGATCGATACTCCTGCGTTGTTCATGTGGTTCACCACGTTCGAGGGCGGGTTCTTCGGCAGCGGCGCGGCGATCGCGACCCTGCTGCTGTTCGGGGTCTCGCTGGTCATCATCCCGTACATCTGGTACTCGGTCCGGGCGGAGCGCCGCTCGTGAGGGCGGCGTTGGTCGTCGGCAAGTACGTGGCCCTCTTGGCGTTCGTGTGCTTCTTCCTCATGCCGGTGTACGTCATGGTGATCACCGCGCTCAAGGATCCGGCCCAGGTGTCGGTCGCGCGGATGTGGGACCTGCCGGACACGGTGTCGCTGGACGGCTTCCGGGCGGTCTGGCCCAAGCTGCAGAACGGCTTCGTCAACAGCGTGCTGCTGGCCGTACCGGTCAGCGTGGTGTCCGCGCTGCTCGGTGCCGCAAACGGGTTCGTGCTGTCGAAGTGGCGGTTCCCCGGCGCTGACTTCGTCTTCCCGCTGATCCTGTTCGGCATGTTCATCCCGTATCAGTCGGTGCTGATCCCGATGGTGCAGCTGATGAGTACGGTCGGCCTGCAGGGCGGACTGGACGGGCTGATCCTCGTCCACATCATCTACGGGCTGCCGATCACCACGCTCATCTTCCGCAGCTATTTCACCGGCATCTCCGACGAGCTGATCGACGCGGCCAAAGTGGACGGTGCCGGCATGCTGCGTACCTTCCTCTACGTCGCGCTACCGATCGCGCCGCCGGCCTTCGCGGTGGCGATGATCTGGCAGTTCACCTCCGCCTGGAACGACTTCCTGTTCGGGGTGATGCTCACCTCCACCGACTACTGGCCGATCACCGTGGCGCTGAACAACATCGCGGGCGGCCAGCAGGTGCCGTTCCACCAGGTGATGGCGAGCGCACTGCTGGCCTGTGTACCGACGCTGCTGGTCTATGTCCTGTTGGGACGGTTCTTCATGCGCGGCCTCATGGCCGGGGCACTCAAGGGTTAGGAGTCCGATGGCGGGTATCCGGCTGGAACGGGTGACGAAGCGGTTCCGCGGCGGTGTCGTGGCGGTACGCGACGTCGACCTGGACGTCGCGCCCGGCGAGTTCATGGTGCTGGTCGGCCCGTCCGGCTGCGGCAAGTCCACCCTGCTCCGGATGATCGCAGGGCTCGAACCGGTCAGCGGCGGCCGGATATTCCTCGGCGAGAAGGACGTCACCGACCACCTGCCGCAGGAGCGGGACGTGGCGATGGTCTTCCAGAGCTACGCGCTCTACCCGCGGATGTCGGTCCGCCGCAATCTCGGCTTCGGGCTGCGCATGCGGCGTACCGCCCGGGTCGAGCGGGAACGCCGGGTCGCCGAGGTCGCCTCGGTACTCGGTCTCGAGCACCTGCTCGACCGCCGGCCGGGTGCGCTGTCCGGCGGGCAGCGGCAACGGGTCGCGATGGGCCGGGCGATCGTCCGCGAGCCGAAGGCGTTCCTGATGGACGAGCCACTGTCCAACTTGGACGCCAAGCTGCGGGTCAGCATGCGTGCCCAGCTGTCGCTGCTGCACCAGCGGCTCGGTACGACGACCGTCTACGTCACCCACGACCAGGTCGAGGCGATGACGCTCGGCCAGCGGGTCGCCGTCCTGCGCGACGGCACGCTGCAGCAGTACGACACCCCGCAGAATCTGTTCCGGCATCCGGTGAACCTGTTCGTGGCCGCGTTCATCGGGTCTCCCGCGATGAACTTGGTGCACGCGTCGGTGTCCGGCGGCGCGGTGTCGTTCGCCGGTACGCGGCTACCGGCTCCGTCTGCTCTGTCCGATGTGGACCGCAGGGTGGTCCTGGGCATCCGGCCGACCGGGTTCTCGCCCTCGGCGGACAACGGATGGCCGACGCTCGAGGTGGTACCGGAGATCGTGGAGGAGCTGGGCGACGAGCGGTACGTCATCTTCGAGCTCGACGCGCCCCGGGTGGACACCGAGGCCGTGCACGCCGCCCTCGAGGCGCAGAGCGCAGACGACGCGCTGCTCCTACCGGAGAACCGGGCCCGGTTCACGGTACGGCTGCCCGCCGACGTACCGGTGTCGGTCGGTGAGCCGCTGCGGCTGGCGGTCAACCCGGAGCGGCTCTACGCCTTCGACCAGGACACCGGCGCGGCGCTGTCCTGAGGCGGCTTCCAGAACCGGCCGCCGACCGCGCCGAGGAAGCCCCCGACGAACGTGGCGAACGGGACGACGACGAGTGCGCCCAGCAGGGTACGCACGTTCAGGTACGCCCGCATCGAGGTCCAGCCGCTCGCTTCGAACGCCACTTTCTTGTCGTGCTGCTGGCTGACTATCGACAACCACGCGTTGTCGATGACGAGGCTGGCCACCAGCAAGGCGAGCGCCATCACCAGGCCGGCCGCGGCGCCGGCCAGCACGCCAGCCTTCTCGCTGTCCCACCGGCGGCGGGCCCGGGCACCGATCAGCGCCAGCAGGGCGGCGATGACCAGGTACGCGCCGAAGATCTGGACGAGGTACTCCGGGTCGTTGTCGCTCTCGGTCGGCCCGGCGGGAAACACCACATTGGACAGTACGAGAACCGTGGCGAGCACGGCGGAGATGGCGAGTCCGTCGATGATTCCCCGACGTAGCGCTGGATTCATGTCGCTCCTGGAGTGCTGCAGGTGGGCATCGTAGGCGCCGCGGACGAGGTCGGCGGCCAGCCGCAGCCGGCCGTACCGCGACGGGTGGTCGCCGGCCATTGCGGCGACCAGCTCGGTCAGCTCGTCGCCGTACCGCTCGCGCCACGCCCGCGGGTAGAGCGTGATCAGGGCGGCCGCCCAGCGCCCGGTCATGTGGCCTCCGCCAGGCGGAGCAGGCCGACGTCGACGACCGTCCGGGCGTGCCGCAGGTAGTCGCGGAGCGCCTCGGCGCCATGCGGTGTGATCCGGTACGGCCGGCGCCGGTCGTCGGCCGCCAGCGCCTCGACCAGGCCACGCTGCTCGAGCCGGCTCAAGGCGCCGTAGAGCGTGCCCGGTCCGAGCCGCATTCCGGCGAACTCGTCGATGTCCTTGACCAGCGCGTAGCCGTGCTTGTCGCCGCCGGCGAGGCTGCTGAGGATGAGCACGGCCGGGTCGCCGAAACGGCCCAGTCCGGCGAGATCCATGTTGGTTGCCTCCAGCTAGTCCGTGGTGCGATGTATCGTCGCACGTACTAGCTGGAGGCGCAACTCCTACTTCTTCGGCAGCCGGTGCCGCGGGCGGTACGGCTCGTCCTTCGGGACCGTCACACGTCGGATCTGGGGCTCCTCGCGTACCGGCTCCGGAGCGGGCGGCGGCTCCGGCTCGTAGTCGATGACGTCGTAGTCGTCGTACTCGACGTCCCGGAGCGGTTCCGCCCGGACGACCGGTGGGGCGTACCCGGGATCGTCCGGTGTCGCCGGTGGCGCGCTACGCGCGGTCGGCGTGCTCCGCGCGGGCGCCGCGTTCCATGCGGCCACCAGCCGGCGGCGCCGTTGCCAGCCGATCAGCACCAGCGCGCCGAGCGCGGCGGCCAATGTGGACGATCCGATCGCGAACGCCGTGAGGCCGAGGTCGTCGTTGCCGGTGAACCCGGCCGGGGAGGTCGAGGGGTCGGGCTCCAGCTCCGAATCGGAGGAGCCGGAGGGATCGGGTTGCCCGGCACCGTTGTTGGTGCCACCTCCCCGGCCGGAGCCGGTGCCGCCGTTGACGGCGTTGGTGTTGGGTAGGGCTAGGTAGGGGAAGGTGTTGGTGAATTGGTTGTCGTTGTTGTTGACTCCGTCGCCGTTGGCGAGGGCGTCGATGAGTTGGCCGGTTTGGGCGGCGCCTTCG
>DASRII010000540.1:0-28786 GCA_035650075.1 Micromonosporaceae bacterium | reverse complement strand
CGATCGTGCCCAGCACGACCGCCCGCAGCGACGCATCGGCCGCGACCAGTCGAACGCCGCGGAAGCCGCGGACGAACCGGGTGAGGGCGGCCGCGCCGATCGCCGCCGGCAGCGCGTAGGCCGCGACCGCCAACCCGGTCCAGACACCGGCCTGGCCGGGTGGCGCGATCCGCACCGCGAGCCACGCCACCGCGACCATGCTCATTCCGTCGCCGAGAGCCGAGACCAGCATCCCGGGCAGGATCCGGCGGAGCGCCGGCTGGTTGAGGACGCGGCCCACCGACCCGATCCATACCCGGATACTGAACATCGATCCGCCCTCCTCAACTCGCGTTCGCGCGAGCGATGCGTCGCCCGCTGCGCCACTTGGCGGTGTACGGCAGCACGAACAGGTACAGCCCCGTGAACAGCTGCAGGGCGAGCGGGGGCAACGGCAGGTAGAACAACCAGATGGGCGGCTCCTCCTGCGCCAAGGCGACGAAGCTGAGAATGACGGTCGCCGTAAAGGCTATGGACAGCCAGCGGTGACTCCGCCGAACCCACTTGTTCCAGTTCATCGCGACACCTCACCGGTCCTGAAGCAGCCCGAGGACATTGCCGTCGGGGTCGGTCACGGTGGCTACCAAGCGGCCGCCGCCCACGTTGCGCACGGGCTCCTTCACCGTGGCGCCCGCGGCGGTCACCTCGGCCAGCTTCGCCTCGATGTCCGACACGTGCCAGTACGTCACCGGCGACGTCATGCCCTGCGGTCCGCCGCCCGGTACCAGCCCGATCTGCTGGCCCTCGGCCTCGAAACCGACGTAGAAGGACCCGTCGGTCTGCGGCGGGGTACCGAGCAGGGCCGTATACATCGCCTTGGCCGCCGCGAGGTCCGACACCGGGCGCAGCACGGTTTTGATTCCCTGAGTGGAAGACATTGGTAACTCCTCGAACTCCTGGGTCACGTTGTTGTGACCACGGCACGAGCGTCTCCCAGCCGCGGGCAGGCCCACATCCGTGCTCACCACGGGGACCACCACGGAGTCGACCACGCATGCGGCAGGATGGAACCCGTGGTGGCTCAGGCGGGGATCTCGACCCGGGAGGCCGAGGTGCTGTCCCTGCTCGGGGAGCATCTCAGCAACGCGGAGATCGGGGCGCGGCTGTTCATCTCCGTACGCACCGTCGAGACCCACGTATCCTCCTTGCTGCGCAAGCTCGGTGCGCCGGACCGGCGGGCACTCGCGCAGCTCGCGACCGAATGGAGCCGAGCCGCACGCGGCGGCGAGGTGACCTCGGGGCTGCCCGCGCCGGTGACCTCGTTCGTCGGTCGGGTGAGCGAGCGGGCGGCGCTTGCCGACGCGGTCAGAGCCCACCGGCAGGTGAGCGCGGTCGGGCCCGGCGGGGTGGGGAAGACCCGGCTGGCGCTGGCGGTCGCGGCGGACGCGGCCAGCGACTTCGCCGACGGCGTGTGGTTCGTCGACCTGGTACCGATCACCGACCCGGCGATGGTCGGGACGGCGGTGGCCGCGGCGGTCGGCATCGGTGAGCAGCAGAGCCGTGGCATGGACGAGTCGGTGGTCGCCGCGCTGGCCGATCGGCACGCCCTGCTCGTCCTGGACAACTGTGAGCACGTACGAGACGGTGTGGCGCCGTTCGTGGAGCGGCTGCTTGCCGGCTGCCCGCGAATGACCGTGCTGGCTACCAGCCGGGCCCGGTTGATGGTGCCGTTCGAACGCGTCTATCCGATCCCGCCGCTGTCATTGACCGGCGATGGCGACTCGGATGCGGTCGCGCTGTTCCTCGACCGGGCCGCGGCTGTGGGCTGGCCGCTGACGCCGGAGCAACTCGACCGAGCCGCCGCAATCTGTCGGGGGCTGGACGGCGTTGCCCTGGCGATCGAGCTGGCGGCCGCCCGGCTACCGACGCTCGGCCTGGACGGCCTCACCGACGTTCTCGCCGACCAGCTGCGGCTGACCGGTGGCGCCCGGGCCGACGACCGGCACCGGTCGGTCCGGGCCATGCTGGACTGGAGCCACGCCCTCCTCGAGCCGGTCGATCGTACGCTGTTGCGCCGGATCGCGGTCTTCGTAGCTCCGTTCACAGTGGACGCCACCGAGCAGGTCGCCGGGTTCGCGCCGCTCGAACCGACCGCCGTGGTGGACGGGCTGGCGCGGCTCACCGAGCAGAGCCTGCTGGCCGCGATCCCCGCCACCGGCGGTACCCGTTATCGCACGCTGGAGACGATCCGCCAGTACGGCGTCGAGCAGTTGTCCGGCGCCGGCGAGCTCGCTGATGTCCAATGTAGACACCTGCGTTGGTGCGTATCGAACGCGACCGGGCTGGCAAAGGAGGCACCAGCGGCGGACGGGCCCTGGCGGGTGCGGTTCGACGCGGTAGCCGACGATCTGCGGGCAGCGCTCGCCTGGGCCGCCGGCGTACCCGAGCACCGCGCCGATGCGTACCAGTTGTCCATGTCCCTGGCCGAGCTGGCCTTCACCCGCAATCTGGCCGGTGAGTCGCAGCAGCGGTACGAACAGGCGGCGGCCCTCACCGACGACCTCGCCGCCATCGCCGCCGCGTTGCGAAGCGCGGCATCGGTGGCCGGATGCCGGTTGCTCCGCGACGACATGTACCGCCTCCACCGCGCGGCCGCGGACGCGGCCCGCCTGGCCGGCGACGAGGCTGGCGCCGCCCGCGACCTCGCGACCGCCGCGATCATCGCGTACCGCTTCTCCGGCGGGTTCTCGCATATCCCGCCGCCGGCCGAGACGGCGGAGCTGCTGACCGCGGCGCGCGAGCTGGCCGGGAGCGACCCGGCCACCGACGCCGCGCTGGCCCTCGCCGAGGCTGGGGTACTGGCCGACGCGTTCGGCTCCGATCAGGGTCCGCCGGAGAACGCGGTCACGGAGACGCTCCCGCTCGCCTCGCGGGCGGTGGAGCTGGCCCGCCGGGCGGCCGATCCCCTGACCACCTCGGCCGCCCTCGACGCGCTGGCCGGTGCCCAGAGCTGGGCCGGGGAGAGTTTCGCGGCCGCGGCCACGGCACGAGGCAGGGTCGAGATGCTCTCGTCGGAGCCGGTGACCCCGGCCAGCACGCTCGAACTGACCGACGCGTTGGTCTCGGGTATCGATACCAGTCTCGGGGTCGGGGACCTGCCGACAGCCCGCCGATGGGCCCGGCGGCTGGCCGACCTGCCGCTGCTGGCCGAGGTGGGGCACTACGCCACGTCCAGCCTGCTGATGGTCGACGCGCTGGCCGGCAACGTGGACGATGTGCTCGCGACGAGCGAACGGTTCCTCGAGGCCTGGGAGCGTACCGGTCGGTTGCGTGCACCGCGCCTCGCTATCGCCGCAGCCGCGGTCGCGATGATCCACGGCCTGCGGGGTGACGATCTCGCGCGGGCGAAGTGGCTGGCCATTGCCGATCGGCTCGGCTCGACACCGGAGCGCAGTGCCGGCTACGGCGCGGTCTTCGACGCGACCGTCCAGCTCCACCACGGACAGGCGATGGCGGCGCTCGAGCGGGTGGCCGCCGAGCCGGAACAGGTGTGGAAGTGGGTCACCTGGATCTGGTTGCACTGGTATGTGGCGCTGCGCGCCGAGGCGGCCGCGCTCATCGGCGACCCCGACGCGCGCCAGCGCATCGCCGCCGCCCGGGTCACCGTGGCCGGCAATCCGATCGCCGATGCCCAGGTGGAACGGGCGGAAGCGTTGCTCGACGGCGACCGGGACCGGATGCTCGCCGCAGCGGCGGCTTTCGACGCCGCGGGCTGCCGCTACCAGTGGGCGCGGTCGCTCGTACTTCTCGGCGGTGAGCATGCCGCGACCGGCGCGGCGGCCCTGGCTGACATGGGCATCGCTCCCCTGACGCCGGGCCGGTAGCACACTCAGGGCGTGCTCGGTGCCGCCGTCACCCGGACAGCGGTCAGGAAGGCCCCGGCGCTGTCTGGCGGTTTGGTTCGGTTGTACTTCTCGGCCATGGTCGCGGCGGTGTGCGCCCTGACTTGCCAGCCACGGGCGGTCAACCACGCGGCGGTATTCACGCTCAGCCCGCCCTTCCACAATTCCGTGTAGCGCTTCAGTGCCGGCACGGTCCTGGCCAGATCGACCAGCGCGTTGGTGGCCATCGTTCCGTGCTCGAGAGCCAGCTGACTGCCCACTGTGGACATATTGGCCACAGTGGCCAGCATGCGCCTCACCTCTCCTGGGGCCAGGTAGATGAGCAAACCCTCGGGCAGCCAGACCACAGGCTTGGCCGGGTCGAAGCCGGCCGAGATCAGCCGGTCCGGGAGCGCTTCGCGTATATCGGTTGCGAGCGTGATCCGCCGGCAGCGTGGTCGGGCTCCCATCTCGTCGAGCACCTTCTGCTTGAAATCGAGTACCGACGGCAGGTCGACCTCGAACAGGGTGGTGCCGGCCGGCCAGTGGAGCCGGAACGCTCGGGCGTCCAACCCGGCCGCGAGCAGTACGACCTGGCGGCACTCGGCTCTGCTCGCGGCCAGCAGGAACTCATCGCAGAACCGTGTGCGCACCGCCACGTACCAGGTGAGCGCGACACCCACCGACCCGGCATCCGGCACCAAGGGTTCGCCCTGTCCAGGTGGGGACCACCCGGGGGCCGCCTCCAGGAACGCGCTCGCGTAGGGATCGTCGAACAACCGGTCGTCGCGGTGGCACTCCTCGGCCCGTGCGTACGCGACGCCGATCGCGGTCCACCCGACTCCGGAGATCGGCTCGTACTCGCCCATGTGCCGCCCCCGAACCGCGCTGTTCCCGTACATCTCGATCATGTCACCGATCAGGCCCGGACGACAGGTCGACGCGCCTTACCGTCCACAATGGATGAACCGCACCCTCCGGCCCGCTTGGTGACTGGGACGTTAATGACTAAAACTAAAGAAAGAGGCACGAACTAGTAGACCCGTGGGGTTGTCAGGCATGGTTGGAACCGCGAGCTGCACTCTTCTGAAGAATTCTCGCAAAAAGGGTATAAGCTTCACCCTTCGTGAGCAGGGGGGAGTGCAGTGCGTCGGACTGGAGCAACGAGAGGCAATTCGCGGGCGCGGCCCGTTCGGACGCAGGTTCTCCACGAGAGCGAGCGGACAAAGGTGACCCGGCTCTTCATGCCGAGCGGCAGCATGATCCGTAAGGAGCCGCGGGGACTGGGTGCGGAGCAGCGGCTGCGGCACGAGGTCGAGATTCGTGAGCGGCTGTCCGGTATCCGCGGTGTCTTGCAGATGGTAGAGCCGCAGTCATCCGCGGGATCGATCTTGTTGGAGGATCTGCATGGCGTCTCGTTGGCCGATGTGCCGATGCCGTTGGACATCGATGAGTTGACGCGGTTGGCGCTCGGGCTCGCGCGAGTCGTGGCTGCTATGCACGCTCGAGGAGTAGTGCACCGGGACATCAACCCAGCGAACATCCTGCTCTCCGACGCGGATCGGGAGCCATACTTGATCGATTTTACGTTGGCTACGACGTTCACGGAGATTCGTCCGGACTGGACCCATCACAACCGGATTGTCGGGACGTTGGCTTTTATCGCACCAGAACAGACGGGCCGCACCGGTCGTCCGGTCGATCAGCGGGCCGACCTGTACGCGCTGGGTGCGACGCTCTACCAACTGGCGACCGGGGAGCCGCCGTTCGGCGTGGGTGATCCGCTGCGGCTCATTCACGATCACCTGGCGCGGGTGCCGATCCCGCCGGCCGAGGTGAACGCGGTGGTGCCCGCGGGATTGTCGGCGATCATCATGCATCTGCTGGAGAAGGAGCCGGACAACCGCTATCAGAGTGCAGACGGGCTGATCCACGACCTGGTCCGGCTGCGCGACGGAGAGACGTTGGCACGGGTAGGCGAGGGCGACGTCCCACATCGGCTACTCACGCCGTCCCGTCTGGTCGGGCGCGAGGACGAGATGGCCGAGCTGGAGGCGGCGTTCAAGGCGGCATTGTCGGGCCGCTGCCCGGGAGCACTGGTCAGCGGTCCTCCCGGCGTGGGCAAGACTTCGCTGGTCGACGAATTGCGGCCAATCGTGGCGGCCAACGGCGGATGGTTCGTGTCCGGCAAGTTCGATCAGTATCGTCGTGACCTGGAATTCGACGGAGCGCATCTGGCGTTTCGCGCGCTGGGACGGTTGTTGCTGGCCGAGCCGGAGGAGGAACTGGCAGCGGTACGCGATCGTATCCTGCGCGCGCTTGGTCCCAACGCCGGCATAGCGACCGCCACGTTGCCAGAGTTCGCGGCGTTGCTGCAGGTCCCGGCGGATGTGGGAGATCCGAAGACGGCCCAGATACGCGCGCAGCGCAACGGCGTGGAGATCCTGCGCGCAGTCGCCTGCCGCAAGCGGCCGTTGGTAATCGTCATCGATGATCTGCAGTGGGCCGGTCGTACGACGTTGGGTTTTATCGACATGGTGCTCAGCGAACACGAGAAGATCGACGGGCTCTTGCTGGTCGGCGCCTACCGCGAGTCCGACGTCGACGCCACACACCCGCTGGCACCCATGCTGTCCCGCTGGCATCGACAGGACGCCCGGCCGCTGCACCTGAGGCTGGGAGATCTGCCTCCATCGAGCCTGGCCGAGATGCTGGCGGACATGCTTCGCCTGGACTCACAGCGGGCCGCCGACCTCGCGTTGGCTATTACACCGCACACCCGAGGCAATCCCTACGACACGGTCGAGTTGCTCAACGCGCTGCGGCACGACGGCGTACTCGAGCCGGGCGGGGGAGGTTGGCGATGGGAAGCAGGGGCGCTCGGTGCGCTGGGCCGGACAGACGTGGCCGAGCTGCTAGCCGAACGCGCAGACGCCATGCCGCCGACGACGGGGGCGTTGTTGGAGATAATGGCGTGTCTCGGTGGCCGAGTCGACCTGAACGTGCTTAACCACGCGTCCGGGCTGCCCGCGCCGGTGGTGGAAGAGCGACTCGCCGCCGCTCTCGACGAGGGGCTGCTCGTGTTGGAACCGGGCGCCCAGGAGGCAGCGCGGTTCCGTCACGACCGAGTACAGGAGAGCATTCTCCACCGCATGGGCCCGCAACGGGAGCACGATGTCCGCCTGGACCTGGCCAGGAGGCTGGGCGGGAGGCCAGAATTCTTCGAGGTCGCCGCGCAGCAGTACCTACCTGTCGTCGACTCTTTGTCCGACCCGGACGAGCGGCGCACGGTCTCCGGTGTGTTCCGACACGCCGCCGAGCAGGCGAAAGTGTTGTTCAACCAGCCGCTCGTGGAGCGACTCCTGGCGGCTGCGGCGGAGTTGACCGACCCGAACGACACGACCGCCCTCATCGAGTTGCATACCGGTCGTCACGCTGCCCTGCACGGCCTGGGGCGGCTGGACGAGGCCGACGACCTCTACCGGACGATCGAACGGCTCTGCACCCGGCCGGCACAGCGTACGGAGGCGACGCTGGTACAGGTGAGCAGCCTGACCATGCGAAGTCGCCCGCGAGACGCGATCGACCTCGGGCTCGACCAGTTGCGGCGGCTGGGCCTCGCAGTGCCTGCGCCGGATCTGCTCGGCGCCGACATCGATGACGGCCTGGCCGCGCTGTACCGGTGGATCGAGGAGACGGACGAGGCCGATGACCTGCGCCACCCAGAGATCACTGATCCGGCCCTGCTCGCCGTGGGCGAACTGATCAACCGCCTGATGCCGCCCGCTTTCTTCTGTGACCAGACGATCATGGCGTGGCTGGCTCTGCAGGCGGCGCGGACGTGGGCGGAGCACGGCCTGGCTCGTACCCTGATCGGTCCGATCAGCCACGTCCCGTACGCGGTCAGCGCCCTCCGCCAGGACCGCCGTACGGGATACCGTTTGATGCGCCGGGTTCTCGCGTTGGGTGAAGCTCGCGGCCATCAGCCCGAGACCTCTCAGGCCCGTTTCCTGTACGCCCTCGGGGTATGTCCCTGGTTCGAGCCACTCGAGGACTCGGTGTCGCAGGCTCTGCGCGCACGGGAGGGCCTGATCCTCGGTGGAGACCTGTTCAACGCGTGCTACACCTACTACGCCACAACCTATGAGCTGCTCGACGCCTCGCCGTCGCTGGACAGTTTCGTCGTGGAGGTCGAGTCAGCCCTGGAGTTCGGCGCACGTACCGGGAATGACCACGTCGTCGGTACGTTCCGAAGCTACCGACGGCTGATAAGTGGGCTGCGCGGCGAACCCTATGGGTCACACGCCGACGAGCTGGCCCCGGAAGAGCTGGCCGGCAACCCGCTCGCGGCCGTCAACGCGCACGTAACCCGGGCGCTCGCCGCCGCTGTGTTCGACGACGCAACCGAGCTGGATCGGCATACGACGAATGCGATGCCGTTGCTTCCATTCGTCGAGTCCACCTATTTGACATCGGTTGCGCACCTGCTACGAGCGCTGGCCCTGGCCAGCCGAGCCCGGGCCGCCGGACCCGAGGCGCGCGGCGCCTTCCTGACCGAGTTGGACGCGGTCATCGACTGGCTGGCGACGCGCGCCACGGATGCGCCGATCAATTTCCGGCACCTGGTGAAACTGGTCGAGGCCGAACGCGCCTGGGCCGTTGGCGAATTCCGCACCGCAGCCAAGGCCTTCGATGTCGCTATACAAGAGTCCGCGAAAAGGCAACGGCCATGGCACCGGGCGCTGGTGTGCGAACGCGCGGCGCGCTTCTTGCTGGCGCACGGCTTGGAGTTCGCGGGCTACAACATGCTCGCGACTGCGCGACAGATGTATCTCATTTGGGGTGCGATGGCGAAGGTGGACCGACTCGACTGGGCCTACCCGACGCTGAAGACCCTTCCCGACGCCAATGCCGATCCGGGGGCGGAGGTGGCCGTCCGCCGATCCGACATCATGCCCGCAACCATCGACCTGCTCGGCATCCTCTCCGCGTCCCAAGCCCTCAGCTCCGAGACGAGCATCGACGGTCTGCGCGACCGGGTGGTCGAGGTACTGTCCGCGATGACCGGCGCTACCGGCATCCACCTCCTACTGTGGAATGTCGACCGTGGCTGGCTGTTGTCTGGACCCTCGGCCGATGGCGGCACCATCTCACTGGACGAAGCCGGCCGGAGGCACCTCGTGCCACTGTCTGTCATTCGTTACGCCGAACGTACCCGCGAAGCGTTCGTCATCAACGACGCCACTCACGATGACCGCTTCGCCCGCGACCCGTACTTCGTCCGCCTGGACCCCTGCTCATTGCTCGCCGTACCGATCTTCCACCGTGGCGCCTTGCAGGGTCTTCTGTTGATGGAGAACCGCCTCATCCGCAGCGCCTTTTCCGCCGATCGCCTCGACGGCGTCATGCTCATCGCCGGACAACTGGCCGTCTCTCTCGACAACGCCCTGGTCTACGCCTCCCTCGAACGCAAGGTCGGCGAACGCACCCACCAACTCGCGCTGGCCAACCAGCGACTCGAAGAGCTCAGCACCACCGACCCAGTCACTGGATTGGCCAACCGCCGCCGCTTGGAGGAAGTACTAGCCGCGGAATGGCGGCATGCCGGGAGATCTGGAGAACCGCTCGGCCTGGCCATGGTGGACATCGACCACTTCAAGCTCTTCAACGACCACTATGGACACGCTGCCGGTGACAGGTGTCTGCAGCGGGTCGCGGCCGAACTCCGCCAGAACGTCCGAGAAAAGGATCTCTGCGCCCGTTACGGTGGTGAGGAGTTCGCCGTCGTCATGCCCAACACCGGTGTCGACGTGGCGCTCCAGGTGGCCGAACGCCTCCGAGCCGCCATCACGACCCTCGCCGAACCACACCCGTTGGTTCCCGACCGGCTCGTCACCGTCAGCATCGGCATTGCCGCCACGGTGCCCGCACCAGGCGGGCTGGTCGACACCCTCATGGAGCAGGCCGATGTCGAGCTCTACCGGGCCAAGCGGGGCGGCCGAAACCGCGTGCGGGTCGCCCCGTCACCGGCTCAGATAGTTGGTCACGCGAGGTAAGCGAGCGCCCGTCCGACGGCGACGGGCTGATCAGCTCCCCAGGTCGCCGAGCGAGATACCCGGATCGGCCAGCTTCTCCGGATCCACCACCTTGCCGGCGTAGCCCGCTCGGACGAGCTTTTGGATGTCGTCGGTCACGTCCCAGACGTTGATGTTCATTCCGGCTAGCACCCGACCGCCGGACACCCAGAACGCGACACACTCCGGCGCCTTACCGTCCACAATGGACGGATCACCGCGGAACACCACCGAGTCGTAGCCACCCGGCTCGACGTAGCCCGAGTACTCCATTCCAAGATCATATTGATCCGAGAAGAAGTACGGTACCCGGTCATAGACCATCTCACGGTCCAACATGGACAGTGCGACCGACTTGCCGCCGTTCAGCGCGTTCGCCCAGTGCTCCACCCGGATGCGCTTGCCCAGCAAGGGGTTCACCGACGACGCGACATCACCGCAGGCGTACACGTACGGGTCCGACGTACGCAACGACTCGGTGGCCGCTACGCCGTTGTCGATGTCCAGCCCGGCCGCTTCGGCCAGTTCGATGGACGGGCTGATGCCGACGCCCACGATCGCGAGATCGGCCGGCAGCTCGGTACCGTCGGACAACACCACGGACGACAACCGTCCACCGGAACCGGTGAACTCCCGCACTCCCGAGGAGAACTTGAAGTCGACGCCGTGCGCGAGGTGCAGGTCCCGGAACAGCGTCGCCACCTCGTCGCCGAGCACCCGGCGCAGCGGCAGCTCGTCCATCTCGACCACGGTGACGTCGCAGCCGTACCCGCGGGCCGCCGCCGCGGTCTCGAGGCCGATCCAGCCGGCGCCGACGACCACCACTCGCGCGCTGCCGCCGGAGATCGCGGCACGCAGCGCGTCGGACTCGTCGATCGTCCGCAGGTACCGAACGCCTTCGAGGTCGTTGCCGGGGACGTTGAGCATGCGCACCCGGGAGCCGGTAGCGAGCAGCAGCTTGTCGTAATGCACCGGATCGACGCCGTCGAGAGTCACCACCCGCGTAGCGGTGTCGAGGTACGTCGCCCGGCGGCCGAGGACGAGCGTGATGCGCTGCTCCGCATACCACTTCTCGTCGTGCACGAACGCTTTCTCGCGCGGATCCTTGCTCTGCAGGTACCCCTTGGACAGCGGCGGCCGCTCGTACGGGAGTTCGGTCTCCTCACCGATCAGGACGATCCGCCCGGTGAATCCCTCGGCCCGCAGTGTCTCGGCCGCTTTCGCCCCGGCCAGCGACGCTCCGACGATCACGAATGTCTGCTCGGCATCGCTCATGCCATCCGCCCTTCCGCACGAAGGTGATCAATGAATCTACCCGACAAGCCGCCGGTGCCAGGCTACGGCCGACAGATCGGTCAGCGAGGCTACCTGGTCGACGACCACGCGCAACCTCGCGGCATCGTCAGCGGCCGCGGTCCACAACGGAGCGAACACCCGGTCGAGCCCTTCCGGTGCCGACCGCACCAAACCGTCCACAAGAGACACCAGAATATCCCACTGCTCGGCGTACCGCGCATCGGCACCGGGGCGCCGCATGACGTACCGCAGCGCGATGCCCTTCAACAACGCGCACTGCGCCCGGGTCTCCCGCGGCACGATGAGGTCGGCGTCGTAGCGCCGCAGTTCCCCGTCGCCGAACTTCGCCCGGGTCGCCAGTACCGCCGCGGCGACGAACCGACCGGTGAGCACGCTCGTGGCCCGCTTGAGCGCCAACTGGGCGCCGAATGTGCCGTCGTACTCGGCCAGCGCCACCAGCACCGGATCCTCGAGTAGATCCAGCAGCGCGCCTTCCAGCGCCGCCGGCGACTCTCCCGAGTAGGCGGCGGCGACGTCGGCACACAGCGCGGTGCGCTCGGCCGGGTCCACCAGCAAGCTACCCAAAGGGATGTAGCCGGAGTAGATCCCGTCTTCCACGTCGTGGACGGAATACGCCACGTCGTCCGCCCAGTCCATCACCTGAGCCTCCAGGCAACGCCGTTCCGGCTCGGCGTTGGCACGTACCCAAGAAAAGATCTCGAGATCGTCGGTGAAGACGCCGAACTTGCGGTGTCCGGCCCTGCGCGGCCAGGGGTATTTGCACGTCGCATCGAGCGCGGCGCGGGTCAAGTTGAGCCCGGCGCCCGGGACCTTGGCCTCCAGCCTCGTGAGGACCCGGAACGTCTGGGCGTTGCCCTCGAATCCGCCACATACCGCGGCGACGGCGTCGAGCGCCTCCTCACCGTTGTGCCCGAACGGCGGGTGACCGAGGTCGTGGGCCAAGCCGCCCACATCGACGACATCCGGGTCGCAGCCGAGCCGCGCGCCCATCTCCCGGGCGATCTGGGCCACCTCGAGCGAGTGGGTGAGCCGGGTACGCAGGAAGTCGCCCGACCCCGCGGCGTGCACCTGGGTCTTGGCCGCCAGCCGGCGGAACGCGGCCGAATGCAGCACCCGGGCGCGGTCCCGTTCGAACGGACCGCGCCCGTATGCCGTGTCCTTCGGCGGTTCGGCGACGAATCGCTCCTCGTCCATCGAGGATCAGCCTACGGGCGCGTCCGCAGTACGCAGAACTCGTTGCCCTCCGGATCCGCCAGTACGATCCAGGTCGCTTTCTCGCCCTGGCTCACGTCCACGTGCCGGGCGCCCATGTTGACCAGCCGCTCGACCTCGGCTGCCTGGTCGTCGGGGTTGAGGTCGAGGTGCAGCCGATTCTTGACGGACTTGGCCTCGGGAACCGTGACGAACGCGAGCGACGGACCGCCGGCTTCACCTTCGATGACGACTTCGTCGGAGAACTCGGAGGCGATCCGGTAGCCGAGCACCTCGCCCCACCAACGTGCCAGCCGCGCCGGATCGGTGGCGTCGACGACGACCGCGTACCACCGACTGCCCATGTCCGCCTCCGTACACGTCGTCGAAACGTGTGGTTCACCCTACGCCCGCGAGCGGTCCGAGGCCCCGTGGACCCGACTCTCCGGCTTCCCGACGGATAGTGGCCCGGTGTAGCGTGCCGTAGAACGGTCAGTGATGGCCTTGGGTGGCGGAGCCGGGGCCCCGCTTAGAGGAGCACGCATGACTGTCGAGGAGGAAGTCCTCGCCGAAATCCGCCAACTGCGCGGTCTCGTACCCGGTGTGTCCGGCAGCCTGGTCGCAAGCCTGGACGGTCTGCTGGTCGCCGACGACACAGCGGGCATCGTCCCGGAAGGGGTGGCCGCGCTCGCCGCGGCCGGCCACGGCGTGGGTCAGCGCATGGCCGCCGCCGCCAGTCACGGCGACCTGCACGCGACAACGATCACGGGTGCGGGCGGGCTCGTGGCCACGTACCCGGCTGGCTCGCGCGCACTGCTGACAGTGCTCGCCAGCCTGACCGTGAACGTCCACCTCCTACACCTCGAGGCGAGTCAGGTCGCCGAGCGGGTGGAGAACATCATCGAGGTGCTCGACGTGGACAGCGGGCTGCTGGACCTCGCCGACCTGATGGATGACGACGACTACGAGCCGGACCCTCCGCCCGCCCGCCCCGCTGCGATGGTGAACGCACCCGAAGGCGTCATCCGGCAGGCCGACGGTCCGGCGCCGCCGATGCCACGCCGGATGCCGGCGACGCAACCCTGAGGCGTCGCCGGCACATCACGAAACGGTCAGCGCGAGTCCGAGCCCACCGCGGTCGCTGCCGCGCGGCCCGCCTCGAGCCGTGCCACCGGTACGCGGAACGGCGAGCACGACACGTAGTCCAGCCCGGCGTGGTGGAAGAAGTGCACCGACTCGGGGTCGCCGCCGTGCTCGCCGCAGACACCGATCTTCAGACCGGGCCGAGCGGCCCGCCCCTCGTCGACGGCGATCGTGACCAGCCGGCCGACGCCGTCGGCATCGATCGTCTCGAACGGCGACACCCCGAAGATGCCCAGATCCAGGTACTGCGAGAAGAACGAGCCCTCCACGTCGTCCCGCGAGAAGCCCCAGCCCATCTGCGTCAGGTCGTTGGTGCCGAACGAGAAGAACTCGGCCGCCTCGGCGATCTGACCCGCGGTCAGGGCCGCGCGCGGTACCTCGATCATCGTGCCGATCAGCGTGTGCACGTTGGTACCGGTCTCGGCGGCCACGTCGGCGAGCACCTTCTCGGCCTCCTGGCGTACCGTCTCCAGCTCCTGCACCGCGCCCACCAGCGGCACCATGACCTCGGGCTGCGGGTCGCCGCCGGCCTTCCGCACGGTGGCGGCGGCCTCCGCGATCGCCCGGACCTGCATGGCGAACAGGCCGGGGATCACCAGGCCGAGCCGGACGCCGCGCAGACCCAGCATGGGGTTCTGCTCGTGCATGCGGCGGACCGCGGCCAGCAGCGTCTTGGCCCGACCGGGGTCCTCGCCACGGGCTTCGGCGACCGCGACCTCGACGGCCAGCTCCTCGAGCGGCGGCAGGAACTCGTGCAGTGGCGGGTCGATGAGCCGGACCGTCACCGGCAGACCGTCCATCGCCTGGAAGATCTCCACGAAGTCGTCGCGCTGCAGCGGCAGCAGCGCTCCCAGCGCCGCTTCGCGTTCCTCCACATTGGACGCCAGAATCAGCCGCTCGACCAGCTCGCGGCGGTCACCCAGGAACATGTGCTCGGTGCGGCACAGGCCGATCCCCTCGGCGCCGAACCGCCGCGCCCGCGCCGAGTCCTCACCGGTGTCGGCGTTCGTGCGTACCTTCAGCCGCCGCACCCGGTCGGCATGCTCGACGAGCCGGTGTACCGCGGAGACCAAGGCGCTTTCCGTTGGCGAGATGGTGCCCTCGAAGTACTGGACGACCGGGGACGGCTGCACCGGCAACTCTCCGATGTAGACCTTGCCGGTCGTGCCGTCGATGGAGATGACGTCGCCCTCGCTGATCGTCTGACCGTTCACAGTGAACTGTCGACGTTGGACGGTCACGTCGAGCGCCTCGGCGCCGCACACGCAGGTCTTGCCCATCCCCCGGGCCACGACCGCGGCGTGGCTCGTCTTGCCGCCACGGCTGGTCAGGATGCCCTGGGCCGCGATCATGCCGGGCAGGTCGTCCGGGTTGGTTTCCCGCCGGACGAGGATCACCCGCTCGCCGCCGGCGCCCAGCTCGGCCGCCCGGTGCGAGTCGAAGACGGCCTTGCCCACGGCCGCACCCGGCGACGCGGCGATGCCCTTGGCCAGCGGCTTCGGGTCGCCGGACAGGTCGAATGTCGGGAACATCAGCTGCGCCAGCTGCGCGCCGTTGACCCTGTTCAGCGCCTCGTCGAGGTCGATGACCCCCTCGTCGACGAGCTGCGTAGCGATGACGAAGGCGGCCGCCGCGGTGCGCTTGCCGACCCGCGTCTGCAGCATCCAGAGCTTGCCGCTCTCGATGGTGAACTCGATGTCGCAGAGGTCCTTGTAGTGCGACTCGAGCTTGGCCATGATCGCCATCAGCTGGTCGAAGCTTGCCTTGTCGAGTGACTCCAGCTCCTGCAGCGGGATCGTGTTGCGGATGCCGGCCACCACGTCCTCGCCCTGGGCGTTGGCGAGGTAGTCGCCGTACACGCCCTGCTCGCCGGTGCCCGGGTCGCGCGTGAACGCCACCCCGGTACCGGAGTCGGGGCCGAGGTTGCCGAACACCATCGTGACCACGTTGACCGCGGTACCGAGGTCGGCCGGGATGCGCTCCTGGCGGCGGTAGAGGATCGCCCGGTCGGCGTTCCACGAATCGAAGACCGCACGCACGGCCAGGTCGAGCTGCTCGCGCGGGTCCTGCGGGAAGTCGCGCCCGGTGTGCTGCGAGAAGATCTTCTTGTACGTGTCGACCAGCGCCCGCAGGTCGTCCGCGTTCAGGTCCAGGTCGTTGGCCGTACCCTTGGCGTCCTTCGCGGCGTCGAGCGCGTGCTCGAACTCCTCGCCGGGAACGTCGCACACCGTCTTGCCGAACATCTGGATCAGCCGGCGGTACGAGTCCCAGGCGAACCTGTCGTTACCGCCTGCCTGGCGGGACAGCCCGTGCACGCTCGCGTCCGTTAGGCCGACATTGAGGACAGTCTCCATCATTCCCGGCATGGAGAACTTGGCGCCGGAGCGTACCGAGACCAGCAGCGGATCGGCCGGATCGCCCAGTTGCTTGCCCATCGCGGTCTCCAGGGCGGTCAGGTGTGCGCTCACCTCGTCGCGCAGCTCCGCCGGCTCCTTGCCGCTGTGCAGGTAGACCTTGCACGCCTCGGTCGTGATGATGAACCCGGGCGGAACGGGCAGCCCCAGATTCGTCATCTCAGCCAGGTTGGCGCCCTTGCCGCCCAGCAGATCCTTCAAGTCTTTGTTGCCTTCGGCAAAGTCGTACACGTACTTCTGGGTCACGGTGCCAGCCTTTCGTAACGGCCCTGGGCGCAGTCCATGGCAAGGTTAGTACGTTACGGTGCGGCCACTCGTGTCGCCCTTGTCCCTGTCCGGACAAGTCTCTGGGAACGTTCCCACGAGCACAAGTGTGCAAGGCCTGGCTAAGCTCTGCCGGGTGAGCCGACGGTGGATCATCGCGGTGGCGCTGGCCGGCGCCTTGGTGCTGGCGGGCGTCATCGTCGTGCCCCGGATCCTGTCCGACCGACGGTCGACCCCTTCCGCCGCCCCCAGCGGGTCCGCGACCGCGACCGCCGCGGTGGCGCTCGGCAGCGTCGTGCCGGCGCCGGCTTCGGTCACGCCGGCGTCGGGGGCGACCTACACCCTGGCGTCGGGCGCGGAGATCCGGGCGCCGGATTCCGCCGGGAGCGTGGCCGAGTACCTCGCCGGCCTGCTTCGCCCGTCGACCGGGTACGCGCTGCCGGTGCGGCTCACCTCCGACCCGTCCCCGGATGGGGGCATCGCGCTGCGGCTCTCGTCCGATGGGGGCGCGCCGGAAGGCGGTTACCGGCTCGACATCGGTGTGGACGGTGTCGTGATCGAGGCGCGTACGGCGGAGGGTCTGTTCCATGGCGTGCAGACCCTGCGGCAACTGTTCCCGCCCACGGTCGAGAGTCGTACCGTCCAGAGTGGACCATGGACGCTGCCCGGGGGGCGCATCACCGACGAGCCGCGGTTCGCGTACCGGGGCGCGATGCTCGACGTCGCCCGGCACTTCTTCGCCGTGGACGACGTGCGGGCGTACATCGACCTGCTGGCCATGTACAAGATCAACTATCTGCACCTGCACCTGTCCGACGACCAGGGCTGGCGCATCGCCATCGACGGCTGGCCGCGGCTGACCGCCCACGGCGGCAGCACCGAGGTCGGGGGCGGTCCGGGCGGCTCCTACACGAAGGAGCAGTACCGGCAGATCGTGGCGTACGCGCAGTCGCGGTACATCACGATCGTGCCCGAGATCGACATGCCCGGGCACACCAACGCGGCCCTCGCCTCGTACGGCGAGCTGAACTGTGACGGCAAGGCCCCCGGGCTGTACACGGGGATGCAGGTGGGCTTCAGCGCGCTGTGCCCGAGCAAGGACGTGACGTACGACTTCGTCGACGACGTCCTCGGCGAGCTGGCCGCGCTGACCCCCGGGCCGTACCTGCACATCGGCGGCGACGAGGTCCAGAAACTGTCGGACGGGGAGTACGCCGCCTTCATGAACCGCGTCCAGAAGATCGTGACCAGCAAGGGCAAGACCGTCATGGGCTGGCACCAGCTCGCGGCGGCAGAGCCCTCGCCGGACCGGGTGCTGGAGTACTGGGCGCCCCGCGTCCAGGCCGACGACGCGTTCGACACCACCTTCCAGGCGGCGGTCCGCGAAGGCGCCCGCGTGGTGATGGCACCGGCCGACCACACGTACCTCGACATGAAGTACAACGCGCAGTCCCCGCTCGGCCTGAACTGGGCGGGCAACGTGGAGGTGCAGGCGGCGTACGACTGGGACCCGGCCGCGCACCTGATCGGCGTCGACCCGAAGGCCGTCATCGGCGTCGAAGCTCCCCTGTGGACGGAGACGGTTCGTACGCTGAACGATCTGGAGTACCTGGCGTTCCCCCGGTTGCCGGCGCTCGCCGAGGTAGCCTGGTCGCCCAAGTCGACCCACAACTGGAACGCGTTCCGCCAGCGGCTCGGCGCCCAGCGTCCACGGTGGACGGTACTGGGCATCAACTTCTACAACTCACCCCAGCTCCCGTAGACGATTGCCATGCGGTAACCAGGTGACAGATACTCCCTGCTGTGCGTGACGACGCAACGGTACTTCTCCAGTTCCTCCCGGCTGACGATGCTCCGCGGGAGGAGGATCTTCTCCGCCGCCTGGGCGCGGACGTGAAGGACCTGCGGCTGGGCGCGGTCGATTACCGGTACGCCCCGCCCGACCCGGACGATCCCAAGGCCGGTGTCGGACCTGCCGAGTGGCTGACCGTCGTATTGACCGCCGGCCGTGGCCTGCGCGACCTCGTACGAGTGGCCTTCGACTGGGTCAAGCGCGCCAAGCATCCGATCCGGGTCCGGATCGGCGACGACGAGCTGGTCGTCGACAACGCCACCGACGAGCAGCAGAAAGCCATCATCGAGGCGTTCCTCGCGCGGCACAGCACCGATTGACCATGGCCACCGACGATCTGGTTCCGGCTCCACCCCTGCCGTCCGAGCGCCGGCTCGCCCTGGTCATCGCGACATCGACGTACACCGACGGCGAGTATCCGGATCTACCCGCACCCGCCCACGACGCGTCGAACATCAGCGCGATGCTGGCCGACTCCGCCATCTGCGGGTTCGAGGTTCAGACGCTGTTCGATCGACCGGGGACGGAGATCCGGCTGGCCATCAACAAGATCTTCAACGGGCGGGACCGGAACGACCTCGTGCTGGTGTACTTCTCCGGCCACGGCGTCAAGGACGACCACGGTCGGCTCCACATCGTGGCGACCGATACCGACTCCGAAACACTGCCCGCCACCGCGATCGCCAGCCGCTATTTGATGGATCTGGCCAAGGAATCGGCCGCCGGCAAACAGGTCATCATTCTCGACTGCTGCTTCAGCGGCGCCTTCGACGCGAAAGGCGTCGGTCTGGTCGATCTGGTCGGCTCCGACCGGCAGGTGGACGAGGCGGTGGCAGGAGGCCGGTGCATCCTCACGTCGTCCCGGAGTGCGGAGTACTCGTTCCAGAACCGGCTGGCCAGCGGCGAAATCGCGGGGTCGGTATTCACTACCGCCATGATCGAAGGGATCCGTACCGGGCAGGCCGACCTCGGCAACAACGGCCGGATCACCGTGCAGGACGCCTACCGGTACGCGTTCGCCGCGGTCACCAAGGACAATCGCCGCCAGACGCCTCAGTTCAACATGTACGGCGCGGAGGGTGCCGCCATTCTGCTCGCCCGTAACCCGGTCGGAGTCAGAGTCGGTGCCGAAGGCCTGTTCGAGTTGCTGGCCGCGCTGGACAGTCCACACCAGGCGATACGCATCGCGGCCGTCGATACCCTGGGCGAGCTTCTGCACGATGACAATCCGGCGAAGTCGGAAGCAGCCCGCCGACGGTTGCAGACCCTGGCCACGACCGACGGCAGCCCCCTTGCCCCCCACGCCCAGCGGCTCCTGGCCGACGGCACCGAGCCCGACCCGGTACGCCACATCCACCGACCCGCCGCGGAGGAGGCACCACCGCGACCCGCGCCGCGGTACGGCGTGCGGCCTTCGCCGAGGCCTCGGCGCGACACCGAGTTCGTCCGGGCAGCGGACGCCGAGCCGGCCGCCGTCGTCGACCCAGCCGGCGGCGTACCCACCTTCACCGACGAGGAAATCGGACCGGTGTTCCTGACCGACGAGTTCGACGGCCTCGTACCCGTCGAAGATCCTCTCGGCGTCTTCGGGCCCGGACGCGTGCTGCCGTTGGAGGACGAGCCGTCCACGACGGTCAGCCGCTACCTGTACCCGACCGAGCGGTACCGCGGAGAATGGCGGCGGCACTGGATCGACCCCGCCGTCTCGATGGGGCTGGCGGGGTGGGCCACCGGCCGGGCCACGCGCCCGGTCGACCCGCACCTGCTGCACCTTCCGCCGCACCTGTGGGGTATCGCGACCGCCGACGCCGCGACGTGGGCGCTGATCGCCATCGCGGTACTGGCCGCGTGGCGAACGCTGTCGTGGCCGTTCTGGCGGATGACGCTGACCAACAAGCAGATCATGCTCGTACGCGGACTGCTGTGGCGGCGGACCTCGACGATCCCGCTCCAGCCGATGACCCACGCCGGTCTGTCCCAATCACCGCTGGGTCGGATCCTTAACTACGCCACGCTCTCGTTCGCGGTGGGCCGACGGCGGACTCACCGGATCCGGTACCTGCCCAATCCGAACGAACTCTGGCTGCGCATCCAGGAAGAGAAGTTCGAGCCGGCCGCGGTGGAGGCGCGTCTGGGGACCCGCCACGACGACGATTCCGGCTACGACGACTGAGCGCCTACGCGAACCCGTCCTCCGACGGGTCGTACACCGCCGCGGGTGCGGCGCGGGGAGCGATCTCGTGCCACAGGACCCGCACGCGCCGCACGGCACCCATGGCGTCTAGCCCTATTTCGACCGGCAGCATGTCGTCTTCCGAGGGCCATTCCTCGACCGGAACTCGTGGTTCTCGAACGGTGAACGTGGCGTAGGGAATACCGGGCGCGTCGATGACGGCGTGCATAGTGCATCGGGCAAACACCGTTCCGGGCGGGGCGTCGGAGACGGAAAGCACCCGCGCGACACCCCGGACGGTCCGGGGGGTACGCCGGCGAACCTCCGCCACCACCGCAAGTCCCGCGGCCAGAAGGATCGAGCCGATGCCGATCGGAACGAACAGCCAGCGTTGCGAACCGACGCCGAACAGACCGGCGAAGATCCCCAGGAAGGCGATCGTCCAGGCGGCATACGTCATGATCGATGCGGACCGAGGTTCACGGCGGTACACGACTCACCTCACGGGCTGATCAGAGCGGTAACGATCGCGCTGGCCCGAGCTGCCGCGACCGGGCCGATGTTGCCGATCGGATCGCCGAGAGCCGACACCGGCAGCCACTGCACCAGCTCGGCGAGCAGCGTCCCAGGAGGTTCGTCGACCCCGACGACCAGCGCCATGGTCTCGTCTGCAACGGTGCCGGGCACGTACGGGCACGTGATGACCCGCCCGGTGCGGGCCATCACGTGCATCGAGTTGGACAGCACCACAACCATGAGGTCGCCGTCCGTGTCCCGCCGGCGGGCCACATCGCCGGCCGCTATCACAGACCCGCCTGCCGGTTGGTCTGGTACACCTGCGCCGCGTATTCGTCGATGCCCAGCGAAGGCACGGTCCGGCTGGTGTAGGTGCTCAACTGCAGCCGTAGGTGCTCGTTGCGCAGAGCCCGCTCGATCAGTTCGGAGCGGTTCAGCCCGAGCGCCCGAGCGTCCGCATCGGAGTCGGCGAGCACCTTGGCATCCACCGTCGCCGAGATCTTCTCCTTGGGCATACGATCATCCTACCGAACATCCGACCGTCGAGCGGCCATCAGCCGCCGGAGTCGTCGAGCTCGGCGTCACCGGGTACCGCGCAGTCGTCGCGGTCGAGCAGCCAGCCGGCCGGCAGGTGCACCTTGCCCGGCGAATTGGTCCGTCCCCGTGGCTGGCCGAGGATGTCGGTGGGGTACGGCGCTTCGGCGTCGAGCTTGCCGAGCAGATCGTCCAGTTCGGACAGTGAGGACACCATCGCCAGCGCCCGGCGCAGTTCCGGCCCGACCGGAAAGCCCTTGAGGTACCACGCGATGTGCTTGCGCAGATCGGTGCAGCCGTCCCGCTCGGCACCGAACCAGTCGCACAGCAGCTCGGCATGCCGCCGCATGACCGCGGCCACCTCACCGAGCACGGGCAGCCGCCGCTCCGGCCGGCCGTCGAACGCCGCGGCGAGGTCCGCGAACAGCCAAGGGCGGCCGAGGCAGCCGCGGCCCACCACAACCCCATCGACGCCGGTCTCGGCCACCATCCGCAGCGCGTCGTCCGCCTCCCAGATGTCGCCATTGCCGAGTACCGGGACAGCCAGGCGTTGTTTCAGCGCGGCGATCGCGGCCCAGTCCGCGGAGCCGGAGTACCGCTGGGCGGCCGTACGCCCGTGCAGTGCCACCGCCGCGACGCCGGCGTCCTGTGCGATGAGTCCGGCGTCCACATAGGTCAGATGCTCGTCGTCGATACCCTTGCGTAGCTTGACGGTGACCGGTACCCCCGCCGGCGTCGCCGCCTCGACGGCGGCCCGCACGATGCGCTCGAAGAGCCGCCGCCGCCACGGCAAGGCCGACCCGCCGCCGCGTCGCGTCACCTTGGGCACCGGGCAGCCGAAGTTGAGGTCGATGTGGTCAGCCAGCCCCTCATCCACCACCATGTGCACCGCGCGGCGCACGATCGCCGGGTCGACGCCGTACAGCTGCAGGCTGCGCGGCCGCTCGCCGGGTGCGAACGCGACCATGCGCAGGGTCTTGGGGTTGCGCTCGACCAGGGCGCGGGTGGTGACCATTTCGCAGACGTACAGCCCCGCACCCTGCTCCCGGCAGAGCTGGCGGAACGCGACGTTCGTCACGCCGGCCATCGGTGCCAGCACGACCGGAGGCCAGACGCGGTACGGCCCCACGGCGAGCGGAGTAGTCACATCATCGAGGATCTCACGGCGGTCTGGCAGAGTCGAAGGCATGGAGGAGCACGCCCACCCGCATGTGCACGACCCGTCCGACCCGGCCTGCGCGATGGCGCACGGCGACCTGCCACCGGAGGTCGGTCCGCGTACCCTCGTCGCGGTGTTCGAGTCGCCGGTCGCCGAATACCTGATCCGGTTCGGTGGGGAGCTCGGGTACCGCACCGTCCTCGTCGAGCCCGACGCGACCCGGTTGGCCGGTACGCCGCGCGCCCACGGTGACCACCTGGTAGCCGCCGTCGATGCGTCCTTTGTGGACGCCAACGCCGACGTCGTGGTAACCGATCACGACCGACCCGAACTCGGTCACGCCCTGCAGGAGATTCTGACGTTTCCCACGCGGTGGATCGGCGTCATGGGCAGCCTCCGGCACTCCGCGCCGCACATCGAGGCGCTCCGCGAGCTGGGTGTCGCCGAGTCCGATGTCGCCCGGATCCACCGCCCGATCGGCCTGAACATCGGCTCGAAGACCCCCGCCGAGATCGCGGTCGCCACGCTGGCCGGCCTCATCGCGGACCGCAACTCCCGTCCGGGGGGTTTCACGTTCTGACGCCCGCCTTCCACTCCCGTTGATCATGAAGTTAGTGGCACGACACGCCGTCCACCCCGAAACCAAGTTCATGATCGACGACTCGAGGGGAGCATGCGGTTACTCGTGCTCTTGGTGATGGTGGTCGTGGTGGGGTGTTCGGCGCCGGCGCCGCTGCCCAGGCCGCCGGAATCGCCGCCCGTCGCGACGACCGAGCCGACCGCACTGCGGGGGGAGCCGCTCGTCGGGGCGACCCGGCTACGGCTGCTCACACCGGGTTGGCTGACGGACGTCGACGCCGGGACCAGCCGGCCGGTACCTGTCACCGACTGGCTCGACGTACCGGGACGGTCCCCGGTGCTGCTCGACCGGACCGGCGGTGCTCCCGAACTGGGCCCGGTACTGATCACGGGTACCCGGGTCGCGACCGAGCTGCCGGGCCGGCCCCGGGTCGTACAGGCGGCGGTACCGCAGACCGCGACGTTCGCCGCTACCGCGGACGGCAGTGGACTGTGGACGGTGGAGTACACCAGCCGCGCGCGGTGCCAGCTGCGCCGGCTCACACTGGACGGCGCAGCCGGACCGGCGCACGAGGTACCGTGCGGCACCCGCCCGATCGTGGAGACGCCGCACGGGCTGTGGGTCAACCGCGGGCCGGACGCGTTCGTCGCCGCGACGCAGTTCACGTCCAATGTGGACTACACGTTCGTACTCCTGGATCCCGTCACGCTCACCGACGAGCTGAACTACCCCGAGGTCCGAGTCATCGACGACGACCACGTGCTCACGATGGACGACGGCGAGCGTGAGCCGGTGCTGCGTGACCTGCGGTCCGGCGCCGCGAGAACGCTGACGTGGCCGGCCTACTCCCCTTCGCCGACGATCGGGCCGGTCAGCCCGGATGGCCGGTACGCCATGGTCCTCTTCGAGGACCCGTCGCCGAGTCCACAGGTCACCGACGTGTGGGTACTGCACGTGTACCAGGGTGTCTGGCTACACGTGCCGGGCATGCCGGCGCACGCCGAGCTGAAGGGCACCGACGCGGCGTGGTCCGCCGACGGCCGGATCGTCCTCTTCGGACGGTTCCCCGGTACCGGAGACGTGGTGGCCACCTGGCGACCGGGGGACACTACGCTCGCGGTACGCCCGCAGCCGTTGCCCCAGGGCGGTGTGCCGGACCTCCTCGCGTGGTGAATCAGCAGCCCGGCAGCCGCTCCAACAGAAACGCATCCACCCCGGTCAGCGGTACGCGATCCTGCGACATCGTGTCCCGGTTCCGCACGGTCACCGCGTCGTCGGTCAGGGTGTCGAAGTCGACGGTCACGCAGAACGGGGTACCGATCTCATCCTGCCGGCGGTACCGGCGGCCGATCGCGCCGGCGTCGTCGAACTCGACGATCCACCGCTGCCGCAGCGCGGCGGCGAGGTCCCGAGCCTTGGGCGACAGGTCCGCGTTGCGGGACAGGGGCAGGACGGCCACCTTCACCGGCGCCAGCCGCGGGTCGAGGCGCAGGACCGTGCGCTTGTCGACGCCACCCTTGGTGTTCGGCGCCTCGTCCTCGTCGTACGCGTCCATCAGGAACGCGAGCACCGAGCGGGTCAGGCCGGCCGACGGCTCGATGACGTACGGCATCCAGCGCTCCTGCTTGTCCTGGTCGAAGTAGGACAGGTCGATGCCGGAGCGCTGGGAGTGCGTCGACAGGTCGTAGTCGAAGCGGTTGGCGATGCCCTCGAGCTCGGAGAACTCCGTGCCGCCGAACTGGAAGCGGTACTCGATGTCCACCGTCCGCTTCGAGTAGTGCGAGAGCTTCTCTTTGGGGTGCTCGAAGAACCGGAGGTTGTCCTCCCTGATGCCGAGGCCGATATACCAGTTCCAGCGCTCGGTCAGCCAGTACTCGTGCCACTTCTCGTCGGTACCCGGTTCGACGAAGTACTCCAGCTCCATCTGCTCGAACTCGCGCGTACGGAAGATGAAGTTGCCCGGCGTGATCTCGTTGCGGAATGCCTTGCCGATCTGGGCGATGCCGAACGGCGGCTTCTTGCGCGCGGAGGTCTCCACGTTCTTGTAGTTGACGAAGATGCCCTGCGCGGTCTCCGGCCGCAGGTAGTGCATGCCTTCGTCGCTCTCGACCGGGCCGAGGAACGTCTTCATCAACCCGTTGAACATCTTCGGTTCGGTGAACGAGCCCTTGTTGCCGCAGTTCGGGCAGTTGATCTCGCCGAGCGAGGAGGGCGGTCGGCCATGCTTGGCCTCGTACGCCTCCTCGAGGTGGTCCGCCCGGAACCTCTTGTGGCACGCCTGGCACTCGGTCAGCGGGTCGACGAACTCCGCCACATGACCGGATGCCTCCCACACCGCACGCGCGAGGACGACGGCGGAGTCCAGACCGACGACGTCGTCGCGCAGTTGGACCATCGACCGCCACCACTGCCGGCGGACGTTGTCCTTCAGCTCCACACCGAGCGGTCCGTAGTCCCAGGCAGACCGGCTGCCGCCGTAGATCTCGCTCGACGGGTAGACGAAACCGCGGCGCTTGGCCAGGCTGACGATCGCGTCGATCCGGTCTGCGGGCATGGCTCCTCCTCTTCGCCGGCTGGCTGTCGGCGCAACTGTCGGCGTACCTCGAGAATCAAACGGCTTGTGCGAGCGTAAGGTTATGCGCTGTCCGACCGCACAAGATTACTCGGTGCCGCAGACCTCGAACGCGCCCGTGGTGGAGTCCTGATCGAGCACGAAGTTGATCGTTTCGCTGTCGCCGCCGGCGAACCGCAACTCGGCAGGCACGATCACTTGGTCGGTAACCTGCGTCTTCTCGAGGCGGTAGCTGGAGATGTCCGGTTCACCGGAGACCCGTTGAGCGAACTCGTCACGTGATTCGCGTTGCTGCGCCGCATCGCACAGCAGGTCGTACGCGTCGTCGTACTCCTGCGCCCGGACCGCGTCGAGGTAGTGCCGCACGGTCGTGCGGGCCTGCTCGTCGATGGCCTGGACGCTCGTCACCAGCAGCGCCGCAATGCCGATCACACCGCCGACGCAGCAGAGCAGGGCGACCAATCCCCCGAAGCCCAGTCCGATCCAGACCCGGCGCTGGTCGCCCTCGGTTGGCGGAGCGGCGAATGGCGGCTGCACGCCGGGCCCCGGAGGCGGCGGCGCGGTCGCGACGGCACCAGGAGATGGTGGAGGCGACGGCGGAGCCAGATACGGCGGACCGGAGGCGAGCGGCGGGTCGGTGAAGCCCGGCCCGTGGCTGCCCGGTGACGTCATGTCGTGATCGTAGTGCGAACCGGACGGCCCGGCCTACCGCTCGCGACCCGGCCCCGGGTCGGGCTCATCCGCCCGGTCGCTATCGAAGGAAACGACAGCCCCACCGTCGGCGGTCGCCAGCACCTCGTACGCCGACGGCTCGGGCAACGCCCCGGCGAGCAACGGCGTCGCGTGCACCCGCACGTCGAACGCTGACAGCGCGCGGCGGTACGCCCCCACCGACTCCCACTCGGTGATCAGGCACCAGTGGTCGGGCTCGTCGAGCGCCCGAGCCAGGCGCCCGCGCAGGTACCCCGGCCGGCCCGCGAGCACCTCCAGCGCGGTGTGCGCCCGGACGGTGAACGCCTCGCGATCCGCCGTACCCACGACGAACCTGTTGACCACCAGCACAGCGGGCCACCTTCCGTCCTGTTGAATGACACCATGCTGACCAGGCTCGTCCAGGCCAACCGGACGACCGTGTTCCTCGTCACGCTCGCGATCGCACTGGTCGCCCTGTTCGTGCCCGGGGTCCTCGGCGCCGTCCTGCTGTTCGCGGTCGTCGCCGGCGCGATCGTCCTCCTGGTCCGCACGTGGCCGGCGCTGACCCCCGGCCCGAGGACATTGCGGCTGGTCGTGATCGCCCTACTGGTCGTCATCGCAATCAACAAGATCACTTAGGCGCCAACCATGCGCTTTTGACAATCGTTGTCATTACCGTTCAGAGTGGGAAGCATGTCGTGCCGACCCCTCCGGCGGACAGCCGTCCTGGTCGCCGCCGGCCTGCTCCTGCTCGGGGCAATGGCCTGCGGCCGGAACGGCAGTGCCTCGGGAAAGGTCGACGTGGTGACCGCCTTCTACCCGCTGCAGTTCATCGCCGAGCGGATCGGCGGTGACGCGGTTGCCGTGACCAACCTGGCCAAGCCCGGCGCCGAGCCGCACGACATGGAGTTGGAGCCCCGGCAGCTGGCGCAGATCGCCGACGCGGCGCTGGTGGCGTACCTGAAGGGTTTCCAGCCAGCCGTCGACGAGGCGGTCGCCCAGGAGGCGAAGGACTCCGCGTTCGACGCCGCGTCCGTCGAGCCGCTCGCCGGCGGCGACGTGCACATCTGGCTGGACCCCAGCCGGCTGGCCACCGTCGGCGACAAGCTCGCCGACCGGCTCGCCGCCGTCGATCCGGCCCACGCGCCCGACTACCGGACCCGCGCCGCCGCCGTGCGCAAGGACCTCGAAAACCTGGATCGGGAGTACGCCGACGGCCTGCGCACCTGCCAACGCCGGGAGATCGTGACCAGCCACGCGGCGTTCGGGTACCTTGCCGCGCGCTACCAACTCCGGCAGATCCCGATCACCGGGCTCAGCCCCGAGGAGGAGCCGCTACCCCAGCGGCTCGCCGAGGTCGCCGCGGAGGCCCGGAGGTACGGCGCGACGACGATCTTCTTCGAGACCCTGGTCAGCCCGAAGGTAGCCGAGGCCGTCGCCCGTGAGGTGGGGGCGACGACCGCCGTCCTCGACCCGGTCGAAGGGCTGGAGCCAGGGTCCACAGAGGACTACGTTGCCGTCATGCGTGCCAACCTCGCCACCTTGCAGAAGGCGCTGGGCTGCACGTGACAGTCGTGGAGGTGGAGCACGCGGTGGTCGCGTACGACGACCGTCCGGTCCTCCGCGGCATCGACCTGACGGTCGACCACAACGAGGTCGTCGCCATACTGGGCGCGAACGGCTCGGGCAAGTCCACGCTCATCCGCGCCACGCTCGGCCTCGTGCCGCTGGTCGCCGGCCGGATCGCGCTCTTCGGCACGCCCTTGCGGCGGTTCCGGCAGTGGCGGCGGATCGGCTACGTACCCCAGCGGCTCGGTGCCGGCAGCGGCGTCCCGGCGACCGTACGGGAGGTCGTCTCGTCCGGCCGGTTGGCCCGACGCGGCTTCGCCAGGCCAAGCCGGCGCGCCGACACGCGGGCCGTAGACGCCGCGATCGCCGCGGTCGGGCTGGCCGACCGGGCCGCCGATCCGGTCGGCACGCTGTCCGGCGGGCAGCAGCAGCGCTCGCTGATCGCCCGCGCCTTGGCCGGCGAACCCGAACTGCTCGTGCTCGACGAGCCCATGGCCGGCGTGGACGCGGCGAGCCAACTGGCCTTCGCCGACGCGCTCGGCGGGTTCGTGGAGCGCGGCGGCACGGTCGTCCTCGTCGCGCACGAGCTCGGCCTGCTGCACCCGCTCGTGAAGCGGGCGATCGTCATCCACCACGGGGAGATCGCACACGACGGCTCGGTACCCCGGCCGGCCGGTCACCACGCGGACCCCGATCACGACCACGTCCACCCGCACGCGCCGGCCGAGCCCCCGGGGCTATGGCAATGAGCGCAGCGGAGCGCCGCGGCGCCTGGACCGAGGAGCGCAGCGACGAGGGAAGGCGCCGCACAAGGCGCGCAGCGAAGCGAGGCAGACCATGAGCGCAGCGGAGCGCCGCGGCGCCTGGACCGAGGA
>DASRII010000539.1:0-23642 GCA_035650075.1 Micromonosporaceae bacterium | reverse complement strand
CCGGCCAGGCCCGGATCGACTCGGCCAGGTAGACGTACGCATCCGGGTTGCTGGCGACCCGCCGGGCCACCGCGGGCAGCGCGCGCATCAGGTACGACAGGTACGCCGTCCGGAACGGCGCCCAGGTCGGGTGGCTGAACTCGCACACGACGAGGCGGCCACCGGGACGGGTCACCCGGGCCATCTCCCGCAGCGCGGCCTCGGGATCGACGACGTTGCGCAGCGCGAAGGAGATCGTGACGGCGTCGAACGTACCGCCGGCGAACGGCAGCGCCAGCGCGTCACCGGCGAGCAGGACCGCCTCGGGTCGCTTGTGGTGCCCGGCGCGGAGCATGCCGAGGGAGAGGTCGGCGCCGACCGCCGTCGCCCCGGTCTTCGCAAGCTCCACAGTGGACACTCCGGTACCGGCGCCGAGGTCGAGCACGCGCTCGCCTTCGCTCAGGTCGAGTGCCTTTGTCGTGGCGCGGCGCCAGGCAGCGTCCCGCCCGAAGGACAGCAGGGTGTTCGTCCGGTCGTACCGCTCCGCGACGCCATCGAACATCTCGGCGATCTCGTGCGGTTGCTTGTCCAGGTGAGCGCGGGCCACGCCTCATTGTGCCCGGTCGTCGGGGGCCACCAGGACCACGCGGCGCCGGCGCGAGACCACGAACAGGAAGACTCCGGCTCCGAGGACAACCAATCCGACGGTACCGATCAAGGCGATCGACTGCCCCGACGACAGCCGGCCGATGCGCAGCGCGGCCAGCAGCCCGTTCTCCGGTGCGGCCGGACCGACATGCACGCCGTACCGGGCCACCGGCTCCTCGAGGTCGACCTCGGCGACCCGACTGCGCTGTCCTTCGCTGAGATCCTTGACGTTCGGGTTCGCGGGACCGGCCGAGGACTCCTCGCGGGCGTACGCCTGGACCGTGCCCCCGGCGAGCACCGGGCCCTTGGCGTCCGCGGCGACCACGATCCGCGTACCGCCTATGTGGTAGGCGTTGCCGAGGTGGGGCTGCAGCACCGCGGTCGGGTCGGTACACGTCATCGTGCGGTTGTCCGCGCTGTACTCGCAGCCGTCTTGCCGCTGGGCAAAGCTGACCCGCTCCGGTAGCTGGATCGTGTAGACCAGCCCCTTGCGCGCCCGGTCGGCGGTATCGACCACGAACCAGTCGAGCGTCGCCTCGCTGCCGGCGGGCACGGGCCAGGTTTCGATGGGCGGTTCGGTGTCGTCGGCGTACACGTCGCTGGCGACCGCGACCAGGTCGTAGCGCTTCGCGCCGATCTGGACCGGAACCGCGACGGCGTTGTTGCCCTTACGCGGGTCCGTGCTGGTCGACCGGGCGCTCACCGTGACAGACCCGGCCGCTCCTGTCGCGCCGCGCGCGTAGATGGGAAACGTGAACTCCACGCCCGTCCCGCCGGGGAAGGACTCCATCGCGCAGCTCACCTTCGGCCCGTTGCCGTCGCACGGCGCCAGGTAGCCCACCTTCGTCGTATCGAGCTTGCCGAAGTCGACCTCGATGACGACGGCATCGGCGGTATCCGGCCCGTGATTGGTGATCTGGAACCGGAACGGAGCCCGCTTGGCGTCCGCCTCGTTGGCCGCGACGTTCGTGCTGATCGCGACGACCGACAGGTCGGCGTTGTCGCTAGGTTCGGCACGGGCCGGTACGGGCACGGCGGCAAGCGCCACGACAGCCGCCAGTGTGGTGATGGTGCGGACCTTCATGTCTCCCCTGAACGACTCCGGACAACCGCCGCACGCTAACGGATGTGCGCCGCGCGACGCCACCCTCCTGGCGGCCGGAATCGTCCTGTTGTCGGCCCGGGAGAACGGTATCCCTCTCCATGTCCCATCACCGGTTTTCCGATCCGAGCCCCGCCGTGAACGCCGCGCGTGATGATGGAGGGCGGCCAGCGACCGAAACCGAGGAGGACGTCATGGCCAATGACACGTTCATTTACGTAGCCACGTATCCAGACGAGATGGCCGCTCGGGCCGACTATGAGGCGATCAAGGAACTACACGGCAGCGGGCTGGTCGGATCCTACGACGCGGCCGTCGTTACGAAGGACGCCAAAGGCAAGGTCCACGAGAAGAAGGACGAAACCGCGACCCGGCACGGCGCATGGTGGGGGATCGCCGCGGGTGCCGCGGTCGGCGCGATATTTCCTCCGTCCATCCTCGTAACGGCCGCGGTCGGCGGAGTCGTCGGCGGTGTCAGCGGGCACCTCGCCAAGGGCATGTCGCGCTCCCGCGTCAAGGAACTCGGCGACCTGATCGAACCCGGTCAGGCCGGCCTGGTGGTCGTCGGCGAGAGCAAGGTCGAGGAAGCGATCGAGCAGGCCGTCACGCGGGCCGAGAAGGCCACCGCGGAGGAACTGGGCGTCGACTCCAAGGACATCGACAAGGTAATGAAAGACGCGATGAAGGACATGTAGTCGCAGTCTGAGGGCTGCGACCCGGATCCGGGTCGCAGCCCTCGCAGTCGAGACCGACTCAGGTCACTCGGTCGGGCTGACCATCACCACGCGACGCCGACGGGCGACCACGAACAGGACGCCACCGGTCACGACCGCGGCGAGACCGGCACCACCGATGAGACCGGCCTGTACACCGGTGATCGGCAGGCTACCGCCGCCACCGCTCGTCTCGTTCGAGACGAGCACCGCGAACGCGTCGGAGTTGTCGGTCGGGTCGACGTCGATCTCGTCCTCTGTCATCGGGGTTGCGAGCAGTGGTCCCGGAGCGGCGCTCCGCCGAGCCGGGGCGTCGATGCTGGCGACGGGCGCAACCGTGATCGCGCCGTCGGGCAGCGTCGCCGGAGCGGTGACCCCGTCGTCGACCTGGATGAAGGCGACGACGAGCCACGCCGAGGTCTCCTCGCCGCCGGGCGTGTCCTCGTCCGCCGGTACCGTCGGCAGCGGCCAGTTGCACTCGGCGTGTCGCGCATCCGTCTGCTCGCACGGAAGGACGGAGTTGATCTCAGCGAACGAGACATGTTCCGGCAGTTCGATCGTTGAGATGAAGCCGGCCGCCGAGGCGTTGCCCTGGTTCCGGACGACGTACTCGACCGCCGAGACGCTGCCCGGCGTCAGCGGGCCGTCGTAGACGAGGCTGTCGTCCTCGAACACGGGGAACCCATCGCCGTCGAGCTTCAGCTTCTTGTCGACGTCGCGCGCGGTCACCATGAGGTCCGGACCCTTGCCACCGATGGTGATCTCTTCGTTGTCGGTGTTGTTGTCGCCGATCTCGTCCTGGCCGTCCTGTACGAAACCGACCCCGAGAATGCCGGCAGAACCAGGAACCGCCGTCGCGGTCAGCTCGAGGAACTCGCCGAACTTCTTCGAGGTGCCCGGCACGGGTACCTGGTCGTCCGGGACCGGGCAGAACCACAGCTTCGTGGCGTGCTCGGTGCAGCCCTCCGTGTCCGCGGTGACCTGGGTGTCATCGAGGAGTCCCAGGTCGAGGACGATGGAGACACCGGTGGCGGGGCTGGGTCCGTTGTTGGTGAACGTGATGCTGACGAACTTGCCTTCCGTACCAGCCGCGATCGTCGTGCCGGTTATCTCGACGCCGAGATCGGAAGTCGTGTCGGCGAAGGCGGGCGTGGCGAAGAAGCCAGCCGCGGCCACGGCAACAGCGCAGACGCCTATGCGCGCCGCAAAACGGCGCGACAATACATTCATCGGATTGACTCCCCCGACGTCAAAGGAACGATACGACCGGGGACGCTAGCGGATCCCGAGAACCAGTCGCCCTCGTACTTTCGGAGGAAACACCACAGGTAGCTACCTAATTACCGGTACTCCGACCGACGCCGCCGCCAACCACGGCGATCGATGAGTAATGCGATACCACGCGTTCATCTGTCGGATCGTCCGCGGACGTCCAGTGGACACGCAGATGGCGGTACAGGGTGTCGCGCTGGGCCGGAATCCGGTCCGCCGATCGGATCATGTGCACCAGTTCGAGCAGGTTCGACCGGTGCTTCGCGCCGGCGGAGGAGATGACGTTCTCCTCCAGCATGATCGAGCCGAGGTCGTCGACGCCCATGTGCAGAGCCAACTGCCCGACGTCCTTGCCGGTGGTCAGCCACGACGCCTGCAGGTGCGCGACGTTGTCGAAGAACAGCCGGGCGACCGCGATCAGCCGTAGATACTCCAGCGACGTCGCCTGGGTGCGGCCGCGGAGGTGATTGTTCTCCGGCTGGTACGTCCACGGGATGAACGCCCGGAACCCGCCGGTGCGATCCTGCACGTCGCGGATCATCCGCAGGTGCTCGATGCGTTCGGCGGCGGTCTCACCGGTACCCATCATCATCGTCGCCGTGGACTCGATGCCGAGCCGGTGCGCGACCTCCATCACGGCGAGCCACTCCTCGCCGGACTCCTTGAGCGGGGCGATGGCGGTACGTGGCCGGCGCGGCAGCATCTCCGCACCGGCACCCGCGATCGAGTCCAGACCGGCCGCGCGGATCCGCCGGACCGCGTCCTCAGTGGACACTCCGGAGACCCGGGACATGTGGATGATCTCGCTGGGCCCGATCGAGTGGATGACCAGATGCGGGTACGCCGTCTTGACCGCGCCGAACAGCTCCTCGTAGTACTCGACGCCGTACTCCGGATGGTGCCCGCCCTGCAGCATGACCTGGGTGGCGCCGAGCTCGACCGCCTCACCGCAGCGGCGCAGGATCTCCTCGGTCGGGTGGGACCAACCCTCCGCGTGCTTGGGTGCCCGGTAGAAAGCGCAGAACTTGCACGCGGTCACGCAGACGTTGGTGTAGTTGATGTTCCTATCAATGAGGTACGTGACGATGTTGTCCGGGTACCGCCGGCGCCGTACCGTGTCCGCCGCCTCGCCGAGCGCGTGAAATCGTGCCTCGGTGTAGAGGAGCAACGCCTCCTCCGGGCTTATCCGCCCACCCCCGGCGCCGCGCTGCAGGATCTCGTCGATGCTCGCCACACCGCCGAGCCTACGTTCGCCCGTTGATCAAGGACGAATGGTGGTTGCCTCGCCCCATTTGCCCGCCCATTCGTCCTTGATCAACGACGGAAGGGGCGCCCGGCGGAGCCGGGCGCCCCTCCGCCCCACCCCCAGAAGGGGCTCACGCCCGGGCGCGGTCCGCTCCGAGACCGACGCCGAGCAGTACGGCGCCCAGGACCAGGTGCAGCGCGTTGTCAGCGCCGTTGAGGGCGATGATGTTCGCGCTCGTGCCAACCAGAAGCAGGCCAACTACGCCAACCGCGAGGTAGACGACGCCGAAGAGCGTGTTCGCGATCTTGGCGGCCCGGGCCCCGGCGATCGCGGAGCCGATGAGCACCGCGCCCGCGGCGAGGTGGACGAAGTTGTGCAGAACGTTGACCTGGAACAGGCCGAGCAGGTCGCCGCCCTCGGTACCGGCGACGTGGTGCCCGCCGGAGACCGTGAAGCCGAGCAGCCCGACAACAACGAAAACGGCGCCGAATACGAAGGCGACCATCGAATTGATCTTCCGACCGGCCATCGTGCCGGTGGTGCTGTGCGAAGCCATGGCGGTCCTCCATACGAGGTGGAAGCTTGCTGTCACCTCGTCATTCGGGACCGCCGGATGGCTGGATTGCTAAAGCGTTACCGAGGCGAGTGGGTCGTCCGACGGAGCGGCGGCCCCACCGGCCTGCTCCAGCGTCATCGCGAGCACCTCGTACCCGTTCACTCCCCCGACGTACTGCACACCGGTGTTGCGCCCGGCGGCTAGTACTCCGGCGGATGTCGGCGCGTTCCCGCGGATCTTCCACAACTGGTACGCCTGGGTGCTGTTGATCTCCGGCATCTTGGTGACGATCACGACAGCCGCATCGAGCGAGTCCGAACTGACGACCCGCAACTCTCCGCCATCCCTGGTCGCGACCTCGGTGACCGCGTCGGGCGCCTCGAGGACGGCCTGGATCTGCCGTGCGTCCTGTACCCGTTCCTCCTGAACCACGTACGTGCCCGTTGCGGCGCCGATGGCGATGATGCCCGCGGCGACCGCGCCGGCCGTCCATCGGCGCCAGCGTTGCGCCGACGCGGCGATCGAGACGCGGTCCCGGTCCGCGCGACCAGGTCCCTTCTGGCGGGTACGCCGAACCTGGTCGAGCACGGTCGCCCGCAACCGCGGCGGCGGCAGCTCCCACGTGGAATCGGCCAGCCTGCCCACGGTTTCCCGCAGCTCGTTCACTTCCAGTGCGCAGGTCTCGCATTCGGCAAGGTGCCGCCCGAACGCCGCGCGCTCGACATCGTCGACCGCGTCCAGGGCGTACGCGCCAGCCAGAGCGTGGATCTCGGTGCTCATCCGACGCTCACCCCCAGACAGTCACGCAGCCGGATCAGTCCATCCCGCATCCGGGTCTTGACGGTCGGCAGCGCGGTGTTCAACAGCTCGGCGACCTCGCGATACGTGTAGCCGCCGTAATACGCCAGCGTAATCGCCTCCCGCTGGAGGTCCGTCAGCGATTTGAGGCAGCGCCGCACCTGTTGTTGTTCCAGGTGCGCGGTGGCCTCCTCGACGACGTCGTCGTACGGCGTCTGGGTCGCGGACCCGGCCATCCGCCGGACCCGGTCGGCTCCGGCCTGCTCGGCGCGGACCCGGTCGACCGCCCGGCGATGCGCGATCGTGAAGATCCACGCGGTGGCCGAGCCACGGGCCGGGTCGAAGCGGGCAGCGGTACGCCAGACTTCGACGAGGACCTCCTGGGCCACCTCCTCGGCCTGGGCCGGGTCCCGCAGGACGCGCCTGATGAGGCCGTACACCCGCGGTGCCACAAGATCATATAGACGTTCAAAGGCCGTTTCGTCGCCCCGCGCGACAGCGCGCAGGAGGAACTCGGCGTCAGGGGCGGCGGCGGGTTCGGGCACGGCGTGCAACCGACTCTCCTCGCGACGTGGTCTCATCCGCACCCAGCCTTCCGCCTGACGGCCTCATGGACTAGCGGGGTTCGGAGCGGGACCGCAGTTGGATTGCACCCCCGTCAGGCATCGTAATCGATCACCACGCGGTCAGTCACCGGGCTGGACTGGCACGTCAGCACGTAGCCGGCGGCCAGCTCGTCCGGTTCCAGCGCCCAGTTGCGGGCCATGGTGACCTCGCCCTCGATCAGCTTCGCGCGGCAGGTCGAGCAGACCCCGCCTCGGCAGGCGTACGGCAGCTCCCCGCGCACGCGCAGGGCGGCGTCGAGAACCCGCTCGTCGCGCCGCATCTCGAAGCTCGACGCGCGCCCGTCCAGCATGATCGTGGCCTGGACCGAGCCGGGGGTCTCCGAGGAGATCGCGGGAGGCGGTGGCGGTCCCTCGTCCACATGGAACAGTTCGGTGTGGACGTTACGATCCGGTACTCCCCGCTCGGCGAGTACGCCACGCGCGTCGATCACCATGCCGTACGGGCCACACAGGAACCATTCGTCCACTGTGGATGCCGGGACGAGCGTGTCGAGGATCCGGGCCAGCCGCCGCGCGTCCAGCCGCCCGGAGAGCAGATCGGCTTCCTGCGGCTCGCGGGACAGCACGTGGACGACGTGCAACCGGGTCGGGTCGCGGTCCTTCAGATCGGACAGCTCCTCGGCGAACATCACCGAGCGGGCGTACCGGTTGCCGTACAGCACCGTGAAGCTGGACCCCGGCTCCGTCTCGAGCGCGGTGGCGACGAGCGACAGTGCCGGGGTGATGCCGGAACCGGCCACGATCGCGGCGTACCGCCGGGTTCGCTGTGGGTCGAAGTCGGTCGTGAAGTGACCGAGCGGCGGCAGCACGTCCAGGGTCTGCCCCGGTTGCAGGTCCCGCGCGGCGTAGGCCGAGAACGCACCGCCCGGGATCTCCTTGACGCCGATCCGCAATCGCCCGTGCCGGACCAGCTCGCCCGGCGTCGAGCAGATCGAGTAGGACCGGCGCGCGTCGTCGCGGCGTACGGTGACGTGTTGGCCCGCCCGGAAGGCGAACGTCTCGCGCAGGTCCTCGGGCACCGCGAAGACCACGACAACCGAGTCGTCGGTGAGCCGGTCCACATCGGACACCGGTAGCGCGTGGAACACGGGCCGCCGCCGCACCGGCGTACGCAAGGTCACGGTCATCTACAGCGCCTTGATGTGGTCGAACGGCTCGGCACAGGACCGGCAGCGCCACAGCGCCTTGCAGGCGGTCGAGCCGAACCGGGACAGTTGCTCGGTGTCCGACGAACCGCAGCGCGGACACCGAACGCTGAGCGTCAGCGTCACCAGGCGGGCCGGACCCGCCGGGCCCGGTGGCGCGATGCCGGCCGCCGCCAGCTTCGCCCGGCCGGACTCGCTGATCATGTCGGTGGACCAGGCGGGCGTGAGCACGGTGACGACCTCGACGTCATCGTGGCCAGCCGCGTGGAGCGCCCGCCGGATGTCCGTGCGGATCAGCTCCATCGCGGGGCAGCCGGAGTACGTCGGGGTGATGGTCACGGTGACGTGGCCGCCGCTGTCGACGGCGACCTCCCGCAGCACGCCCAGCTCCTCGATGGTCACCGCGCGGATCTCCGGATCGACCACCGCGGCAGCGGCGGTACGTGGGTCTACCATCGCGCCCCCGGATGAGCCCGGTGCAGTACCTGCATCTCGGCGAGCAGCAGGCTCAGGTGCTCGGTGTGCAGGCCGCGCCGGCCGCCGGTCGGAGCCCAGCCGTCCGCTGGCCGGTCGAGGGTCGCCTCCGCCAGTACCGGCTCCACTGTGGACAGCCAGGAGCCGCGCAGGTCGTTGTCCTCGAAGAGCTCGTGAGTGTACGGCCACAGCCCGTCCACGGCCGCCTGCATGCGCCGGTGCGACTCCTCGGTACCGTCACCGAGCCTGACCGTCCACAGTGTGGAGTGGTCGAGGTGGTACGCGGACTCCTTGACGGTCTTCGCCGCGATCCCGGCCAGCCGTTCATCTGATCCGGGCGCTTCGTACCGCAGCTTCTGGCACGCCGACAAGAAGAGCAGTTTCGCTACGGTGACGCCGAAGTCCGCCTCCGGCAGCTCGACGAGCAGGCAGTTGCGGAACTCGCGATCGTCGCGCAGGAACGCCAGGTCGTCCTCGGTCCGCGGCGGATCCGACAGCTCGCCGGCGTACGTCAGCAGCATCCGCGCCGCGCCGAGCTGGTCGAGGGCGATGTTCGCCAGCGCGATGTCCTCTTCCATCTCCGGCGCCCGGGCACTCCACTCGCCCAGACGCTGGGCCGCGATCAGCGCGTCGTCACCGAGCGCCAGCAATTCGTCCACTGTGCTCATAAGTGCGCCACGCCCTCGGGCACCTTGTAGAAGGTCGGATGCCGGTACACCTTGTCCGCGGCCGGGTCGAAGAACGCGTCCTTCTCGTCCGGGCTGGACGCGGTGATGTCCGCCGCCCGCACGACCCAGATGGAGACGCCCTCCTGGCGCCGGGTGTAGACGTCCCGTGCGTTGCGCAGCGCGATCTGCGCGTCGGGCGCGTGCAGGCTACCGACGTGAACGTGCGACAACCCCCGGCGCGGCCGGATGAAGACCTCCCACAACTCACTCATGCCGGCCGCCGACGGAGTGCTTGGTGGCATAGGCGGCGGCCGCCTCGCGGACCCAGGTGCCGTCGTCGTGGGCGGCCCGCCGGTGTGCCATCCGCTGCCGGTTGCACGGTCCGTCGCCCCGGATCACCTGGAACAGCTCCTCGTAGTCCGGCTGGGTGTAGTCGTACGCCTGCCGCTGCTCGTTCCAGGCCAACGCCGGGTCGGGGATCCGCAGTTCGAGCACTTCCGCCTGCGGTACGCACATGTCCACGAACTTCTGCCGCAGGTCGTCGTTGGAGAACCGCTTGATCTTCCACGCCATCGACTGCTCGGAGTGCGTCGACTCGGTGTCCGGCGGTCCGAACATGGCCAGCGACGGGTACCACCAGCGGTCCACCGAGTCCTGTGCCATCGCCTTCTGTCCGGGCGTCCCGTGCGCGAGGGTGTACAGGATCTCGTACCCCTGCCGCTGGTGGAACGACTCCTCCTTGCAGATCCGGATCATCGCCCGCGCGTACGGCCCGTACGAGCAGCGGCACAGCGGCACCTGGTTGACGATCGCCGCGCCGTCCACGAGCCAGCCGATCGCCCCCACGTCGGCCCAGGTGAGCGTCGGGTAGTTGAAGATCGAGCTGTACTTCTGCTTGCCGCTGATCAGCATGTCGACCAGCTCGTCCCGGTTGATGCCGAGCGTCTCGGCCGCGGCGTAGAGGTACAGGCCGTGCCCGGCCTCGTCCTGCACCTTGGCGAGCAGGATCGCCTTGCGCTGCAACGACGGCGCCCGGGAGATCCAGTTGCCCTCGGGCTGCATCCCGATGATCTCCGAGTGGGCGTGCTGGGCGATCTGCCGGATCAGACCCTTGCGGTACGCCTCCGGCATCCAGTCCCGCGGTTCGATCTTCTGATCGGCGGCGATGACCGCGTCGAAGTACGCCTGCAGCTCGTCGCCGTCGCCGGCGACCACCTGACCTTCGGCCGCGGCCTTCAGCGCGCGCTCGGCCGCGTCCACCTCTTCGAGCAGGCTGGCCGCACCTGGCTGATCGAAGTCGTTTCCGTACACACCACGAGTGTTACAGCCTACCGAAAAGTACGCAACTGGGTGTAACACCGGATCGGACAGTCGGCCACGGACGGGCATCGGACGCCCGATCGGGGGTCATTCCACCGGTGACGGGCGACGTAGACTTCCTGTCGGCCGCCGCCTGAGCTCGGCGCCCCCCGACCCCTGGAGAGCACCCCTCATGCGACCCCGTGTGGTCTTGGTCGGCGTTGTGCTGATCACGATCGTTGTCGGCATTTTCGTCGTGCCCAAGGCCTTTGCCAGGATCACCGCTGACGGATCCCCGTCGGCGCGATCCGGCGTGGTCGCGGACCCGCCACAGGCGCCCGCGGCCCGCCCCGCGTCACCGACGCTGCGTGCCGCTCCGGTGACGCTCGACACAGATGCGCCGTTCTGGTCCTGGGCGCTCCTCGACCGGCGCTCCGGTGAACTGGCCGGGTCGGCCAACTTCAACCAGACGAACACCACCGAGTCGATGATCAAGGTCTGGCTCGTGTCGGATTACCTGCGGCACCACCCGGACCCGGACCAGGCCACTCTGCGGAAGCTGAGTTCCGCGATCCGGGACAGCGACGACACGGCGGCTCAGTGGGCGTACCGCCAGGGTGGTTCGGACGCGGTCGTGCGGCGGCTCGTCACGACGTGCGGGCTGACCGACACGACCGTCCACTCTGGATGGTGGAGCCTCACGAAGATGTCGGCGCGGGACGCCGTACGCATGGGCAACTGCATTGCCGACGGCCGCGCCGCGGGTCCGAAGTGGACGGACTGGGTGCTGTCCGAGATGCGCCAGGTGCGCGGCACCGTCGACCAGCAGCAGGAGCGCAGCGGCGGCGGGCGGTGGGGCATCATCGACGCACTGCCCGCGGACACCGCACGCACCGTCGCCATCAAGAACGGATGGACACCACAGGGGTACGACGGCCGCTGGCACATCAACTGCCTGGCCGTGACCGATGACTGGGTGCTTGCCGTACAGGCGCAGTACCCGTACGGGAAGTGGCCGAGCGGCGCCGCCGTTCCCGAGGGACTGGACAAGGGCGCCGGGATCTGCCGCCAGGTCACCGAGCAACTGCTGACGACCCAGCCATGACGCGGCGCGGGCTCGTGTGGTTGTGGCTGCTGCCGGTGGTCACGGGTGCCGCGCTGGTCGTCGCCGCGCTGCGGTACCTGCCCGGTCCGCCTTCGGCGCAGGGCATGAACTCGCGGCCCGCCGCGACGACGACCAGCCCGCCCGCTACGAGTCCATCACTCCCGCCACTGCTCTTGCGGCCGGCCGAGGTACGCGTGCGGACCTCCGGGTTCTGGTCGTGGGCGCTGCTCGATCGGCGTACCGGTGAGGTGGCCGGGTCGACCAACCTGGCGGACCGCAACACGACGGCTTCGATGATCAAGGTGTGGCTGGCCGCCGACTACCTGCGTCGCGCGGCAGCCGCTGGCGACCGGCCCGGCGACGCGCGCCTGGACTTGCTCAGCACCATGATCCGGGACAGCGACAACGAGGCGGCCTGGACGATGTGGCGCGAGTTGGGTGAGGCCGCCACGATCCAGCGGTTGATCGACGTATGCGCGCTGACCGACTCACGGCCCGGTAGCCGGTGGAGCCTGACCGAGCTGTCCGCGCGCGACGCGGTCCGGATGGGTGCCTGCGTCGCGGACGGCCGCGCCGCCGGTCCACAGTGGACCAATTGGCTGCTCGACGAGATGCGGCAGGTGCGCGGCGAAGGCGACTTCGGCATCCGCAAGGCCCTGCCCGCCTCGGTGGCGCCCCAGACGGCGATCAAGAACGGTTGGATCCTGCGCGAGGAGGACGGCAACTGGCACCTCAACTGCCTGGGCATCGGGGACGGCTGGGTACTCGCGGTCCTGCTGCGGTACCCCGGCAACCTCGGCTTCGCGCACGGACGCTCGATTTGCAAGTCGATTACCCAACAGCTACTTTCCGCACCGTGAGCGCGCGTTTCCGGCACGCGGCACGGTCGTCCTCCCCCCGGGCGGGCCTGTGGGTGACCCTGCTCGCGCTCACGCTCGTCGCGGTCGTCGGGGCCGTCTACCTGACCGGCCGTCCCGACTCGCATGCCTCGGTCGGCGTACGAGGGGCGACGCCGTCCCCCACCACGCCCTCGCCGACGGCCGCACCAACGGTGTCGCCGACGCCGGCGGTCGCGTCTGTCCTGCTGCACCCCGGACCCGTCCAGATCGACTCCCCGGGGTTCTGGTCGTGGGCGCTGCTGGAGCAGAAGACCGGCACGATCAGCGGTTCGGCGAACATGGCGGCGACCGGTACCACGGCATCGATGATCAAGGCGTGGATCGCGGCCGACTTCCTGCGTCGTTCGACCGAACGCGGCCAGACGCCCAGCAACGACCGGCTGTCCGACATCAGCTCGATGATCCGCGACAGCAACAACGTGGTAGCCGACGAACTGTTCCCTCTGGTGGGTGACGCGGAGTCGATCAAACGGATGATCCGCATCTGCGGGTTGACCGAGAGCGCGCCGTACCGCGACTGGTGGAGCAACACCACGGTCTCGGCGCGCGACACCGCCCGGTTGGCCGACTGCATCTCCGACGGCCGGGCCGCCGGTCCACAGTGGACGAACTGGCTGCTGGAGAAGATGCGCCTGGTACGCGGCGCCGGCAACTTCGGCATCCGGCTGGCCCTGCCGGACGACGTGGCGGCGCAGACCGCCATCAAGAACGGCTGGGTCGAGCGGTCCGACGGCAACTGGCACGTCGCCTGCCTGGCGATCGGGGACGGCTGGACGCTCGGCGTCCTGGCCCGGTACCCGTCCCGCCTGGGCGTGAGCCACGGCGCCAAGATCTGCGAAAGCGTCGCGGCCCAGCTGATAGCCGCCTAGAGCACCGCGAACTCGGCTTGTAGCCGGGGCGTCGCACCGAGTGCCGCGGCGCGGTCGGCGAACTCCCGCAACCCGGCGATCTGCCGCTCGCCGAGCGAGAAGTCGAGCACCCGGAAGTACGCCGCGAGCGTCGCGGGGTCGAACGGCTCCCACCGCGCCGCGGCGGCGGCCACCTCGTCGAGCTCGGCCAGGCAGAGGTCGCGCGACCGCAGGAACGCCTCGTGGACGTCCTTGACCACACCGGGATGCTCACGGGCGAACTCCCGGCGTACCGCCCAGACGGCGAAGACCATCGGAAGCCCGGTCCAGTCCCGCCAGGCCCCACCGAGATCCGTGACGGTCAAGCCGCGCCGGGGAGCCTCGAAATGCGCCCGCAACGCGGCGTCCCCGATCAGCACCCCGGCCTCCGCCTCGAGCAGCATCTCGGTCAGGTCCGGCGGGCAGGTGAAGTAGTCGGGCGTGACGCCGCACCGGGAGAACAGCATCCGGGCCAGCAGCGCCCCGGTGCGCGACGTCGAACCCAGCGCCACCCGCCGTCCGTCCAAATCGGACAGTGGGCCGGTCGAGACGATGTTGACCGACAGCACCGGACCGTCGCTGCCCACCGCGAGGTCCGGCAGCAGCAGCAGTTCGTCGGCGTACCGCAGGTACTCGACGACGGAGATCGGGCCGATGTCCAACCGGCCGGACACCAGTGCGGTGTTCAGCCGGTCCGGACTGTCCTTGTACAGGTCGACGTCGATCAGCGCACCGGAGCGCATCAGTCCCCAGTAGAGCGGCAGGCAGTTCAGGAACTGGATGTGCCCGACCCTGGGCCGCCGCAGTTCGTTCACGCTCGAGACACTACCGCCTCGGTTCGGCGGGCCGATCGGGCCACCGTCAGGGCGCACGCGGCCACGACGAGCAGGCCGGCGATGCCGCAAGCGATCAGCAGCGACCGCGGGGCGAACGCGGTCGACAGGGCTCCGCCGAGCAGCAGACCCACGATACCCGCGGCGTTGACCGCGCCGACGAACGTACCCATGGCCTGCCCCCGTACCTCCGACGGAACCCGGCGCGCGACGACGAGGCTGGCGACCACGTTCACCCCGCCGTTCAACGCGCCCCCGACGATCCACAGTGGAACGAGCCACCACACGCCGGGTACGTTGGCGGCGGCCACCAGGATCGCGGAGATCCCGGCGATGAGCCCCAGCATCCCGGACACGAGCGCCGAGTCCCCGCCGCGCCGGGACAGGGACCCGGCCACGGCCGAACCGACCAGTATCGAGCCCATCCAGACCGCCCCGATCAGGCCGTACGCGGTGGCCGAGCCGTGCAGCGTCTCCCGGATGAAGAACACGTCGATGACGTTGATCGCGCCAACCGCGGCTACCGCCCCGACGACCGCGACCGTCAACGCCATGAGCAGGGAATCGGCGCGCAGCCGCCAGCGCACGGCAGGAACGTCCGGCCTGGCCGACTCGACCGGCCGGCCGCCCCGGCGGGTACGCAACGCCAGGCCGGCGACCGCGATCGCCAGGAACGAGACCGCGTCGATGAGCAGCGGTACCCGTACCCCGAACTGGCCCACGAGCAAGCCGGCCGCGACCGGTCCGAGCAGCAGGCCGAGCGCCGCGGCGGTCTGCGACATCGCGGTCGCCTTCGGCAGGTTGTCCCGGCCGACCATGTCGGGCGTGAGCGCGCTCAGCGTCGGCTGGGTGATCGCCAGACCCACCGCGAGCAGGGCGACCAGGCCGACGATCGCCACGGGGTGGTTCGTGAAGGCGAGTACCGCGCATACGGCGGCCTGGGCGATCCCGGTGGTCACTAGCAGCAGCCGGCTGTCGACCCGGTCGGCGAGCCGCCCGGCCAACGGCGCGAACACCGCCAGCGGCGCCGACGAGGCGAGCAGGACCGCCGCCACCGCGATGCCCCCGGCTCCCCGGGTCTGCAACGCCAGCACGAGCGCGGTCGCGGCGAGGGCGTCGCCGCAGGTGGAGATGCCACGGGCGGCCGCGGACAGGCGGACATCACGCCAGCGTGGCTCAGATGTGAAGGACATGTTTCGAAGTTTCTTCTTCACATCTCGGCAGCGCAAGCCCTAGGTCGGAATTGCCCGCAAGATGAGTTTTACCTGCCGGGCACCTTCGGGCCGGTCTTCGCGCCGCTTCGAGTACGGCATGACCGCATCCATGATCAGCTTGCTCAGCGCGCCCAGTTCTTCGGCCGTCACCAGCAGGTTGGCCTCGTTGAAGAGGACCTCCTCGCGCCAGGGCAGCGGCTCGTCCTCGAGCCTGGCCAGCCACTGCCGGGTCAGCGCGTCCTGGCGTTCGATCAGCACTCCGGCCAGCTCCCGGGCCGCCTGAGCCTCCTCGTGACTAGCCGGGAGAACGTCGATCGTGAGGCCACGCGCTTTCGTCTGCCAGACCCGCTCCCGGCCGTCACCGCGGCTCGGCGCCTCCTCGATCAGACCGAACTTCTCCAGCGCCCGCAGGTGGTAGCTGGTCGCGCTCGGCGAGAGGCCGGCGATCTCGGCACACTCGGTGGCCGTGCCGGTACCGCCGCCGGACAGGTGCTCCATGATCGCGAGGCGGGCGGGGTGTGCCAACGCGCGCATCATCCGCGCGCTGCTGATGTCGACGTCCATCCCTCACCCCATGAAATCCAGGTGTCGGTACCTGTGCTTCCGCGTACCATAGTCGCCCCATGCGCGCTCCCACTCTTGACGAAGAACTCGGTTCCGAACGAGCCCACCTCACCGCATCCCGTGCCGCGCTGCGCCGCATGCGCGAGCGTGCCCAGGCACTGTTCGCTACCGGCGAGAACGTCGCGGGCGACGCGTACTCCGCGGAGACCCTCGGCCGCACGCTCGCCCGGCGCATCGCCGAACTCGCCGACGACCCGAACACCCCGCTGTTCTTCGGCCGGCTCGACTTCCTGGACACGAACCGGTACCACATCGGCCGCCGGCACGTGGTCGACGACGCCGGCGAGCCCATGGTGCTCGACTGGCGCGCGCCGATCTCCCGGGCGTTCTACCGCGCCAGCGCCCGTGACCCGCAAGGGGTCGGAATCCGGCGCCGGTTCGGCTTCTCGGCTGGCGGGTTGACCAGCTTCGAGGACGAGCACCTCAGCCGCGGCGAGGAACTCGGCACGGCCAGCCGGATCCTCACCGCCGAGATCGAACGCCCCCGGGTCGGCCCGATGCGCGACATCGTCGCGACCATCCAACCCGACCAGGACGAACTGGTTCGGGCCGAACTGGACGAGTCGATCTGCGTGCAGGGCGCACCCGGTACCGGGAAGACCGCGGTCGGCCTGCACCGGGCCGCGTACCTGCTCTACGTGCACCGCGAACGGCTGCGTCGCTCCGGCGTCCTCATCGTCGGTCCGAACCGGGCGTTCCTGAAGTACATCTCCGCCGTCCTGCCGACGCTAGGCGAGATCGACGTCGAGCAGTCCACAGTGGACGAACTGGTCGCGCGCGGCAAAGCCACCGCGCCGGATCCGGCGGCCCGTGTCAAGCACGACGTGCGCATGGCGGAGGTCCTGCGTCGCGCCCTGCACGCGCGGATCCGCAAGCCGGTCGAGCCCATCACGGTGCCGGACGGCTCGTACCGCTGGCGTATCTCCCCCGAGGCGTTGCGCCGGGTCGTCGACGAGGTACGCCGGGAGGCGCTGCCGTACAGCATCGGCCGCGAGCGGGTCCGGGCCCGGGTCGTCGCGATGCTGCAGCGTTTGAGCGAGGCGCGCCGCGGCGACTCGCCCGGCGAGGCGTGGCTGCGCCGGATGGGCCGGAGCAAGCCGGTGACCGAGTTCCTCGACACGGTCTGGCCCACGGTCACCGCCGAGCAGCTCGTGTACGACCTCTACCTCGACCCCGCGGCGGTGGCCGACGGCGTTCTCGAGCCGGCCGAGCAGGCGCAACTGGTCTGGGCGAAGCCACCTCGCAGCGCCAAGGCGGCCCGCTGGAGCGCCGCGGACGCCGTCGTGCTCGACGAGGCCGCGGGACTCATCGACCGGGTCGGCGGCTACGCCCATGTCGTCGTCGACGAGGCACAGGACCTGTCCCCGATGCAGTGCCGTGCGATCGCCCGGCGCAGCGAGCACGGGTCGCTCACGTTGCTCGGGGACCTCGCCCAGGGCACCGCGCCGTGGGCCACGACGGACTGGCGGGAGACGCTGGCCCACCTCGGCAAGCCGGAGGCGAAGGTCGTACCGCTGACGACCGGGTTCCGGGTACCGGAGGCGGTGCTCACGCTCGCCAATCGGCTGCTGCCGGCGCTGGCGGTCGACGTACCCCCGGCGAAGTCCCTGCGGCACGATGGCGCGCTCTCGGTACACCCGGTGTCCGATGTGGACGATGCCGCGGTGCGTGAGGTGCGCGCGGCGCTCGAGCACGAGGGGTCCGTCGCGGTGATCGCCGCCGACGCCGCCGCGCCGCGGCTGGCGGCGGCGCTGGGAGCCGCGGGCATCGACCACGGCGGGCCGGAGGACGAGGTACGCGTTTCGGTGGTACCGGCGACGATCGCCAAGGGACTGGAGTACGACCATGTGATCGTCGTCGAGCCGGCGGAGATCGTGGCGGCGGAGCCGCGGGGGCTGCACCGCCTGTACGTCGTGCTGACCCGGGCCGTGTCGCGGCTGGCGGTCGTGCACGCGACACCTCTACCCCTTCCACTAAAGTAGTTTGCGCCATAGAGTAGTTTGCATGACGAACGACCTGACGAACGACGAGCGGCCACCGGCGACGCCCGCCGACTCGATGCGGCTCATCCGTGAACAGCGCGCGGCGGCCGGCCGCCGCCTCTTCCCGAGCCAGCTGTACTTCCTGGTGCCCTGGGGGCTGGCCTGGCTCATCGGCTTCGGACTGTTCTTCCTGCGGTACGGGCCGAACGACCGGACGTACCTGTCGATGCCGGGCTGGCTGCCGCTCGTGGCGCTGCTCGGGCTACTCGGCGTGTCGATGGTCATCAGCGCGGTGGCGAGCGCGCGGGCATACCGGCATATGGCCGGCCCCTCGGCGCTGAAGGGTGCGATGTACGGCTGGGCGTTCTTCCTCGGCTTCCTGAGCCTGGGCGTCTCCCTCGCCCGGGTCAGCGACGAGCTGCCCCCGAACGACCAAGGGCTGCTCTGGGCGGCCGCCTCGGTGGCGCTGGTCGGCGCGCTGCACATGGCGGGCGGGGCCGTCTGGCACGACAAGAGCCTCTTCGCGCTCGGGGTTTGGCTGTCGCTCGTCAACGTCGCCGGCGTGATCGCCGGACCGGGCTGGCATTCGCTGGTCATCGCGCTGGCCGGTGGGGGCGGGCTGCTCGCGTTCGGCGCGGTGCTGGCGGTGCGCCGGCGCACCTGGCTCGCTGAGCCGGTGTGAGTGCCGAGTATGCACGAAGGAGAGCTCGACCCGGTCATCCACGCTCAGGCGCGGCTGCGGGTGATGGCTGCACTGTCCACATTGGATGATGGAGACCAGGTCACCTTTCCGCGGCTGCAGGAGATCCTCGGCATGACGGCCGGGAACCTCTCCGCGCACCTCCGCAAGCTCGAGGACGCCGGGTACGTCGACCTCACCAAGAAGTTCTCCGGACGCATGCCCACCACGCTGGTCGCCTTGAGCCGGCGTGGACGGCATGCGTTCGAGGAGTACACCGCCGCGGTGCGGGCGCTGCTCGACCCGCCCAAGTAGCTCAATTCCCCGGACGGGCGAGGGATCCAGTGTCAGGATCGCGGATGGAGGGTCGCCACCGCGGCCCCACGATACGGAGGTCCAAGCATGACGACGCACGCACCGGGCACACCCATCTGGGTCGACCTCGGCACCCCCGACGTGGAGAGCGCCCGGCAGTTCTACGAGGCGCTGTTCGGGTGGACGTCGACGGTAGCGACAGAGCCCGAGGCGGGCGGCTACACCACGTTCAACAAGAACGGAAAGCCGGTCGCCGCGGTCGGGCCACTGCAGAACGAGGCGCAGTCACCGGCCTGGACGACGTACCTGCTGACCGATGACTCGGAGGCGACCGCGGCCAAGGTGGAGGCGGCCGGCGGCAAGGTGGTCATGCCGCCGATGGATGTGCTGCGGTACGGGCGGATGGCGGTCTTCATGGATCACGCCGGCGCGGTCTTCGCCACCTGGCAGCCCGGCACGATGGCCGGTGCCGAGCTGTTCGACGAACCCGGTTCGCTGGCCTGGATCGAGCTGACCACCGGGGATCCCGAAGGGGCCAAGGCGTTCTACGGCGACGTGTTCGGGTGGACGTCGGAGGACATCAAGATCGGGCCGGTCAGCTATACGACGTGGAGCCTCGCCGGCAAGCCGATCGGTGGCCTGATGCCGACGGACGACCTCGCTCCACATTGGATGGTCTTCTTCGCCGTCACCGATCCGGACGCCACCTCCGTCGCGGTGAAGAAGATCGGGGGCACGGTGTCGGTACCGCCGACCGACATGCCCGCCGGCCGCTTCGCGGTACTGGGCGATCCGGCCGGGGCGTTCTTCGCGATCGTCAAGCGGACCTGAGGCGGATCGGCACCACCAACGGGCCTTGCTCGCCGTCGACCACCCGGACCCGCGCGCGGTAGTGCCGGGCCAGCATCTCCTCCGTCAGTACCGCGCGGGGCGTACCGCTGGCGACCACCTGGCCGGCGGCGAGCAGCACCATCCGGTCGGCGTACTCGCCCGCGATCGACAGGTCGTGCATGGTCGCGAGAACGGTCAGGCCGTGGCTGTGCCGCAGCGCGTCCACGAGTTCCAGTACCTCCTGCTGGTGCCCGATGTCCAAAGAGGACGTCGGTTCGTCCAGCAGCAGCAGGGTGGCGCCCTGGGCCAGCGCCCGGGCCAGGAAGACCCGCTGCAGCTCGCCGCCGGAGAGCGTGTGCAGCCCGCGGCCGGCGAAACCGATGAGGTCGAGGCGGGTCAGCACCTCGTCGGCCGCGGCCACGTCGGCCGGGGACTCCCGCCCGAGCGGTGGGATGTACGGAGTGCGGCCGAGCAGCACGTAGTCCAGCACGCTCATGCCGCCCGGTACGACCGGCGACTGAGCGACCGTGGCCACGACGCGAGCACGCTGCCGGCGGCGCATGCGGGTCGCCGGGGTGCCGAACAGCGAGACCGAGCCGGTGTACGGCAGCACGCCGCCGAGCGCCCGCAGCAGCGTCGACTTGCCCGCGCCGTTGGGCCCGATCACCGTCACCCACTCGCCGGTCGCCACGTCGAGCGAGACGCCGCGCAGGATCGGGGTACCTCCGAGAGCCACGCGAAGGTCCACAATGGATACTGCTGCCGTGGTCATACCGGCATCCGTTTGGCGGTGCGCAGGACCACGATGAAGAACGGGGCGCCGAAGAACGCGGTCACCACGCCGATCGGAATCTCGGCGGGCGCGACCACGGTACGGGCGACCAGGTCGCACAGCGTCAGGAAGGCGCCGCCGAAGAGCATCGACAGCGGCAGGATCGACCGGTAGCTCACACCGGCGAGCAGCCGTACCGTGTGCGGCACGATGATGCCGACGAACGCGATCAACCCCGACACGGCCACGGCGGCGGCCGTACCGAGTGACGCGACCACGATGAGCAGGTACCGGGACCGCTGCGGGTGTACGCCCAGACCGGCCGCCTCCTCGTCGCCGACCGTCATGACGTCGAGCCGTCGCCCGTGCAGCAGTACGACGATCGCCATGCCGACGGCGTACGGCAGCAGTACGAGCACGTCGTGCCAGCCGTCGGTGGCCAGCCGACCGAGGATCCAGGAGTACACCTCCTGGATGGTCTGGACGTTGCTCTGCAGGATGTACGTCTGAGCGGCGGTCAGGAAGCTCGTCACCGCGACCCCGGCGAGAATGAGCGCCGCCGGCGAGCGTTCGCGCCCACCGGCCGACCCGAGCCCGTACGTCAGCGCGACCGCCACGAGCGCCCCGGCGAACGCGGCGACCGGCACGGTAGCCGGAAGGGAGGCCGTCTCGTCCCCGCTGGATCCGCCGCGCAGGGCGATCGCCACGGTCGCGCCGAGCCCGGCGCCGGCTGCCGCTCCGAGCAGGTACGGGTCGGCCAGCGGGTTGCGGAACACGCCCTGGTACGTCCCACCGGCCAGGGCCAGTACCGCGCCGACGAGCAGTCCCAGGGCCACCCGGGGCAGCCGCAGCTGGGTGACGATGGCCACCTCCGGTGGGGTGAGACCGGAGTCGATGCGTACCCCCGGCAGCAGGTTGAGCAGCTCAGCGGCCACGCTCCCGGGCGGTAGCCGGACCGGCCCCAACGCCAGCCCGGCCACCGCCGCGACCACGACCGAGGCCACGCCGGCCAGTAGCCAGCGCGGCCTCAGCCGGCTCGGGGCAGTTGTCACGCGGGAGCCTTGGTCACCGCGTCCACGATGGCCCGTACGAGGTCCACGACGCGCGGACCCCAACGCGAAGCGATGTCGTCGTCCAACGCCACGATCTGCCTGTTCTTGACCGCGGTTATGGTCGCCCAGCCCGCCCGCGCGGAGACCGTTGCCGCCGACTGCTGGCAGCATTTCGTGTCGGCCAGGAAGATCATGTCCGGGTCCGCCCGGAGCAGCGCCTCCGCCGACAGTTGGGGGTACCCGCTGCCCGTCTTGTCGGCCGGATCGGCGATGTTCTCCATGCCGACGAGCGTGAACAGCGACCCGATGAACGTCTTGGACGTCACGGTGAACAAGGTCGGATCCAGCTCGTAGTAGTAGGTGAGCTTGACCGCCCGCTGCGGTACGTCCTGGATCAGCTTGCCGATCTCGTCCCGCATGCGCGCCACGACGTCGGCCGCCTCGGTCGGGTGTCCGGTCAGCTTGCCCAGCTCGTCGAGCTGGCGGTAGGTGTCATCGATGGTCGTGGCCGCCGGACCCTTGTACACGGGGATCCGCAGCGCACCCAGCGCGCTGACGATGTTCTCCATGTCGTTGGAGAGCACGACGAGGTCGGGTGCGTAGGCGGCGATCGCTTCCGCGTTCGGCTTGAAGCCGGACAGCGACGTCTTCGGGGCGTCCGCCGGGAAGTTCGACTGGTCGTCGACGGCGGCCACCTGCTTTCCGGCTCCGACGGCGAACAGCATCTCGGTCAGCGAGGGCGACAACGAGACGATCTTCTCGGGTCGCTTGGCGAGGGTGACCGAACCCACGGTCACCGGGAAGTTGGCCGCGGCGCTGGTCGCGCCGGGCCCGGGGTCGTTGCGGCCGGCGTCGGCGCAACCGGCGGTCGAGAGGGCGGCGGCCACCGCGAGCGCGGCGACCAGCCGAGGGGTTCGTCTCATCCGTTCCTCCTGTCGGTCGAGGTCTGGTGCTTCGCCGACAGGAGCCTCGGGTACCGGTCCCGCCCGCGAGGCGCCCTTCCTCGAGAGCGCGGATCGCGACCCACCGCAGGCGACCTGGCTCGCCCTCCGTGGAGAGCTCACAGTTGCGGGACAGCGCCGGATTCGCACCGGCTTCGCTACGGAGTGGTCCTCGACACGGTATCCCACAACGGCGGCCCCACCACAGGGGTGGGGCCGCCGGCTGTGTGCTGGGTCAGGACTGCGTGATCCGCACGTCGTCCACGCCCGCCTCGACGAGACTGGCCGTACTGGCGTCCGCCGCTTGAATGAGGATCTGGATGTTCTGCCCGGCGTACGGGGTCAGGTTCACGCTGGCGACGCCCCAGGCACCGTTGCGGTTGGCTGCCGCACCGACCTGGTTGAACACCTGCGTCGTCGTACCTCCACTTTGGACAACGGAGACGCGGAAGAAGTCCGCGTTGGACGAGTTCGAGCCGTGCGCGAGGTACCACGACAGCGACAGCGTCAACGTGCCGCTCGCCGGCAGCGTGATAACGGGCGAGCGGATGCTCGTCGTACCGCCGTCGATGTCGAACTCACCGGCGCTCGCACCGGCCGCCGCTCCGGTCACCAGGTCGTTGACGCCGCTGACCGTCGTACCGAGCTGCTTGACGCCGCTCGAGTTCGTCTCGGCCGGGTCACCGCGTACCCACTGGCCCGTCGTCGCCGTGTCGGTCCCGTTCGGGTTGGCCGTCCACCCGGTCGCCGTCTCGAAGTTGTCGAGGTAGACCGTGGTACCGCCACCGCCACCGCACAGGTCCGACCGGTTGATCGCCCGGTACGGGCAGTCCGCGAGCTCGGAGAGCATCAACACCGCTTCGCGGTTGCGGCTGGTCTGCGCCGCTATCACCTCGTCCGGCGGGTAGAACCCACCACCGCCCGACGAGGTCGGGTACAGCTCGAACGTGTACGCGAAGATCTGGTGCGCGCCCCACATCCA
>DASRII010000538.1:0-30733 GCA_035650075.1 Micromonosporaceae bacterium | reverse complement strand
CTCGGCGTCTCGCTGGGCGCCAGCGCCATTTACTCGATCGTCACCATCATCGCCCGGCTGACCGCCGAGCGGCCGCTGGCCGAGCAGACCGCGACCCTCAACCAGTCGTTGTCACCCCGACCGTGGCTCGACCTGACCCTGCAACTGCTCAACATCTTCTTCGCGTTGGTACCGGCACTGCTCGCGATCCACCTGCTCGCCCGCGATCCCGGCGAACCGGCGCCGGAACTCGGTCTGGACCTGCGGCGGCCGTGGTTCGACCTCGGCACCGGTGCCGGACTCGCCGCGGTGATCGGCATCCCGGGGCTCGGCCTCTACCTGGGCGCGCGCGCCCTGGGCATCAACGCCACGGTGGTACCGGCCGCCCTGCCGCACGTCTGGTGGGCGGTACCGGTGCTGCTGCTCGCGGCCGCCGAGAACGCGATCCTCGAAGAGGTGGTCGTCGTCGGATACCTGACGACCCGGCTGCGCCAGCTCGCCTGGCGGACGCCGGCGATCGTCGCGACCAGCGCCCTGCTCCGCGGTTCGTACCACCTCTACCAAGGCTTCGGCGCGTTCGTCGGCAACGCGCTCATGGGCGTCGTGTTCGCACTGTTCTTCCTGCGGACGAAGCGGCTCATCCCGTTGATCATCGCGCACACGGTGCTCGATATCGTGTCGTTCGTGGGGTACACCCTTTTGAGTGACCGGCTCGACTTCCTCGGCTAGTCCACTGTAGACGGCGTAGGCTGGCGGCCTGTGTCGTCCCGATCCGCGCTCGCCGTGGCGGTGCTGTCCGCGGCGCTGGTGGTCAGCTCCGGCGGTGTCCAGGCGCAGCGCGCGGCAGGTACCGACCTCTACATCGTCCAGGTTTCTCCGCAGCGCTCCGCGCACGGCGATGTGCTGCGCCGCGCCGGCGTCGACCCGGGGCGCCGGGTGTACGACTACTCGTTGGCGCTCAACGGGTTCGCCGCGGCGCTGACCGAGCGCCAGGCCGCCACCCTGAAGGCCATGCCGGAGGTCGTCCGGGTCTGGCGCAACGAGGTCGTCACCGTCGACACCGTGTCGACACCGCATTTCCTCGGTGTGGACGACGTCTGGCGTGACCACTTCGGCGGCGCGGCCAACGCCGGCCTCGGTGTCATCGTGGGGGTCATCGACACCGGCATCTGGCCGGAACACCCCAGCTTCGCCGCACTGCCCGAGCCGCGGCCGGACCGCGCGGTCATCGCGGCCAAGTGGCACGGCACGTGCGAGGTCATCGCGTGCAACAACAAGGTGATCGGGGCACGCTATTACAACCAGGCCGGGTTGGCGTTGCCCCACGAGTCACTGTCCCCAAGGGACTATCACGGGCACGGCTCACACACGGCCGGCACGGCCGCGGGCAACGCGCGGGTCGAGGCTGTCATCAACGGTACGGCGGTCGGCCGCGCGTCGGGCATGGCGCCGGCCGCGCGGATCGCTGTCTACAAAGCACTGTGGGATACGGGTACCGGCAGCGCCAGCGGCGCCTACGTCGACCTGGTGAAGGCGATCGAGGACGCGGTCGCCGACGGCGTCGATGTCATCAACTACTCGATCTCGGGTTCGCGGGACGAGGTGGTCAGCCCGGTCGACGTGGCGTTCTTCAACGCGGCGGAGGCCGGGGTGTTCGTGGCGACGTCCGCCGGCAACAGCGGGGAGACGATCGGCTCGAGCAGCGTCGCGCACAACGCACCGTGGACAACGACCGTCGCGGCCAGTACGCACGACCGCGCGTCGGAGAAGACGCTGACGCTCGGGGACGGCCGTACGTTCTCCGGCGCCGGTTACGGGTCGGGAGCCGGTCCGGCGCGGCTCGTCTCGTCGGCGTCGGTCGGCCGGCGAGGTGCCGACCCGACTCAGGCGCGGCTCTGCTTCGACGGTGCGCTCGACCCTTCCGTGGTCAGCGGCTCCATAGTGGTGTGCGAGCGGGGTACCAACCCTCGGGTCGAGAAGAGCCTCGCGGTGAAGAAAGCCGGCGGGGTCGGGATGGTGTTGGTGAACCCGACACCGCAGTCCGTGAACTCGGATTTCCACAGTGTCCCGTCGATCCACCTCGACGACGCGGCCGGTGCCCAGGTGACGTCGTATGCGGCGCTCGCCGGCGCCACGGCCACCATCTCGACCGCCCGGAACGTCAAGGTACCGGCGCCGCGGATGGCGACCTTCTCGTCGTACGGCCCGGCGCTGGCCGGCCACGGAGACCTGCTCAAGCCGGACCTCACCGCACCGGGCGTCGACATCATCGCCGCGGTCGCCCCGCCCGGCAACCAGGGAAACCTGTTCGCGTCGTACCAGGGCACCTCGATGTCGGCACCGCACATCGCCGGCATAGCCGCCCTGCTGATCAGCGAGCATCCACAGTGGAGCCCGATGTGGGTCAAGTCGGCCCTGATGACGTCGGCGTCCCCTATGGACGAAGCGGATCCGTTGCACTACGGAAACGGCCACGTGCGGCCGGCGGAGGCGTTCGACCCCGGACTGGTGTACGACTCGACGCCCGCGGAGTGGATGCGGTACGTCGACGGCCGGATCGATCCGAGCGACCTCAACTACCCGTCGATCGCGATCGGGGACCTGGTACGCCGGCAGACGATCACCCGTACCGTCACGAACATCGACGACCGCTCCTCGGTGTACGAGGTCTCGGTCTCCGTACCCGCGGGACTTTCGGTAACCGTGTCGCCGTCGAGACTGGTACTCACTCCAGGCGGGTCTGCCACGTTCACGGTGACCATCACCCGGGCCAGGGCCGAGCTGGACCAGTGGACGTTCGGTTCGCTGACCTGGCGGGATCTCTGGGGTCATCGGGTCCGCAGCGCCCTGGCCGTCCGGCCGGTGGCGGAGCCGGGGTAGTACCGGTGGGGCCGGCGTGCACGCAATCCGCCGGCCCCACCGGAGATTCAGCCGACGTCCACCGTGATGTTCACGGTCTTCGTACCGGCGGCCGGGACCGTGACGGCCTTCGCGTGTGCGAAGTCCGCGGCCCGGTCGTACCAACCGTTGGCGCCGACGATCTCGTGACGGATCTTGACGACCTGCGGCGCGAGGAGAACGAGCGCGTACCGGCCGTCGGTGAAGTCGTCGACTCCGACGACGTCTCCGGTCACCGCGTTGTACGCGATGATCCGGCCGAACGGGATCGGGGCGCCGGCGGTGTCCCGTACCGTTCCCGAAATTTTGATCTTGTTTTGCAGCTTGGCGTTCGCGGTCGTCGTGCCGCCGGACCGGACGGTGACCGGCGCGGCCAGGAACCTGTTCGGGGTCCCGCCGGTCCATTGCCACGCGTACCGGCCGCCGAGGTCGGTGAAGAGGATCGGCCACTTGTACGGACCGAGGACGGACATCGTGTAGCGGCCGTCGGCGTCGGTCGTGGATGAGAACACCGGGCCCGGCCCGGGCTCGTACGAGAACGGCACGACATCGATGTTCGCCAGTGGTCGGCCGGTAGCCGCGTCGGTGACCACGCCGGTTATCGAGCCGGCTTTGTCGAGCTTTATCCGCGGACCGGCTACCGATCGGCCCGCCGTGACATTCACGGTCTGGGCGGCGAGCTGGTTACCGGTACCGCCTTTGGGGCCGACCCACTGGATGCCGTATCCCAGCTCGTGGTGCGGAGTGGTCAGCAGGCGGTACGTGCCGGCCTCCAGCGGGCCGATGCTGACCGCGCCGGAGGTGTCGCTGCAGAACGCGGGACGCTCGCCGACGATCGCGTCGAGCCCTCGCATCGCGTACACACAGGCGAACGCGACCGGCTGGCCCGTGACGGCGTCCCTGATAGTCGTGGTGATCAGCCCGCCGAGCGCGACGTCGACAGTCACCTGGTTGTCGCCCGCGGCTACCGTCGCCTGCCCCCGACCGTCCAGATAGAGGCCCTCCGGGAAGACGAACACGTCGTACTCGCCGACCATCAGGTCGGTCAGGGTGACCTCCCCGGTCGTCGTACAGTCGAAACCGCTGCCGGGTCCGAACGCGTTCGCGCAGAACTCGGCGATCGGCGCTCCCGTGGTCGCGTCCCGCGCGGTGATCCGGAGGGTCCCGGTCGGGAGCAGCGTGTCGTCGACGACGGTGGTGCCGCCATCGGTGACCGTGAAGACGTCGGCCGTCTGGAACGACGTCTGTCCGACGGCGTACTGCGACCGCCGGAAGTCCGGTGTGGTGAAGCGGACGACGTACGTCCCGACGAGGAGACCCTCGACGCGGTAGTTACCGGTCGCGTCGGTGGTGCCTTGGACGCTCCCGGCTGGCTCCGGAGCGTCCTGTATCTCGACCATCGCTCCCTCGACCCCGTTGCCGGCCTGGTCGACGAGCCGCCCGGCGATCGCACCGGTCGGAAGCAGGGTCTCGTTCACCGTGGTGGTCTGGTCGGCGGTGACCGTCAAGAGGTCCGCCTGCTGGAACGATCGCTTCTGGTGCGCCCACTGCTGCTGTCCGTTGGGCAGGTTGAAGCCGATCCGGTACTGGCTGGGATAGGCCCGCGGGACCCGGAACGCACCGGTGTCGTCGGTCGTCGCGGACGCGCTCTCGACGTTGTCCTCCGGCCTGATCTGGACGAAGACGCCGGCCACACCGTTGCCGGACTGGTCCACCAGCCGGCCGTCGATGGATCCGGTCGGAAGCAGGGCCTCGTCGACTACCGTCGCCTCGCCCGACCGGATCTCGATCACGCCGGCACCGTCGAGCGACGGGCTCCCCGGCACCCACTGGCTCAGGCCGTCGGCGACGAACCGGACGGTGTACCGGCCCGGCGGCACCGCGAACTGGAAGACGCCCGCTGTGGTCCGGCCGAACGCGACCGTACCGAACTCGTTGTTGACCACGTCGATGTCGGCGTCGGCCGGGGCGCCGTGCGAGTCGGTGAGCTGGCCTTGCAAGGTGCCGGTCGGTATCACCTGCTCGTCGACCACGATCTGCGCATCAGCGGCGAGCGGGAACAGGTCGGCGGTACTCCTGGTCAGCTTCTCGTGAGCCCACTGGGCCACCTCGCCGAACTTCTGAAAGAAGATCTTGTACTGGTCGGGTGGCAGGTCGGTCACCGCGTAGGCGCCGCTGTCATCGGTGAACCCGAAGCCGATCGCTCCGGTGACTCCGGTAGCCGTGACCGCCGCGTTGGCGACCGGGGCGCCGTCGGCGGTGAGGTGGCCGGTGATCGTACCGGTCTGGAAGTTGGCCTGGCTCGTTGCTTGGGCTGGGCCCGGCAGGCCGAGGGCGGCGGCCGTGATGGCCATCACGAGACCGGTTCGGAGCCGCCGCAGGTTGGATCTTGCCATGCTTTCCTCCGAGGGGTTCAGAGGTAAGCGGGAGTGGCAGCTGGTGTCGCTTTGTCCCCCGCGCGCCGACTATTTCGGCGAGGGCAGGATAGTCGCTTTGCTGCCGACCGTGGGGGCCTTGTATTCTCGACCGGCGGCGGTCTGTCGGTCTCAGCTCGGCCCGACCGTCCAGGGAGGCTTCGCCTAGTCAGGTCTATGGCGCCGCACTGCTAATGCGGTTGGGGTCCTAAAGCCCCTCCCGGGTTCGAATCCCGGAGCCTCCGCGTTCGACGAGTCTGTAGACTGGTCGGGCACCTGCGCCCGTAGCTCAACGGATAGAGCATCTGACTACGGATCAGAAGGTTAGGGGTTCGAATCCCTTCGGGCGCGCTTCCTGGTCAGGGCCATCTCGATCTTCTCGGGGTGGCCCTTCATGATCGCGATTGACCCCAGCTCACTCGTCGAAGAGGAAGCCCAGGCGCTCGACGGCGCCGCGTTGGACCTTCCGGGCTCGGTCGGCACGTCGAAGGCTGCTCCTGGTCGGTCGGATCGGGTTGACCTGGAGTGCTCATTGCTCGTCGCTCCTCACGTCCACTATGGACGATTACTCGATGTCTCATGCGGTGTGAATGATGCCGAGGCGAACGGGATCCCGCCGACCGCGAGCCTCCCGGCACCCCGGTCGACTTCCAGCGCCCGACGCTCGACATTTCCGATAGGCGCGCCAGGGTTGCCCTCGGCGCCGCTCGCTCATTGCCGAAGAGCGGATGCCGCCCGTTGACGGGGTACACGGCCAGGAGGTACTTGTCGAGGATGACGGACGCCGTTGCTCCGGACAGTCGGTGGGACGACGGCCGCGTGCCGGCCGGCCTCATCCTGCTGATCGGACCGCCTGCGTCGGGCAAGTCCACCTTCGCCCGTGCCTGGGTTGAGGGTGGCCAACTCGACGCTGACGGTGTCGTCTCCTGTGACAGCATCCGCAACGAGCTGTGCGGAGCTCGCGTCGACGTCAGTGATGACCCGGTGATCTTCGACGAGATGGACCGGCGGGTCGCGGCGCGGCTGGGGGCGGCCCTTGCCGTGGTGGTCGATGCGACCAACGTCATGCCTCACGCAAGATGCAGGATGATCGCCTGGGCCCGGCAGTACGGTCGTCCAGTGACGGCGTTGCGGTTCCGGGTCGCCGACGAGGTTCTGGTCGATCGCAACTCGGGTCGCCTCGAGCAAGCACGCGTGCCCACCGGCGATGTTCTGCACTATGCGGCGATCGCGGCACGGCACACCGCTCGCAATCAACTGATCGACGAAGGAGTCAGCGTCGTCATCGACGTGCCCGGTGAGGCCGAAGGCTTCAGCCCGGCCGCCGCCGCAGCGATGATCTGTCTGACGGCGTAAATGAATCCTGTCGCTCCACTGGGCGATCAGTGGTTGCGGGGATCCGGCCGGGCCCGAGGACCGGGCTTCGCCCCCACGCCCGATCCCGGGTCACCGCCCCGCGTCCCGAGTTCATGTCGATACGCAGACCCGCGTCGTCAACCGCGGGTCTCCGTCGATCAGATGTCGTCGGGACGTCACCATCGCCTGTCAGCCTGGCGGAGCATCGCATCTTGTTCGGGGTCGGGCAGGAGCTCCCGTACCTCTTGCGCACAGCGGCAGGCCACGGCGATCTTGGCAGCCCATGCCATCGCCTCCTCGCGTGAGGGCACGTCGACGAGCGAGAACCCGCCGATGACCTCCTTGGTCTCCGGGTAAGGGCCGTCGGTGGCCGTCCCGTCGGTGGCCACGATGCTGGCCCTCTGGCTTTCCAGTCCGCCGCCGAAAACCCACACGCCAGCGTTCAGGGCCTCCTGGATCACCGCGTGCGCGGCCTTGGCCACGTCGGGCATCTCCTCCTCGGGGATGTGATCCATCGCGCCGGCATCGAACGAGATCAAGTATCGCGTCATCCCACGGCTCCCTTGTCCCAGCGGCCTGCTCCGGCCGCCTCTCATCTGTTCTACGAACGCCTCGCTTCGGATCCGACACTATGCCAGAGGAAACTTCGCGAGTTTCTGCCGTTCGGCCCCGCGGTGCTGTCCCGGTGGGATCTGGGTGTGCGGACATCGGAGCCAGGCGCCATTGGGAAACATCAGGTCCACAACGCCCGATGAGGTGGTGGCGCGCAAGCGGCGCGAACTCCGGATCGAGCCCGCCGGTCCGTGCGCGTCGTTGGGTTGCCTGACAGGTCCGTCCAAGGCCGAGACGTAGGATCTGACAGGACGAATGGGGGCGTTGATGGTGTCGTCGGCGAGACTCTCGGTGCCGCAGCTTCGGGAAGCCTTCGATGGCCGGGTGATCGCGCCGGACGACTCCGGCTACGACGCCGCCCGGGCCGTCTTCTACGGCGGATACGACCGGCGACCGGCGGTCATCGTCAGACCCCTGAACGCCGACGAGGTCGCCCGCGTCGTGTCGCTCGCCGCCGAGACCGGTGTCGAGCTCGCGGTACGCAGCGGCGGTCACAGCGTCGCCGGCCACAGCAGCGTGGACGGGGGCATCGTGCTCGATCTGTCGTACCTGCGGGCGATCGACATCGACGCCCCGGGGCGTACCGCGTGGGCCGAGCCGGGGCTGACCGCCGGTGAGTACACGGAAGCGGTCGGTAGACACGGCCTCGTGACCGGCTTCGGCGACACCGGTTCGGTCGGGATCGGCGGTATCACCCTCGGCGGCGGCGTCGGCTTCCTGGCTCGCAAGTACGGCCTCACGATCGACGACCTGCTCGCCGCGGACATCGTCACCGCGGATGGCCGGCTGTTGCGGGTCGACGCCGAGCACTATCCCGACCTGTTCTGGGCGATCCGGGGCGGCGGAGGGAACTTCGGCGTGGCCACCCGGTTCCAGTTCCGGCTGCACGAGGTCCCGTCCGTCGTCGGTGGCGTGCTCATGCTGCCCGCGACCGCGGACGTCATCGAGTCGTTCATCGCGCTCGCCGATGCCGCGCCCGACGAGCTGTCCACCATCGCCAATGTCATGCCCGCGCCGCCGATGCCGTTCGTACCGGAGGAGTTCCACGGCCAGCTCATCATCATGGCGTTCATCTGCTACGCGGGGGATACGGCGGCCGGCGAACGCGCGGTAGCGCAGTTCCGGGCGCTGGCGAAGCCGCTCGCGGACATGGTCGAGCCCGGGCCGTACACCCGGATGTACCTGCCGGAGGAGGAGGGCTACCATCCGATCGCCGCGTCGCGGACGATGTACGTCGACGGCGTCGACGAGCGGTCAGCAACGTCCATTGTGGAGCATCTGGGGTCGTCCGACGCCATGATGCGGGTGACCCAGTTGCGCGTGCTCGGCGGCGCGGTCGGCCGGGTGCCGAACGACGCCACCGCGTACGCGCACCGGGACAGTCGAATCATGGCCAACGTGGCGGCGCTGTGCCAGAACACCGGTGAGGTGGCCGAGCGCATGCGCTGGGTCGACTCGCTGGCCACCTCGATCCAGCGTGGCGATACCGGCGCGTACGTCGGCTTCCTCGGTGACGAGGCGCCGGAACGGGTGCGCGATGCCTATCCCGGCGCCACGTGGGAGCGACTCACGGCCGTGAAGGCGAAGTACGACCCCACGAACCTGTTCCGCCTCAACCAGAACGTCGCTCCAGCCCCGGCGTGAGGGCGGTATCCGGCGCCACCCCGGCCGGAGAGGTGGCCTTCGGCGCACCGAGGCGTGCGCCGAGCACCGCGAGCGGCCATGCGAGCAGCGGGAGAATGATCCACGTCACTCCCAGGGCCTGGGACATGAGTTGGCCAGCGCGATCCGCGACCTCGCCGTCGAAGAACGTGCCGTCGATCGCGTACTGGCGCATCTGCTCGGACAGCCCGTAGGCGTACGCGAGCGGCCCGAGGGTGATCGCGGCCCAGACGCCGGCCTGCAGGCCGGAGCGGAACGACTTGCCTACCGTGCCGGCTACCAAGGCGGCGAAGAACAAGACTCCGGGTGCGCCGGTGATCCAGTTGAACAGAAACGCGACGGCGTCCGGGTGACTGTCCACGCGACTCCACAGCGTGAGCCCGAGCAATCCGAGCATGTACAGGAGAGCCGCGCCGGCCCCGACGCGCGGACCGAGCCGTTTTCCGGTCGTCGACCGTGGTGTCGTCACGGCGATCCATACGCAGCCGGCCAGCATAGCGGCGAGGTAGACGGCCGCGTTCGGGGTCAAGGTGTCGGGATGACGGTGGATGAAGGTCGCGGTCACGGCGATGGACAGGGCGACGCCGACGACAACGAGCGCGGTCGGCCCCGGTACCGGCAACTGGAGGCGGCGTGAGCGGGCGATGGTCAGGACCACCAGGGCGCCGAGGACTGCGACGAAACTCGTCGAGAACAAGGCCAGTCCGGGCAGCACCATGCCCACCAGCAAGCCGGCGGCCGCGCCAGCGGCGACGACTATCCCAGCCGCCAGCGCTACCGGCGGCCCACTCGAGGAGCGGGGCATGCGCAGGGCCGCTCCGGCGCAGCTGAGCGCGAACCGCCAGCGAGTCGACCGCCCGTGTACCTCAGCCAGCTCGGCCGCCATTGCCCCGCCCCACGCGCGCCGGTGCTCGGGCAGCATGCCTACGGCCAGCTCGAGTAGCCGTCCCGGCGCGTCCAATGTGGACAGCCGCGTGCCGGCCCCACGCCACCAATGGCGTACGAGCAACGAGGACGCGGCGAGCCACAGGGCTGTTGGGATGCCCAGAGCGACACCCAAGCCGAAGTACTGGTCGATGGATTCGCGTGGACGCTCGACGATGTCCGAGACGTAGAACGCCGTGAACATCGCTACGACCGGTATGGCGGCGGCGATCTCGTACCAGCGTCGGGTGCGGCTCATGCTCCTTGCCACCTCGGTTCCGGTCGACGTTGGGCGGCCGCCCGTCGCGGCGCCGTTGCGAACTCGGTCGCGAGAGCGCGACCGGATCCTGTCAGCCGGTACAGGTGACGCGGTGGCCGACCGGCCGGTGCGTCGGTCTCCCAGGCTGTCTCCAGCAGTCCCCGATCGGCCAGTCGCACGAGAATCGGATACAGCGAGCCGGGCTTCAGGTCCAGCTCGCGGCACAACTCGTAGCCGTAGCGCCACGCGGTAGGCTTCTCCGCCAACGCCAGCACGACAGCGATGGTCTGTGGGGATGGGCGTCGGGATCGGGTCATGCACTAAATCTATATAGTAAGAGTTGTGGCGTCAAGCCTCACCGGGAGGTGCGCGTAGTGGCGGACGACGGGGTCAGGCAGGCTCACTCGAGATCAGTGTTCGCGGACGAGCGTCGCTACCGGGCGCAGCGCTCGGTCTATCGAGGTTCGTCAGGGCCGGATGCGCGCGACGTACTGTGGTCGGTGCTCGCCCGGCAGCCGCCCGGGGCTCTCCTCGATGTCGGGTGCGGCGAAGGGGAGCTGGCCGCGCGTGCCGCTGAGGCAGGCTGGTCTGTCCTCGGCGTCGACACTTCCGAGCGCATGACGGCCCTTACGGCTACCCGAGGTGTGCCCGCGAGCTGTCAAGACGTGCGGCACCTCGGGCTCAGCAGCGAACGCTTCAGCTGCGTCGTAGCCGCCTGGCTGTTCCACTACCTGGACGAGCCGGATCTGCCCACGGCTTTCGCGGAGATTCACCGTGTTCTCGAGCCGGGCGGGACACTCGTGGCCGCGACACAGAGCGAGCGGCACATGGCCGAGTTGTGGGACCGTCTCCCGGACGTGACCTACCGCATCCCTTTCGCCGCTGAGGCGGCGGAGTCGTTGCTGGCCCCGTGGTTCACCGACGTATCCGTCAGCGACGTCGAAGGTACCGTGGTCTTCCCCGACTACGCGACAGCCCGTGAGTTCGTGGCCAATCAGGTGCGGCCCGTCTCGCTAGCCGACGGGTTGGCGCACTTCAATGATTCTCTCGCGGTGACACGACGTTCGGCGATCCTGTCCGCTGTCCGCCGATGACACCCCTCTCGCGCAGCACCGGTGTCACCAGCTGACCGAACCGTCGCGCCTCGGCGAGCTTCGGGTACCCGGACAGAATGAAGAAATCCACCCCGAGTTTGGCGTACTCCATGAGTCGGTCCGCCACCTGCTGCGGGTCGCCGACGATCGCGGTGGCGACGCCGAACCGGCCGGTGCCGATACCGGCCCAGAGGTTGGGCGACACGACGAGATCCTCGGCGGTCGACAACCGTTGCTGCGCCGCGCGTTGAGATGGTCCGGCCATCTGCTGGGCCGCGACCACCTCACGTACTCTCGGGTCCACTCGGGAGATCACCTCTTCAGCCGCTTCCCAGGCGGCGCTCTCGGTCTCCCGCACGATGATGTGTGAGCGCAGGCCGACGCTGATGCCCTCGTGGCAGCCGGCGGTCCCGCGAAGTACCCCGATCTCGTCGGCAACCTGAGCCGGCGGCGCGGCGAACAGCAGGTACGAGTCACCAAATCGGATCAGGGCCTCCCGTGCTTCCGGCGATGAACCAGACATCGCGATCGGCACATGGCCCTCGGGCCGGCGTACGAGCCGCGCGCCGTCGAGGCGGTAGATCTCACCGTCGAAGTCGAACGGGTGGTCGCCGTACCAGATCCCGTGCACGATCTCGAGCCACTCGTGCAGCCGGCGGTAGCGCTGACCGCGGTCGTCGTAGCTGCCGATCCAGCGGTCTTCGTCCCAGCCGCCCGTGGTGACGTTGAGGCGGACGCGTCCGGGAAAGAGCAACTGCAAGCTGGCAACCATCTTGGCCGCCTGGGCCGGGTGGAACTGATTGGGGCGGACCGCGAGCATGAGCTGAACGTGTAAGGTCCGGCCGAGTACCGCCGCGGCCGCGGTGAAGGTCTCGAGCCACGTCACGTAGCTCGCTGGCACGAGCAGGCACCGGCAGCCGGCCTCGGCGGCCGCTTCGACGATCGCGGTCAGATGGTCGAGCGAGGGTTCGGGTCCCTCCTCCGGCCAGGTACCAACGTGGCTGACGTCGGGGCTCAATGGTAGAAACCAGTGCAGTTCCATGTGCTTCCTTCACTGATCCGGGATGGCCATTGCGATGACGATGTCGGGCGGGCCGGTCGAACTCTTCTTCATCCGGCACGGCGAGAGCGAAGGCGCCGACTCCGACGTCCGAACACCGCACACCTGGCGCCTCACCGACCGCGGCGCGGAGCAAGCCGAACGGGCCGGTGCTCGGCTGGTCGAGCGCGACGAGCACCGCTTCGACGGGTACGCGGTATCGCCGGCCTTCCGGACCCTGGAGACCGCCGCCCGCCTCGCGCTGCCCGGCGCGCGGTGGAGAGTCGAGCCCGCGCTGGCTGACCGTGCGTGGGGACCCGTCGTCGGAAGCATGCCGCCCGCGGACCGAGCCGTGTGGCGGCAGCAGAGCCGTGCCGAGGCCGCCGCCGATCCATGGTTCTGGGCGCCACCGTCCGGCGAGAGTCTCATGCAGGTACAGGCGCGGTTACGGACACTGCTCGTCGACTTGGCCCTGCGCGGTGTCGGCGGACGCCACCTGTTCGTCACCCACGCCGAGGTCATCCAGGCTGTACGCGGCATATACGAAGGCCCGGAGCGGGTATGGATCCCGTTGCCGGGCAACGCGCCGACAGGCCATCTGACAGCGACGGGATACTCCCGTATCGATCCGGGGACCGGAGCTGTCACCGACGGCTTCTCCTGGGTCCGTGGGTTCGATCTCCTCGCCGGCCAGGCGGGTGGTTGGGCCACCATCCATGGTCCGGTGCCGACGGAAACCCTCTGGTCGTTGATGGCTACCTCCGCAGCAACGTCTCGATGCGATGCACAGCCACCGCACCGCCGACCACCGTCATGAGCCCGAGGTAGGCCAGGCTGAACGAGACGTCGACCTGAGCCACACCGACGCTCCAGGATCGCAACAACTCGACACAGGGGTACAGCGGCGTGATCGTGACCAACGCGCGGACGGCTTCGGGATAGCCCTGCACCGGAAAGAGGGTCCCGCACAGGTAGAACATCGGCAGCACCACGACCTGCACCAGATCGCGCTGCTGCCAGGTTCGGAGGTACGTGGCCACGGCCAGCCCGACCGCACCGAACGCGATGGCCTCGATGAGCGTACCGAGCAGCAACAGCGGAACCGATGCGCGCGAGGCGACACCCAACCCCGCCATCGCCGCTATGAACGGTGCCGCGCAGAGAGCCGTCCGCATCAACGTCCAACCGAGTTCGCCGACGACGATGTCCACCCCGGAAACCGGAGCGGCCAGTACCGCGTCGTACGCACGGCTGATTCTCAGTTTGTAGAAGAGGTTGGACACCGACTCGTTCACGACGACGGTCATCGTCGTGGCCGCGAGCAGCCCGGGCGCGACGTATGACAGGTAGTCGACCGTCTGCCCGGACACGGTCACCGTACCGACCATCCGGTCCAGCAGGACGCCGAGCGTCAGCAGGTAGACCAGGGGCTCGATCATGCCGGACAGCAGGGCCAGCCGGGCCGTGCGGAACACGAGCACGTTGCGCCGGACGATCAACCACGCCCGGCGGAGCCGGAACCGCCGGTTGAGCGCGGCCAGCGTCGCGGCGTCGTCCATCACCGCTCGGCTCATGGCTACAGGCCCAGTCTTCGGTTGAAGGTACGGCGCGCGAAGGCGTACCCGATGCCTGCCCACGCCAGCAGGTATCCGACGTGGACCGCGATCGTCCACGCCGGCATCGTGGCGCCGGCCGCCGCGCGGCACAGCTGCGCGCCGTGCCATAGCGGAGTCGCACGCGCGACGTACGCGAGAAACGGCGGCATCAGGTCGACCGGCGCCAGCGTGCCGGCGCCCAGCATCATCGGCAGGACGAACAGGCGGCTGATCGCCACGAGCCCGTAGGCGGTGTCCTGGCGCACCGAGTAGGCGAGGAGCGGCCCGGCGTGCGCCAACGCGACGAGCAGGCAGATACCGAGCACCGGTACCAGGGTCGAGATCGTGAAGACACCGAGCCACGCCGACAGTCCAAACAGGACCAGCGATGCTGTCGCCGTTCGCAGGCAGATCCACAGCAGGTGGCCGTCGACCAGGCCGGACGGTCCGATGGGAGTGGCCAGCATCGCCTCGGCGGTACGCGTCAGCCGCAGGCCGACGAAGATCGGCATCGTGGCCTCGGTAGCCGCGACCTGCATGGCGGTACCGGCCAGCACCGCGGGCGCGACGAAGTCGAGGTATCTGATTCCGCCCAGCGCATCGCTCGCCCCGATGAGACGGTCGACCCCGATGCCCAGGACGAGCAGGGCGAGCACCGGGAAGACCACGGTGCCGACGACCGACGACTGCCATGTGCGGCGATAGTGGTACACCTGGAACTCGACTACCCGCCAGGCCAGCCTCACCGCCGCTCCTCGGTGAGATTCAGTCCGGTCAGTCGCAGGTATGCGTCCTCCAATGAGCTACGCCGGACGTGAACGGCCTCGGGCGTGAGCAGATCGCCGAGCGCCCGGAGCGACGTGCGCGCGTCCGGAGTGTGCACGACGACACGGTCCCCTACGGTGGCCACGAAGTCGCCGAGGCCCGACAGGGCCGCTGGTTCGGGGCGAGGATCGCCCACTCGCAGGCGTACCGTGACGACCTCACGGCTGCAATGCCGCGCTACGAGATCTCTCGGGTGGCCGCTGGTGACGAGGCGGCCGTCAGCCAGCAGGAGGACGCGGTCGCACAACTGCTCCACCTCCGGCATGTAGTGCGACGTGATGAGCAGCGCGGTACCGCGTTTACGTAGTGTGCGGAGCCTTTGCCAGAGCATCTGGCGGGCCTGGGGATCGAGCCCGGTCGTCGGCTCGTCGAGCAGTACGAGCGCGGGGTCGTTGATGAGTGCACGCGCGATGCTGAGCCGGCGCGCCTGACCCCCGGACAGTTGGCGTACTCCCGCGTCGGCCTTGGCGGTGAGCTTCATGAAATCCAACAAGTGACGTGACCGGCGCTCCGCCTCGGCCGCCGACATGCCGTAGTAACGGCCGTACAGCCGCAGATTGTCGAGAACGGACAGCTCGCGGTCGAGCGCATTGTGCTGCTGAACGACCCCGATGCGATGCCGTATGACGGTCGCGTGACGTGCCGGTTCCAAGCCGAGAACTCGCAGGCTGCCGCTGGAGGGGCGGGTCATGCAGGCGATCATCCGGATGGTCGTGGTCTTTCCGGCGCCGTTGGGGCCGATGACGGCCAACGACTCTCCGGCGCGCAGCTCGAGATCCAGCCGGTCAACAGCGATCCGCGCGCCGAAGGTCTTGGTCAGTGCACTGCAGCGAACAGCCTCGTCGTCGCCTGTCACGCTCGCCTTCTTCGCAGGGGATCGCGTCGTCGATAGCGGCACATGGTGGCCGGCGACCCAACAGGCCGCGCGACCACCATGGCGCCTGTTAGCTCTTGGTACCGCCAGAGCCAACCTTGTCGGACAGGATGACGGTGACGTCCCTCACGCGAAGCACCCCCTCTCTCTGCGATTTTGCCGGGCGGTACAGCCCGACCCGACACGGCTTCTCGACACGCACGTCCCCATACCGGTGGACCGGCTGAGCGTCGGAAGGCAACTTCGTCCGCCGCATCCCGGCGAGCAGGTCGGGCCCGTCGTGACCACTCGCGATCTGGGGCAGTCGGGTTGGGTGAACACCGATCCGGACCCTCATCTTCTTGAGGTACTCGATCTGCTTGATGATGCAATAGCTGCAGTCCAGACAGGTTTCGATATTTTCGGACCAGGCGAACCACGACGAGGTGGCTTCCAGTTTCCGCATTCCGGTCGGAATGGTCAGCAGGTTGTAGTTGCTGACCAGACGTTCCACGTACACATCGGAATTGGCCACCATTCGCACGAAGTTGATGTCGCCGGTCGATCCCATGTCGAGGTAGACCGTTCGCTCGTCGGACCGCAGCCGATAGCCCAGATCCGTCAACACGTCCAGCCGGCACGGCGCGCCGAGGTCGTGAACCCAGCAGGGCAGGTCATGGGTCCACGCCGCGGCACAACTGGTCTTGAAGAATGCCCGGACGCCCAGCTCGTCGCAGTGCCGGATGAGCTGGTTTTCGACCGACAGGTCGAGCTGTTTGCGCTTCTTCGCGTCGTGCAGCCCGCCCAGCACCAACTGACCGGTGAGTTCGGCGGCCGCCTCGGCGAGCCGGCGCAAGGTGGCCGGATCGTCGTTGCGGTTGCGGATTATCGGCCGCGTGAAGACGAACGTGTTGGGGAAGATCTCGCGCAGGGCCGCGATGAACTTCAGTCGGTTGTCGAAGCTGATGCCGCCTTCGTCGAGCGCGGTCAACGAGTAGAAGATGACGACCTTGGTGTTGGCCGCGACCGTGGCGAGTTGAGCGAGCACATCCGTGTCGTAGCCCGCCTTGGTGAATATCGCTATCGGCGCGCGGTGCTCGAGGAGCGACGCCAGCTTGACTACGGTATTGCCGACCTGTTCCGGGATGAATGGATCACCGTAGGTGTCGTTGATCGAGACGGGTAGCGCCCTGGTCCACGGTGCGGCTTCCTCGCCGGCATCGGTCATCATTGGATCTTCGAAAAAGGACTCCGGTGATCCGAAGGCCACGTCATCGCCGTCTCGGATCAAAGCCCCGTCAACGATCAACTGGTCCGCCACCATGCCCCCCGCGAAGTCTTGGAAGGAACGGACAAGCGTGTCAATGGGTCAGAATGTCACACGAGGAGCCGCGACAGCAATATCCCCGAGTCTCGATATGTTGGCTCGCACAAATGACCTTGACCGTCGCCAATGTGGCCAGCAAGAATGGCGGCGTGTCGGTGAAGGGTACGTCCGCATACGCCGGGGACGACGCTGTACCGGCACTTGTTCGGGATGCGGTCGCGGCCGCGGAGAAGATGGGCTTCGAAGAGTCCTGCCTGCCGCCACACGGGCGGCTGCTCGCGCTGCTCGCGGCCGGGCTCGGACCCGGCGTCATCGGAGAGACCGGCACCGGATGTGGTGTCGGCCTGGCTTGGCTGGCCGGTGCGGCGCACCCCGCCGCACGTCTGGTATCCATCGACCGCGACGAGGCCCGAGTCGCCACCGTGCGGGAGCTGTTCGCCAAGCGCGAAACCGGCCCACCGGTCGAGGTACGGCATGGTGACTGGTCGGAACTCGTCACGGACGGCCCGTTCGACCTGCTCGTCTTGGACGGCGGCGGGCATGGCAAGACCGGAGGCGTGGTCGACGTCGATGAGTGGTTGCGACCGCGCGGGGTTGTCGTCATCGACGACTTCACGCCCTTCGACACCTGGCCGCCGCGGCACGGATCCGACCTGGACCATGCCCGTCTGCACTGGTTGCGGCATCCGCGGCTGCTGGCGTCCGAGATCCAGCTGACCTCGGCGGTGTCCGTCGTCGTCGCCAGGTACCTGGGGCCGAACACCTCGCGCGACGACGGTTAGCGAAGAGGAAGAGCGGGGGGAGAGCGGACTTGGACACGTCGGCGCCACCGCGTGCGGTTCAGGCTCTTGTCTCGCACCGCATCCACGGCGGAGCGGAGCTGCCGGCGTGGCGCTACGGCACTGTACTGGTCCGCGACGAGTCCTACCATCGCCACGCCGGCCCTCGACGGTACTTCTGGCTACTCGACCACGAGGTCCAGCTCGTCTACGAGCCGTTCGGCTGGATCGATGAGTGGTACGTCGACGTGGTGACCATCCGCCAGATCGAGCGTGGTGGCCGGCTCGTCTACGACGTCAGCGACGCCCTCGTCGACCTCGTCGTGGAGGGTATGGGTCCCACCTATCGGATGATCGATCTCGATGAGCTCGCGGACTCGGTACGCGCCGCTCACGTCGCGCCCTCCGACGCCGCCGACATTCTGGCCCGGACCCAGCGATTCCTCGACAGTTACCTGCATCGGGGCGCGCCATTCCCGCCGCCACAGATCCGGCCCTACTTCGCCGCTGATCACCACTACCCCCCACTGCCATGACGCCAGCAACGGTAGAGCTGGCCGCGGCCGCGGTAGCCCTGTTGCGGGACTGGTCCGAGGCAACGGATCCACCGGAGCAACGGTGGGCGGCTCTGGCCCTGCGGCACAGCGTCCCCACGAGTATCGACAATCTGCGCCGGGACAAGCTGCTTTCGCCGTACCTGCGGCTGGCCGTCGCGGGTGCCGAGGAGGCGAACGGGGCGTGGCCTCGTGAGCTGGCCCGCCAGCAGCATCGGGCTGCCGTCCTCGCGGCCGAGTTGCGCACCGTCGATCGATGCCTCCGCGAGCACGGAGTCGAGTACGCGGTACTGCGTGGCCCGGCGCTGCAACGCTGTTACCCGCTCGGCTGGCCGCGCGAGGCCAACGACATCGACGTACTGGTGCCGAACCCCCGCGGGCTCGCTGGCACGATCGCGGCGGTCGCGGAGCACGGCTACTACGTGGCACGGCCGGTGGTCTGCCGGCGGGACCCGACCGCGGGCGGTGTCTGGGCGGCAGCGGCCCTGAACCGGCGCCGGCCGGACCTGGGCCATCCGGTCTATCTGGACGTGGCCGCCGGCGGTCTGGCCATCGATTCGACCCGCTGCCTGCCGATCCCGGCCGCGGCATGGGACACCCGCACGACCGTGACCGAGCACGGCTCGACCTTTTCCGCGTTCGCGCCGACCCAACTCGCGGTGAACTTCGCTGTCGAACTGATGGAGCGCGATCAGCCGATCTGCCGGGATCTGCTCGACTTCATCGTGATCGCACGCCAGCAGGTGGACTGGGCCGAGGTACGCGCGCAGGTACGGCGGCATGACGTCACGCACGGCCTCGACGCCCTCGCGGAGTTGGCTACCGCGGCCGGGGCCACCGAGCCGGCAGAACGGTTGAGTTGGCTCACCGCGGGCGGGTCGCGGTCGCGGTACCACTGGCGCGCGCGGATGTTCGGACTCACCGACCGGGCGTACCGGTTCGGCCGCCGGGTATCGGCGCGGCTCACGCTGGCCACGGTCGAGCGCCTGCCCGCGCGGCCGTGGTTCGGCGCCGGTCTTCCCGTGTACGCCTATCCACCGCGAGCGGATGGCACCCCGCTGCGCGGGACCGCCGTAACTGCTTGGCTGCCGGACTACCGGGCTCGTATCAAGGCAATCGCTCGGGCGGAGGAGGTGGAGGAGATCTTCGAGTCGGTCGGAGACCTCGATCCGTACGCCGAACTCACCGACGTCGAGCTGGTCTGGTGGCGTAACGCGCTGCGGGACCAGTTCCGGGAGGCGGCGGTGGACGGGGCCGAAGAAACGCAGATGACGTGGTACGCCGACAGCATCGTCGACGACGATGGTGCCGCCGGCACGGCGGCGGTTCGAGAAGACGGTGTCGCGGTGGCCGCCATGCGGGTCGCCGAGTGCCTTCATCCGTTGACGCATTTTCGGGATCGGCGAATCGAGGGCCTCGTCGCGCGCCCGCCAGACGCGGCCGCCGCACTCCTCGAACGGCTACCGACGGATCTGCAGATGCGTGTCGAGGTACCCATGCACGGCAGCGGGGTGGCGTTGAGCGAACCGCTGCAGCGCTACGGATTTCAACCCGAGGTCCTGACCGTCCGGCGGCGCACCTCGAGCTCCTGGCCCGAATCCGATTGGACCATCAGACCGGCTGTTCCGACCGATGCCGACTTCGTGTACGACTGCCTGGCCACCGCAGTCCGCCGGGGCCTCCTCGGCCAGGAGCCGGATGTCGACCTCGACCAGTGGGTCCGCGCACGATTTCCGGACCCCTCCGGCTCGGAGGCGGTGTGCGTGGTCGCGGAGCAGAACGGCGACCTCGTCGGCCATGGTTACGCGATTCTGCGACCGGACCGGTACCTGTCGCGACCGTGTGGGTACGTCGTGGACGTGTTCGTGCTCCGGCACGCGCAGGGTCGAGGCTGCTCGGTCGCGTTGACGACGGCGCTCGGTACGCGGCTGCACGAGGCGGGCGTTCCCGTGGTGGAGAGCGAGGTCGTGCTCGCCGGTAACCCGAATCCCGCTCCGCTGCGAGACCGGCTGGCCGCGGCCGGCTGGCGCGAGGAGCGCATGCGATGGGTACGGGAACCGCGGTGACGCCCCTCGCGGTGCGCCCGCACCGGTTGCCGGTGCCGCACGAGCCGGTCTGGGTAACCGCCGAGTCCGGCGGCGTGACGGGTGTGGTCGTGCTGCTGCACGCCATCGGCGAGAACCGGACCGGTAACAACTACCTGCTCCGGCAGGTGTCCGACGGCTGTGCCGCGAGCGGATTGGCGGCCGTGCGCTTCGATCTGCCCGGATGCGGGGAGAGTCGGTCGCGACTCGACATCGACGCCATAGACGCACGAGTGTTTGAGGTGACGGACGCGGTCGTGCAACGGTATCCGGAGGTACCCGTCCACTGGATCGCGCGTGGACTGTCGGCGGCGCTGCTCCCTGACGAATCCGACCCACGAACGGGGCTACGGATCGCCTTGAGCCCGCCCGACGCCGGCCGGCTCCAATCAGCGTTGGCCGATGCTCCCACGGTGCTGGCGCCCCGCCAGCCGCTCACCCCGGACGAGGTGTGGACCTGGACGCAGATCGGCGCGGAGCCCAATCTGGTCGGCGGTCTGGAAGTCACCACCGGGTTGCTGCGTATGCTGTGCGACCGGCTCGACCCTCCGCGTTGGGATGTGGCGATCGTCTCTGCGGCCGCGGCGCACCAGTCCGGGTTGCGACTGTCCACTGCGGATCCGTTGTTTCGCGCCGAGTCCGACCGAGCCGCCTTGTCGGTCCTCGTCGCCCGGTTGGTGAGGAGCTGGCCCAGGTGGTGCCGGGCACATTCGTGACAGTCAGCGGCGTCGACGGGGGTGGCAAGTCGACGCTCGTCGAGCGGCTGGCCGCCCGCGCGGAAGGGCATTGGTCGGAGGTGATCACGCTCGCCCCGTTGAAGGGCGATCCGGTCCTGGTGCGCCAAGTCCGGTCGTTGCCTGCGCCCGGGGAAGGTGACTGGCGGGCGCGTGAACAGTGGATGGCAGGCTACTTCAGTCTGCGACTGGCCATTGCGGCTCGAGCCGATGTCGAGCCGGCATTGGCCCGTGGCTCGCTGGTCATCGCCGATCGGTGGTGTTCGGACCACGTGGTCAACCAGTCCTACTTCGGTGCCGATCTGGCGGAATGGCAGCCACTCCTGGATTCCCTGCCCAAGCCCGATCTGGCCATCTGGCTGGACGTCCCGCCAGCCACCGCCCGAGAACGGATCGCGTCGCGTCGCGATGCGGGGATCGGCGGCAACGACTCGTTTCTGCGGTTCGCCGCGGTCAGGTTCGGTGAGGTGATGTCTTCGGTACCCCACGTCCGCGTCGATGGCCGGATACCCACCGACGAAGCGGTTCGGACGATCCTCGAGCACCTCCTCCCCGCGACGCAACGAGGCGAGCCGTGACCACGCCGGTGGTGACGATCGACGGGCCGAACGGGGTGGGCAAGACCGCGGTGGCCCGCGCGCTCGCCGGTGTCCTGGGGTGGCGCTGGGTCTCCGCCGGCCTGCTGTATCGCGCGATCGTGGTGGCGGGCGACGACGTCTCCGTCGACTTCGAACCAGGGCCGGATGGCATCGCCGATCCACTGATCCGCGCTGGCGAAGCTCGATACCGTGAATCCGACCTGCACGGCGACGACCTCGCGGCGAAGGCCAGCCGGCTGGCCCAGGACCCCGGCGTCCGGTCCCGGGTACGCGCTGAGTTGCGCCGCGTCGCGACGTCCGGCGTGGTGCTCGAAGGCCGATCCATGATGCAAACCGCTCCGGACGCGGTGTTGCACCTCTACCTATGGGCTGACCGCGCTGCGCGCGAGTCGCGGACCGCCGCAATCGGGCAGCGGTGGGATCCCGGCCGCGACCGGGCCGACCGGCACCGGGAACACGAGCCGGTGCGGGTACGCCCGGGCATGACCGTATGGAACTCCACGCGGTACGCGATGTCCGAGACGGTTCGGTACCTGGCGCGACGGGTGGCGCTGGCGCTCGGTGAACCCGAGAATGTCGTCGCTCTTGCCCATCCGGACGACGAGGCCGCCCGGAGGTCTCTGTCGGTCCTCGAGGTACCTGTGTTGCGGCCGGACGATACCGAGGCCGCCCAGAGCGCGGACTTCGTCCTGGCGGTGCCCGCCGGCGCTCGACCGGACCGCAACTGGGTCGATGCCCACCTGCGGGTCCTCCGCGCCGGAAACGACCTGGTAACCGTGGGTCCGCCGGTAGGCATGGGACGCGTACCGGCCGATCGCAATCTCACGGGTGCACCGCACCGGCAGCTGCTGGCCTCGCACGGAAACGTCGGCCTGACCGCCGACCTGTGGCACGGGGCGGTACCGACCGACGGCTGGCTGTCGAGACTGCCCGACGACGCGCGGTGGATATTCGTACCCGAAGCGATCCTCGCGGTCCGTGCCTGCGATCTGGTGCACTTCCGCGATCCGGCGGCTCGGGACGACCTCCTCATGCGTCTGCAGGACGAGAACGTGCCTGACGATCGCGCTGTCGTAGTCGTCGATCATGTGGGCGATCCGGTGCTTCCGCTGCTCGTCGAGGCCGCCCGTCCCGGTCGCCGAGCACGCGTCGTCGACGCCGGGTACATCGATGTGGATTGGTCGGCCCCGTCGTGACCACGCCTTCTGCGACGACCGGGGAGCGATTGGAGACCGTCATCGACGTCCCCGGCGGCTGGTGCCTGGCCGTGCTCGACCGCCCGCCGGGACCATGCCGAGCTGCGATCGTCTGCGCGCATGGCCTCACCGGTGATCGCAGCGGCCCGGCCGACCTGCTCGCTCGTTGGGCCGGAGATCTGGCGGGTCACGGCTTCGCGACGGTGCGGTTCGATCTACGCGGGTCCGGCGAGTCGTCGGGCGACTTCGCAGACACCACCTTCGCCGGGATGGTCAGTGACTTCTGCGCCGCCGCGGCGTGGGCGATCGAGGTTGTCGGGCCTCGACCCGTCATAGCCGCCGGGATCAGTATCGGCGGAGTGCCCGCCGCGCTCGCGTCCGGAATGGTGAACAGTGCCGCCACCCTCCTGATCTCCAGCGATCTCATCGAAGGGATCCGGTTCGACACCGACACGATCACGCCGATCCGGGGTGGCGAGTTTCATCTGCCGGCAGCCTTCTTCCGCGAACGGGAAGGGCTCTACCCACGCCGAGCCCTGTCCGAGCGAGGCAAACCCTGGGGTCTCATCTTCGGCGGCAGGGACAGCAAACTGCTCGTGGCGGCCGGCGAGCTCCGACAGCTCGGCGCCTGGGTGGCCGAAGTCTCTGACACTGATCACCTGTTCGAGTCGGTCCCGGCCCGGGCCGCCCTGATGCGCGAAACACTGCGATTCCTCGACCACGCTTTGGCGGACGGATGACGACGTGGACCTGACGCTGTGTCTGATTGTCAAGAACGAGATGGCGTTCCTGGACGGATGCCTGCGCTCGGTACGCGACCTCGTCGACCAGGTCGTCATCGTCGACACGGGCTCGACCGACGGCACCGCGGAGAGGGCGCGGACAGCCGCCGATGTCTTCGCCGCCGTCGAGTTCACCGGCGACTTTTCGGCGGCGCGCAACGCGGCCCTCGAACGCGCCGACGGTGAGTGGATCCTGTTCCTCGACGCCGACGAACGGTTGCCGGCCACGCAGCACGACCTGCTTCGGCAACATCTGTCCACTGTCGACAGCGGGGTGCTGGGCACGCGGCTGATGCGCTACAACTTCTTCGCCACCGGCGGCTTCTACACAGGCCGGGAGCTCAAGGTCTTCCGCAACCGGGCAGGCTTGCGCTACCGGCGGCCGATAAACGAGTCGGTGGCGGCGTCGATCCAGGAGCTCGGTGGCGAGGTCGCCAGCGCTCCGGTCGTGATGAACCACTTTGGACACTGCCGATCCGTGTCCGCGCGCGACGCCAAGGCACACCGCTACATCGCTTCGATGACAGAGCACCTCGAACAACAGCCCAACGACGCGGTGGTACTCGGGTACCTTGGCCTGATCGCCCGCATCTTCGGCGAATTCGACAAGGCACTGGATCGTTCGGCGAGAGCCGTCGACGCGGATGCCACCTCTGCCACCGTCTGGTTCTTCCGCGGACACGTGCTGCGATCTGTAGGCGACGACCGCGGGGCGCTCGAGGCGTACGAGCGCGGCGCGACACTGGCGCCCGGACACGCGGGACTGCGAAACATGATTGGCGTACAGCTGCTCGCGCTGAAGGACACGAACGGTGCGGCCAGATCCTTCGATGCCGCGCGGGAGCTGGATCCACAGTTGCTCCATACCGACATCAATCTCGCTCTGGTGGCACAAGCCGAGGAGCGGTGGGCCGACGCCGTGCGGCTGTTGACCCGGGCCGGCGAGGCCAACGACGGGTTCTGGCACGACGAGTGGCGCGGGAGGGTCGAACGGGATCCCTTCCGGCCGTTCTACTACGAGACGATCTTCGGGTACGCCGGCCTGGGCTACCACCTCGGGTACTGCCAGCTCCGAGCAGCCGGACAGCCGGCCTAGCGCACGGCTTCGATGTCGCGGCGCATCGTGACGAGGAGCGCGGCAGCTTCGGCCTCGGTGAGGTTGAGGTTCCGTCGGGCGTAGTCGTTGACCGAGATCGTCCCTACCGTCCACTGGTCCGCCCAACCGCAGGCGTAGCTGGTCTGGCTCGCGAGCAGCGTGTGTTTGAAAGTCCGGCACCACAGGGCGCCGCCGAGCGGGCCGGCGTCGTACCGTCGCAGCTCCGAGACGGGCGTGGAGTTCACGCCGACGGTCAGGCCCCTGCTGAATGCCTCCTCGACGAGGGCGGCGGCCTGGGTTGGCTGTGGTTCGGCGAACTCGGCGCCCCAGAAGTGCACGCGGCCGAGGCCGCTGCCGGCTTGGAAGAGACCTTGGACGATGCGGCGGATCGGTACCCCGCCGATCGGCCGGTTCGGGTCCGGCTGGTTGGGCCGGCCTTCTTGTCCCGAGCCGATTGGCAGGTTGGTCAGGCCGGCGGCCCGGCCGGGGATGCTGAGTTCGGCTCCGGCCGCGCCGAGTCCCTGCTGGCCGGTGCCGATTCCGCCGGGTGGAGCGAAGAAGTAGCGCCGGGCGTTGTTGCCGCAGACGGATCCGTTGCTCAGCCGGCAGTCCCGCACTATCGCGTAGATGCGGTACGGGTTCTGCGGATCGCCAATGTCCTCAGGTATGAAGGACGGGTCGAACGGCCAACTCACCGGCGCGAGTACGTACGGCACACCCATCGTGAGTGGTCCGACCTCCCTGTCGGCGAGGCTCTTGACCTGCTGCGTGCCGTGTTCGGCCACGATCTGGACGTGCGCGGTGGCGGTCAGCTCCCGCACCCGCAGGTGGGGGTACGAGTGGTCGATCTCGTTCACCGTGCCGGGAATGGGGTTGATCAAGCAGTTGATGTGCCCGTACCCCTCCGCGAGCGGAAATACGAACGCCTCCGGGGCACAGACGGTGGCGAACACGGTGAACTGCAGCGTCACCTCGTGGCGACCGCCGACCAGCGACGCGCGCTGGCCGGCGGCGAAGCTCTTGTCCGGGACGACGTCGACGACCCACACCCGAGGATCGGGGACGTCCTCGTGCCAACAAGCTGTATTGGCGAACAGGACAGCGACCGTCAGGACCGCGGGCGCGGCCCGCCTGAGGATCCCGTTCATGGCTCGATGTTCTTGTTGTGGTGGAACACGTTCTCGGGGTCGTACGTCGCCTTGATCTGGGCGAGCCGCCGGTAGGTGTCGTCGCCGTAGGCCTCGCGTACGCGGCTGGCGTCGTCGTCGGAGTCGAGGAAGTTGACGTAGACGCCGGCGCGGTGCGGCTGGAGAGCCTGGACGAACTCCCTGGCCCACGCGGTCTCGGCCGTGGCTACCGCACCGTGCTGGTCCGCCGGCCAGACGGCGTCGATGATGATGTGGTGGGCAACGTCGCGGCCCGGATACGCCGTGGCATCGCGGGGGACGCGGGCAACCGCGCCGCCCATGTGGAAGATCGCCGCGTATGACCTCGGCGACGTGGCGCGATGGGCGTGCTCCGCGATGACGTCGATGACCTCGTCGGACAGACCCATGAGGCTCGCGGCCTTCCAGTAGTAATGCCATCCGTGCAGGACGGTGTCATCGATACCGCTCTGGTGATCGACGTAGCGCGTGGGTCTGACCAGGTCCACGAGCGGGGTCCCGAACTCGCGGAGCGCACGAACGGCCCGTTCACCGTCCGGCACGGGTCCGGCGTAGCAGCAGCCGACCGCGATCGCCGGTCGGAACCGCAGCTCGTGGCTGACGGCCGGCCCCGGCGGAATCGTGCCGAGCCGGATGATGGTCCCGAGCTCGTCGGGCGCGTCGGCGACGAACTCGCGGTAGAAGCGCAGGACCTCGGCGGTATCCTCGGCCGCCCAGATGACCGGACCTGCGGTGACGGTGGGACCGAGAGGGTGCACGGCGAACCGGAACGAGCAGACGACGCCGAAGTTCCCACCGCCGCCGCGCAGTGCCCAGAACAGGTCGGGGTGATCGTGGGCCGATGCCCGGACGATCTCGCCCTCGGCGGTGACCACCTCGGCCTCGACGAGGTTGTCGACGACCAACCCGTGCTTGCGCATGAGCCAGCCGATGCCGCCGCCGAGACTGAGGCCGCCGACGCCGGTGTGGCTCACGATGCCTCCCGTCGTGGCCAGACCATGCGCCTGGGTCTCGTGGTCGACGTCCCCCCACAGGGCACCACCCTGTACGTGGACCGTGCGTTCGGCGGGGTCGACCGAGACGGCGCGCATCGCGGAGAGGTCGATGACGATCCCCTCGTCGCAGACAGCGGTACCGGCCACGTTGTGGCCCCCGCCCCGCACCGCGATCTCGAGGTCGTGGTCCCGTGCGAAGCGCACCGCCGCGGCCACGTCGGCGGCTCCGGTGCATCGGGCGATCAGTCGGGGTCGTCGGTCGACCATGCCGTTCCAGATGGCTCGGGCGTCGTCGTAATCCGCGTGCTCGGCGGTGATCACGTCGCCGCGGAATCCAGAGATCTCCAATTCACGGGTCGGTACGGTCATCGTTTCCTCCTCTGTGGACTCGTCCCCATGGCAACATCGGGGGACGTCCTTCGAGGAGTCAGGGATCTGGACTTCGAAGTAAGGAATCTGGACTTCACGGCGGGCGGAAGGCTCGCGACACTGCAACCGTGAGGACCTACGGCCAGTACTGCCCGATCGCCCGCGGCGCGGAAATCTTCGCCGAGCGTTGGACTCCGCTGATCATCCGTAACCTGCACCTGGGCTGCGAGACCTTCGGGGAAATTCTCGCGGGCGCGCCAGGGCTCTCGCGCACTCTTCTCGCGCAGCGGCTCAGACAGCTCGAACGCCTCGGCATCGTCGAGTCGGCACCCAAGCCGCATGGACGCGGTGACCGGTACCGGCTCACCGAATCGGGCGACGGCCTGTTCGAGGTCTGCGAGACGCTCGGCGAGTGGGGTGCTCGTTGGCTCGAGATCGCGCCCGAGAACCTCGACCCGTTCGTCGCGCTCTGGTCGATGTGCAATGCGCTGCACCGAGAACGGCTCCCCGACCGGCGGGTGGTCATCCGATTCGACTTCACGGGCTTCCGCCAACACGAGCGGTACTGGCTGCTGCTCGAGCACCGCGAGACCGAGATCTGCAAGACGTACCCCGGTCTCGACGAAGACCTCTACATCACCGCCGAGGCCGAAGCCTTCGTCAAGTGGCACGCCGGCCAGCTCACCTGGGCCGAGGCGCTCCGCGACTCCCGCATCCGGCTCGACGGTCCGTCATGGCTGATCCGAGCCTTCCCCACCTGGAACGCCCGCAGCATGTTCGCCCACATCAAGCCCCCTGGGCGCAGGTAGCTCAGCACGGCGAGCACCCGGAAAGCCGTGAGATCACCAAGTCAAGGGATAGGCAAGGGTCCGGAGGTCTTGTCCGGCGTTGACTGGCTGGTGAACGGCTGCCTACGTTGGCTGCTACCGAGACCCGGGAGGAAAACAAATATGAAAAAGAAGGTACTTGGAGCACTGATATCGACGGTCGCCGTACTTGCCCTCACCACGGGGCCGGCGGCCGCCATCACCGACGGCGAACTCGACGGCAACGGACACCCGTACGTAGGCCTCATGGTGGCTCATAACGCCAACGGCAACCCGCTCTGGCGGTGCAGCGGCACGCTGTTGTCGTCGACGCTGTTCCTCACGGCCGGGCACTGTACGGACGCCCCGGCGGCGCACGTCGAGATCTGGTTCGCCGCCGATGTCGAGTCGGGCATCCCCGGTAACGGCTATCCGCTCAACGGTGACGTGGGCGGAACGCCGTTCACCCACCCCCAGTTCGACCCGAACGCGTTCTTCCTGTTCGACCTCGGCGTCGTAGTGCTCGACCAACCAATGGTGATGCCGACATATGGGACGCTGCCCGGGCTGAACTCCCTCGACAGCTTGCGTCGCGGGGCGGGTACCAGGTTCACCGCGGTCGGCTACGGGCTGCAGAAGAGCTTCCCCGACGCGGCCTCGTTCCACACCAGTGCCCTGCGTATCCGCATGGTCGCTCATCCGCACCTGGTCCAGATCAACGGCGGCATCGTGGGCGACTACTCGCTGCTCCTGTCGAACAATGCCAACACCGGCGGGACGTGCTTCGGCGACTCGGGTGGTCCGAACTTCGTCGGCAACTCCAACGTCATCGCCGGCGTCACGTCGTTCGGCCTCAACGGGAACTGCGCCGGCACCGGCGGTGTCTACCGGGTCGACCGTGCCGATGACCTGAACTGGCTCGCCACGTTCTAGTTGGTCGTACGAACAACGCTGCCCCTGGCCCATCGGCCAGGGGCAGCGGTCGAGTCCCGGACCACGAGGCGGGTCGGGAGTACGGCACAGGTCGCGCTGGGCACCGTCCCGATTCGGAGCAACTCGAGCACCACCGCCGCGGCCAGCCGGCCCTGCTCGGCGACGGGCTGGGCGACCGTAGTCAGGCCGACCGCGCCCGCTATGTCGTGGTCGTCGATCCCGACGACGCTGATGTCCTCCGGTACGCGCAGACCCGCCCGGCGCAGGCTGGCCAGCGCTCCCGTGGCCATCTCGTCACAGGCCGCGAAGATCGCTGTCGGTGACCTACCCCGTCGCATCAGCTCCGCGGTGGCCCGGGCTCCGCCGGCGACGGTGAAGTCGCCCTCGACCCACAGCTCCGCGTCCGGCTCGACGCCGATGGCGCGCAGCGCGTCTTCGTACCCCCGCTGCCGGCAGAGGTGGGTGGTGAACGCCAGCTCGTCGGCCGCGTTTCCGGTGATGTACGCGATCCGGCGGTGTCCGAGTGCGATGAGGTGCTCGGTCGCGGCGCGGCCGGCCGCCACGTCGTCGATCCGCACGCTCGACCAGCCCGGCACCGGCGTCCCGGAGCTGACCGTGACGCCGGGGATCGCCAGCCGTGCGACCGCGGCGAGATCGTCCGGGTCCAGCGGCGTAGCGATGAGCATGACGGCGTCGACCCGCTTGTACAGTGCACCGAGCCGAAGCAGCTGCCGGCGGGCCTGCTCCCGGCCACCGAAGTTGTAGAGCAGCAGGTCGTACCCGGCATCGTGCAGGACCTCCTCCGCGGCCTCGACCACGGTGGCGAAGAACCACCGCGTGATCCGCGGTACCACCACGGCCACCGCCCGGGTCTTGCCGCCGGCCAGCCGCGACGCGCTTGGTGAGGCCACGTAGCCCAACCGGCTAGCCGCATCGAGAACCCGGCTGCGGGTCGCCGTCGATACCTCGGGCAGCCCGCGGAGGGCCCGGGACACGGTGGCGGTCGAGACCCCGGCGAGCCGTGCGACGTCGTCGATGCGGGCCATCCGGCGAGCCGGTTCAGCCTTTGACCGAGCCGGCCAGGAGACCGCGGACGAAGTACCGCTGGAGCGCGAAGAACACGATCAGCGGGATGACCATCGAGATGAAAGCTCCCGCGGTGAGCAGCTCCCAGCTGCGGCCGAAGCTGCCGCCCATCTGCGCCAGCCGCACGGTCAGCGGCGCGACGTCCGGTGTCCCGCCCGCGAACGTGAGGCCGACGAGCAGGTCGTTCCAGACCCAGAGGAACTGGAAGATGGTGAACGACGCGATCGCCGGCGTCGACAGCGGCAGGACGATCGTCCGGAAGATCCGGAAGTGGTTCGCCCCGTCGACCATCGCGGCCTCCATGACGTCCCGGGGCAGCTGCGCGATGAAGTTGTGCAGCAGGAAGATGGCCAGCGGTAGCGCGAACATCGTGTGCGCGGTCCACACCCCGAGGTACGACCCCTTCGGCATCGCCGGCAAGACCGTGAGCGCGCCGACGTGCAGGCCACTCGAGAACAGCCGCAACAGCGGGATCAACGCCATCTGCAGCGGCACGATCTGCAGCGCGAAGATGAAGAAGAACACTGTGTCGCTGCCCCGGAACCGGACCCAGGCCAGGGCGTACGCCGCCATCGCGGCGAGCGTGACCGGGATGACCGTGGCCGGGATCGTGATCGCGAGCGAGTTGACGAGGTACGGCAGCAGGCCGGCGCTCGAGCCGAACGCGCTCCGGAACAGGATCGTCTGGTAGTTGGTCAGGGTCGGCTGCGGGTCGGC
>DASRII010000537.1:0-20228 GCA_035650075.1 Micromonosporaceae bacterium | reverse complement strand
TACGCCACCCGTCGGCGTCATCCGCAGGATCTTCCCGCCGAGGCTCTGCAGGTTCTGCGCGTTCGACATGATGTTGGCGTCGCCCGTCGCCGCGTAGAGCATCCCGTCCGGGCCGAACGCGATCCTGCCTCCATCGTGGATGTTCGCCTTCGGGATCCCGGTGAGCACGACCTGCATGGTCTGCGGCGCGTTCAGCTGGAACCGCACGATGCGGTTGTCCGCGCTCGCGGTGAAGTAGGCGTACACCCAACCGTCCTGGCTGAACGTCGGCGCCACCGCGATGCCCAGCAGGCCCGCCTCGCCGGCCGGGACGACACCCGGCAGGGTGGTGACGACCTGTGGCGCCGTACCGGGGCGCAGCCGCAGAATCCGCGCGCTGTTGCGCTCGGAGACGAGCGTGCTCCCGTCGGGCAGGAACGCCATGCCCCACGGCACGGCCAGCCCGGTCGCGACCACGTTCGGGCGGGTGAAATCGAACCCGCCGCCCACCTGCAGCACGCCGGGCGGTGCGGAGGTCGGACCCTCCGCCATCGCGAGCGCGCCACCGCCGATCCCGACGGCCACCACGGAAACGGCAACGACCAACTGCTTTCGCATGGAAGAACTCCTCGGCGCTTCGTTCGGTCAGGCCACGTCGCGCCGGCTCCCGATGCGGCTACTGAATCATAGGAGTCGATGAAGTGAGCGGCAAGCGCTGTCCCGCCAACGCCGGCCACGCCTGAACCGCGCAGAACGGCGCGCATTGATGGCCATCGTCGCCGCGCGTCGCCACGTGTACGCAGCACTGCGCCAGCCGCTCCTCGATCATCGTGGCGATGTCCATGAACGGCTTCACGGTGATGCGCTTGACCCGTTCGCCCAGCAGCCGGCGCAACCGCTCGCCGCCGCCCGGCAGTGCCAGGGACACGAGGGTGGAGATGCCGAGATCGCAGTTCGCGCAGATGTCCCGCCACAGCTCGCCGATGCTCGGGTGTGACAGCGACGACTGCTCGGACAGCAGGCCGAGCAGCGACTCCTTGACCGCGACCCGCAACTGCTGCGGAATCTCGGTGTCCGCGATCCGGTTGGCCAGCAGGTCGGGCGCGAGGTCCAGCCACGACAGCAGCCGGTCGTGGCCGATGAGCGCCGTGAGCGATTTCCATTGCCCGGCGTCGTCGCGCAACAGGTAGCCGACCGAGCAGCAATGCGGGTGCGAGCACGGCAGGGCGGTCAGGTCCCGCCACGTGGCGACTCCGCCGGTCTGCGCCTCCAGCCGGGCGAGGACACCGGTGTGGGTGAGGCGGTCCGACCAGTCGATCGGCCCCGAACGGCCCGAGCCGAACTGCGGCTGGATCGACACCCCGCCCACGTACGGCGTGTCGAGCGCGCGCTTGACGACAGCTCCGATCTCGTCGTCGTTCACACCCAACGCGGCGGTCATCGTGAGCGTGGTGAAGATGCCGCGCCCGGACAACCGGTCCACCGCGGCCTCCTTGAGCCGGGTCAGATCGGCGCCGCGGTGGTGCCGGCTCGTCGCCGCCGACGGGCCGTCGTACTGCAGGTAGATCTCGACCCGTTCGCGGTGGCTGGCCAACAGGTCCAGCAGAGCGTCGTCGCGGGCTATGCGGATGCCGTTGGTGTTGATCAGGATCCGCACCACCGGGCGCGTCGCCAGCTCTTGCAGGAGCGTGCCGAGGTACGGGTACAGCGTCGGCTCGCCACCGGAAAGCATGAGTACGTCGATGCGGCCGTTCTCCCGCGACAGCCTGGTGTCCACACTGGACAGCACGTCGGCGAGCGGGGTGACCGCCGTCAGCGCCGGAGAAGAGTCGGTGAAGCAGGTCGGGCAGCGCAGGTTGCAGTGGTCGGTCAGGTCGGCCAGCAGGATGCAGGTGTGCTGGGTCTGCATCTCCGGCAGCCCGCGCAGGTACGCCGACGGTACCGGGTCGAAGTTGCCCCGCACGTCGGGCACGTGTTGCTTGGTCGGTGCCGTCCACTGTTCCAGGTACCGCAGGATCTCCGGCGACTCGTCGTACAGCGTGCGGACCAACCCGTGGCTCGGGCAGCCGCGCTCGAGCCAGACGCGGTCGTCGCGGATCACCAGCCAGCCGGACAGCCGCTGCACGCTCTCCAGTGGACGGTCCGCGCTGTGGCAGTGCGGGCAGAAGGCGTTGACGTACCGGTGGATTCGGTCCCCGCGCAGCGGCATACCCATCGCGTGCCTCCTAAACCTGCTGCAGCGCCCACACGCAGACGCCGAATCCCACCACCGGGGCGATCAGCAGCCCGATCGCCCACCCGATGAGGATGCCGTTGCCGAGACTCCGGTCACCGCGGTTGTTCAGCACGATGCCCGCGACGAGGCAGGCGATGAAGAGCACGGCTTGGGCGATCAACCCGGCGGTCAGCCCACCGAACACCGCGTCGGCATCGCCGTCGCCGAATGCGGCGCCGTACACCGTGCCGATAACCACGGTCACGAGGTGGCCCACCAACGCGAGCGTGATGCCCAACCACATCCGTCCACCCTGCTTCATACCGGTGTCCTTTCCCTCGAGTAGACGCCGCGTCGGGCCTGGCGGACCAGGTGCCAAACGAGCAGCGGAGAGCAGGCGAGCAGGAACAGCTGTGGTCGGGTCAGCCCGACGGCCACCACCTCGTTGCCGCGGACGAACTCGACCGCGAACCGGAACACGGCGTACGCGGCGACGTACAGCTTGAACAGTTCGCCCGGTGTCGTGATCCGGTCGCGCAACCAGCGCAGCGCCACGAAGGCGGCCAGGTGGAACAGGATCTCGTACGCGAACGACGGGTGCAGCGGTACGCCGGGCTGCGAGCCCGGGAACATCATCGCCTCGGCCGGGGTGAGCGTGATGCCCCACGGCAGGGAGGTCGGGGTGCCCGGTAACTCCGAGAGCAGGCAGCCGATCCGGCCCACCGCCATGCCGAGCGCTACGGCGGGGGCGAAGAGGTCACCCGTGTGCTCCCGGTACCCGACGAGCCTCTTGGCGACCAACGCACCGAGGTACGCCCCGACGAGACCGGACAAGATGCTGCGGTTGCCGTACAGCCACTGCTCCGGGAGCGTCGCGTTGTCGCGCGGGTCGAGGTGCTGCATCCAGGTGCCGAGCCGGCCCAGCAGCGCGCCGCCGACCAGGGCGCCGGCCACCACCGACCAGATGCGGTCGTCGACCTGTTCCCGGTGCCGCACCTCACGGGCGAAGACGTAGCCGGCGACGGCCAGGCCGAGTGCCATGCACACGTCGTGCGTACGGATCGGCACGCCGCCGACCGAGCCGATGACCGGGTACACGGCCGCAGCGTACCGCCGCTACCGTGCCGTCATGGTCGTACGAACGACAGCCTGGCTGGCCGCGTTGCCGTTCGCGGTCTGGGCGACCGTCCGGTTGACAGGTGTCGACGGACACGCTCCACTGGCCCAGCTCATCGCGTTCACGCCGTACGTGGCCATCCTGTCACCGGTACCCGTGCTGTTCGCGCTCGTGAACCGGCGCTGGCTTCCGCTGGGGCTGGCCGCGGTCGCCGCGATCGTCCTGGTCACCGCGGTCCTCCCGCGCTGGCTCAGCGACGGCGACCCGCTCGCCGGCGCGACCGGTCCCCGGCTCCGGGTGATGTCGGCGAACCTGCTCGCCGGGCACGCCGACGCCGGCGCGATCGTCGGCCTCGTCCGGGAACTCCACGTCGACCTACTCGCGACCCAGGAGCTGACGCCCGAGGAGCTGGATCGCCTCGACGCGGCCGGGCTCGGCACGCTCCTGCCGCACCGGGTCGTCGACCCGGCGCCGGGCGTCGTCGGCTCGGGCCTCTTCTCCCGCTTCCCGTTGGCGGGTGACGTCCGGCGGGTCAACCCGCGCGGGTTCCTGCAGTCCTCGGCCGTGCTGTATGTGCCCCGCGCGGACCGGGTGGTGGTGGAGTCGGTCCACCCGAGCCCGCCGTCTCCGCTTCGGGTCACGCCGCAGTGGCAGCAGGGACTCGCCACCCAGCCGCGGCCGAACCAGGACGGCATCATGCACGTGCTGCTGGGTGACTTCAACGCCACCCTGGACCACGCGGTGCTGCGCGACCTGCTGGCCAAGGGATACCGGGACGCGGCGGCCACCGTCGGCGCCGGCCTGGTGGGCACCTGGGGACCGTACGACGGCGACTGGATCCCGCCGGTCGTCATCGACCACGTGCTCGCCGACCAGCGGATCGGAATAGGGCGATACTCCGTGCACCCGGTCCCCGGCAGCGATCACCGCGCCATCGTGGCTGAGCTCGCCCTGCCCTCCCTTTGATCCGGCACATGCGCGAGGCCGTAGGTGAGCGCATCGACGAGAGCGTGCCAGCTCGCCTCGACCACGTTCTCGTGTACGCCGACCGTCGTCCAGTCGCGCCCTGCTTCGTCGACGGTCTCCAGCAGCACCCGGGTGACCGCCCCGGTACCGTGCGAGCCCTCCAGGATACGCACCTTGTAATCCGCCAACTCCAATGTGGACAGCGCGGGATAGTGCCGGGACAGAGCGGTACGCAGCGCCTCGTCGAGCGCGTTCACCGGCCCGTTCCCTTCGGCCGTGGCGATGACGCGCTCGCCGCGTACCCGCACCTTCACGGTCGCCTCGGATACGACCGCACCGTCCTCGCGGTGCTCGACCATGACGCGGTACGACTCCAGCGTGAAGGGCGCGGTACCGGTACCCAGCTCCGACCGTACGAGCAGCTCGAACGAGGCGTCGGCGGCCTCGAACGACCAGCCCACCGCCTCCAGCTCCTTGACCCGCTCGGTGATCCGGGCGAGCGCGATCGGATGGCCGGCCAGGTCGAGCCCGAGCTCCCGGGATTTGAGCTCGATGCTGGCCCGACCGGCCATCTCGGTCACGAGAATCCGCATGTCGTTTCCGACGACCACCGGGTCCACGTGGTTGTAGAGCACGGGGTCGACTTTGATCGCGCTCGCGTGCAGCCCCGCCTTGTGGGCGAAGGCCGACGAACCGACATAGGCCTGGTGGGTGTCGGGTGCGATGTTCGCTATCTCCGCGATGGCGTGCGATACGCGCACCATCTGCTCGAGGCAGCCGTCGGGTAGAACGGGTAGCCCGAGCTTGAGGACCAGGTTGCCGACTACCGCGAAGAGGTCGGCGTTGCCGGGGCGTTCGCCGTACCCGTTGGCGGTGCACTGGAAATGCTCCACCCCTGCCTCGACCGCGGCGATCGTATTGGCCACGGCGCAGGAGGTGTCGTTCTGGCAATGGATACCGAGCTTGTCGCCGCCGACGCCGAGCGCCGCCATGACCTCGGTGACCGTCGAGGTCACTCGCGACGGCAGCATTCCACCGTTGGTGTCGCACATGACGACGACCTCCGCGCCCGCTGCCAACGCGGTACGCGCGACGTCGATTGTGTATGCCGGGTCGAACCGGTAGCCATCGAAGAAGTGTTCGCAATCGAGGAAGACCCGCCGCCCGTTCGCGACGAAGTACCCGACGGTGTCCCGTACCATCGCCAGGTTCTCCGCCGCGGTCGTCTTCAGCGCCTTCTCGACGTGCCGGATGTCGGATTTCGCGACCAGACACACTGCCGGCGTTTCGGCGTCGAGCAGCGCCCGCACCTGCGGATCGTCGGCGACGTCGACACCGGCCTTGCGGGTCGAGCCGAACGCGACCAGCACCGCGTGTTTCAGTTCGAGCTCGGTACGCGCTCGTCGAAAGAACTCCGTGTCCTTGGGCATGGCGCCCGGCCAGCCGCCCTCGATGAAACCGACACCGAACTCGTCGAGCAGGCGTGCCACGGCGAGCTTGTCCGCGACCGAGTAGCTGATCCCCTCGCGCTGAGCCCCGTCGCGCAGCGTCGTGTCGAATACGTGCATCGAGTACTCCTCACAAACAAGAAGACCCCCCGCGGTCGCGGGAGGTCTGCGCGCTCGGCTCGAGGGGCGGCCGGCGCGCTAGGTGCCAATAAGGGTCAGGTAACGCTGCACGATCCGTACTCTGCCACGAACCGCCGGTAGTTGGGAAGCACCGTCCACATTACGGGACGGGTGTGGCGGCGAAATGCTCACGCACGAGTGGGTGAATGAACTCGTACGCCCCACCGACCCGCCGCAGCAGCACCCGCTCCGCCGCGTAGTCGAGGAACTCGACGTACCGGAACGGCGCACAGCCGGACCGGGCCAATGCCACCCGGGTCGCGTAGTGCAGCACAGCCGCCCGCCCACCGGCGGGGTACGCGGCGAGGAAAGCCGCGAAGACGGCGATCGCGGCGGTGAACCAGAAGTCGGCCCGCGCTCCGGCGAGTTGCGCCCAGACGATGGCCAGGACAACGCCGCTCACGAACCCTCCGACGGCGGCGAACGCCGCGTGGCGGAGCGACCGTCGGATGCCGTCGTTCGGAGCGCGACTGGCCGCCGCCAGCTCGACCCGGAACCCGGAGATGACGACGAACCCGACCCAGAACGCGGTGTTGATTCCGGCGAAGACCCGCAGCGAGGGACGGGCCGCCGGCGGAAAGGCAAAGAAGGACGGCATCAGCCACGCTCCCGCGACGGCGAGCGCGGCGAGGGCGGTCATCTGGAGCTGCCGTCGACCGAAGCGCCACCGAACCACTTCGACCGGGTGGATCCGATTCTCGGCGAGATGGGCCTGCGCGATGATCCAGACCGACAGTCCACAGGAGAGGATCAACGACCCGAAGAACCCGAGCCGGCCGGACGTAAGCTCGAGCGCACCGGTCGCCGCCCACGCACCCCACAGCAGCAAACCGCCGAGGACGATCGCGGACCCCCACACCCACCTGTTCCAGACGCGTCGTACCGGGGCAGCCAGCCAACGAGGCTGGATCCGGTCCACGCGGAACTGGGCGAGATCCTTGTCCAGCATCGTCCTCGCCAACCAGCCGAGCCAGGCCATGGTCCGGTCCCGGGGAAAGGGCGGTGGCTCGACGTTCCAGGCGCGGCGGTGGCGGGTCAGCATCGCATCGACGTACTCCTCGATCAGCCGCTTCCGGATGTCGCCACCGCCGGACAGGTCGGTGGCGGGCTGGGCGCTGTACGTACGCACCACGAGCGACGCCCCGAGGGGGCTGGTGAGGAGGTCGCCGGTCTCCGTGACCAGCTCGTCGACGGTGTCCGCCGGCAGGTCCGCCTCGGTGAGGTAGCGGCGGATCTGCTCCGCGGCCAGCGGCTCGACGCGCACCCCACCGCGCAGGCGCAGCCTCGCCCCGGCCGACTCGTACTCGGCGATTCGGCAGGTGAGCGCGATCGGCACGAGACCATGCGCCTGCCGGAAGTCGTTGACCGCACCGATGAGCGCCGTGAGGTCGGCCGACTCGTCGGCGCCGTCCAGCAGCGGCGCCACCAGATCGGCGGCCAGCCAGCTCCGGGCCCGGCTGACCGGTACGTCGTACCGCGCGTGCATCTCCTCGGCGAGCCAGGTCGACAGTGGACCGCGCGCCGGCGCCCACGAGGCGAGGCTGACCAGTACCGGCATCGGAGCCGAGCTGTCCCGTTCGGCCCGGGTCACGAGATCCGCGGCTAGTTCGGCGAGTAGCCGGGACTTGCCGGCACCCGGCGCGCCCAGCAGCAGCAGGGCGCCCTCCGCCACGTCGAACACCGCGCCGATGTTCGGCCTGTCACCACGCTCGCGGAGCTGTTCGGCGAACCGCTGCCGGAGCGCGGTCACGTGGCCGGGCATCGGGCCGAACGTGAGCGCCAGCGAAGGCGGATCACCCTCGGGCAGCCAGAGGACGTCGCGAGCCTGGTTGGCTACCCGCGCCAACATGTGCTGACGGTCCGACGTGGACAGTGCGGCGGTACCGGTCACGGCGCCGGGGCGGTGGTCCAGCAGGTAGAGCGCGAGCCCGACCACGAACAACACGGCCGATCCGGCGAGGAACAACGGCAGGGCGCCGTTCCGCCACGACTGCGGTAGCCGCTCCGCGACCACGTTGCCGAGCACCGACATCGGTACCGACAGCGCCAGCGCGACGACCATCAGACCGGGCCCCAGCAGCCGACCGCGCGACTCCCTACGGGTCGCGCGGTCCGGTGCATCTAGCTGCGGCACGGACTCACCGTAGTGCGTCCCCCGCCGATCTAGGACTTGTGCACACGGTTCGATCTCTGAACCGTGTGCACAAGTCCTAGATCGACGGAGGTCATGCCGAGTCGCGGATCACCAGTTCGGTCGGGAGGATGATGGCGGCAGGGGGCTTGCCGGCGATGCAGTCGAGCAGCAACCGGACGAGTTCGGCGCTGATCCGGTCCAGCGGATGCCGGATCGTGGTCAGGTGCGGCTGCACGGTCGTCGCGACGCTCGAGTCGTCGAAGCCGCCCACCGCAACGTCGTCGGGCACGCGGCGCCCGGCGCGGTGCAGCTCGGCGAGCGCCCCGGCCGCCATGAGGTCGGACGCGACGAACACCGCGTCCAGCTCGGGCGCCCGGTCGAGCAGCTGTCGCATCGCCGACTCGCCGCTGGCCTTGCTGTAGTCGCCCGCGGCGACCAGCCGCGGCTCGGCCCGGTCCTCGAGCACCTCGCGGTAGCCGGCGAGCCGCTCGACGCCGCCCGGAGTGTCGAGAGGCCCGGTGATCGTGGCGATGGTCCGGCGGCCCCGCGACTGCAGGTACTGCACCATCTGGCGGGCGCCGTCCCGGTCGTCGGCGGCGACGTACGCGATCTCCCGTTCGTGACCGAGCGGCTTGCCGCACGCGACGACCGGTACCCCACGCGAGCGCAGCTCCCCGACGAGCGGGTTGCCGGTGTGCGTCGAGACGAGCAGCGCGCCGTCCACGTGGCCCGCGGTGATGTACCGGCCGACCCGCTTCCGCTCGTCCTGCGTCCCGGCGATGGCCAGCACGAGCGTGATGTCGTGTTCGGCGAGGGCCTGCGTACAGCCGCGGAGCAGGATGCTGAAGTTCGGGTCCTCGAACAGCCGTTCCTGGGGCTCGGAAAGGATGAAGGCCACCGACTGCGAGCGCTGGGTGACGAGGCTCCGCGCGTGCTGGTTCACCACGTACCCGGTCGCCCGGATCGCCCGACGCACCGCCTCGGCCGCCGCCGGGCTCACGTTGTGGCCGCCGTTGAGCAGCCGCGAGACGGTACCGCGGGAGACCCCCGCCACGGCGGCCACATCGTCCATCGTCGGCCGGTGTCTGAGCTGTCGCACGTGTCCAGTGTCTGCCCCCGGCATCGTCACGTCTTGACCGCCCCGGACACCAGGTCCACCCGCCAGTACCGCTGCAGCGAGAGGAACAGCGCCGCGAGCGGGATGATCGACAGCAGTGAACCGGTAATCGCGTACGTGTACAGGGCCGGCAACGTGTTGCCCAGGTTCAGCATCGTGTACATGCCGACGGTGATCGGGAACTTGTCGTCGTCGCCCAGCATGATGAACGGCAGCAGGAAGTTGTTCCAGATCGCGACGAACTGGAACAGGAAGATGGTCACCAACCCGGGCCGCATCACCGGTACCGCGACCCGCCAGAAGACGCGCAGCTCCCCCGCTCCGTCGACACGGGCCGCCTCGAGCAGCGAATCGGGTATGGCCGCGGCGGCGTAGATCCGCGCGAGGTACATCCCGAACGGGCTCACGATGCTCGGCAGCAGCACCGACAGGTACGTGTCGATGAGCCCGACCTTGGCCAGCAGCAGGTACTGCGGGATGGCCAGCACGATGCCCGGTACCAGCACCCCGGCCAGCAGCACGTTGAAGATCGCGGTGCGACCCGGGAAGCGGAACTTCGCGAGCGTGTAGCCGGTGAGCCCGGACAGCGCAGCGGACAGGACCGCGCCGAGGCCCGCGTACAGCGCGGTGTTGGCCATCCAGCGCCAGAAGATCCCGCCCCGGTACACGGACAGGTTCCGGATGTTGTCGAACAGCGCGTCGCTCGGCGCGAGCGTGAACGTGTTGAACAGCTCCGCGCTGCTCTTCGTCGACGCGATCACCACCCAGGTGACCGGAAAGAGGCTGTACAACGAACCGACCAGCAGGACGGCCGTGGGCAGCACGGCCATCCTGCGGTTCACTGCTGGCTTTCGCTCCGCTCCGCGCCCTGTGCGCCGCCTTCCCTCGTCGCTGCGCTCCTCAGTCCAGACGCCGCGGCGCTCCGCTACGCTCATTGTTCAGCTCCGAACGCGCGCTTCTGGACGAGGCGCAGGAAGCCGTACGAGAGCACCAGCGTGAACAGCGCGATCACCATCGACGTGGCGGCAGCGGAGTACCGGTCGTCGCGGGCGAACGCGTCCCGGTAGATCTTCATGAGCGGTGACCACGACGTCGACAGCGCATTGGTCATCGGCCGCAGGGTGGTCGGCTCACTGAAGACCTGGAACGTGGCGATCATCGAAAAGATCATCGTCATGATCAACGCTGGAGTCACCATCGGTATCTTGATGCGCAGCGCGATCTGCAGCTCCGAGCAGCCGTCGACCCGGGCGGACTCGTGGATCTCCCGCGGAATGGCCTGCAGCGCGGTGTAGATCACCAGCATGTTGAAGCCGACCCCGCCCCAGATGCCGATGTTGGCGATCGAGTACACGATCAGGTCCGGTCCCAACAGATCGGGGTGGGGCAGCGACAGCTCCCGCAGCACGTACTGGCCCGGGCTCACCGACGGCAGGTACAGGAAGCCCCACAGCAGCGAGGCGAGGACCACCGGAACCGCGTACGGAAGGAAGATGGAGATCCGGCTGAACCGCCGCAACCGCGCCCGCGGTGTGTCCAGAATCAGCGCGAACAGCAGCGCGAGCCCGAGCATCGTCGGCAACAGAATCGCGCCGTACCCGAGCACTCGCAGCACGCCGTGCCACAGCTCCGGATCGGTCAGCGCGGACCGGTAGTTCGCGAGTCCGGCGAAGACCTCGCGGCGAGCGCCGCGACCCAGCCCCAGGCCCGAGACCTGCACCCGGCGCAGGCTCAGGTAAGCCGTGTACCCGATCGGCACCAGCAGGAACGCGGTGAACATGACGATCGCCGGAGTCAGGAAGGCGTACGGCACGGCGATGCGTGCCGTACGCCTTCGCGGCGTTGACGTGACCGCCACCGGTCCAGGCGCCCGGGTCGGCACGGCCTCAGCCGACCTTGAAACCGTTCTTACGCATGTCCGCGATAGTGATCTCCTGCATCTGGTCCACGGCAGGTCCGAACGGGCTCTTCTGCGTCACCGCCTTGCCGATCTGGTCGCGGTACGCGCTGTAGGTCACGTTGACGTTCGGACCCCAGATGAAGCCGGCCGCGGTGTCCGCGATCTGCTTCGCGAGGCTGTAGAAGTCGGTCTGCTCGGCGAAGAAGTCCGGTGGCTTCTGCAGCGCCGGTCCGGCCTGTGCGGCCTTGTCGGCCGGATACAGGCCACCGTCGGTCACCAGCATCGAGGTCGCCTCGGGGCTCGTGTTCAGCCAAGTGGCGAACTGTACCGCAGCCGCCTTGTTCTTGGCCTTGGTCGTCACCGCCGTCGACGAACCACCCCAGTTACCGGTCTTGCTCTCGCCGGCCGTCCACTGTGGAAGCGGCGCCATCGCCCACTTGCCCTTGGTGGCGGCCGCGTTGCCGGCCAGGACCCCCGGTCCCCAGATCGCGCTGGGCCAGGCGATGAGCGTGCCGTCGTTGAGCGCCTTGTTCCACTCCGGCGTGTACATCGGCTGATCGTCGATGGCCCCTTCGGCGACGAGCTTGCCCCAGTAGTCGGCGACCTTCTTGGTGGCCGCGTCGTTGACGGTCACCTGCCAGGTCTCGCCGCTGATGGCCCACCACTGCGCACCGGCCTGCTGCGACAGGCCGGCGAACCAACCCGGGTCGGCCGAGGAGAACGTCGTCAGGAACCGGTTGGGGGCCTTGGTGCGTACGGTCCGGGCCGTCGCGGCGAACTCGTCCCACGTCTTCGGTACGGTCAGTCCCAGCTCGGTGAAGACGTCCTTGCGGTAGTAGAGCATCATCGGGCCGGCGTCCTGCGGGATCGCGTACACCGCATCCGTGCCGAGCGTGACCTGTTGCCACAGGCCAGGGCTGAATTTGTCCTTTATGGACTGTGTCTCGTTCTTGATGTCCGCCAGCACGTCGTTGCTGACCAATGTGGGCAGTGCTTGGTACTCGGCCTGCACGAGGTCCGGCGCACCGCCGCCCTGCGCGGCGGTCAGCAGCTTGGTGACCAGCTCGTCACCTTGGGCCTGGGTGCTGACCGTTACGTGGATGTTCGGGTTGGCGGCGTTCCACTTGGCGACAACCTTGTCGATGTTGGGTACCCAGGTCCAGAACGCAAGGTCCACCGGGCCGGCAGGGGCCGTGTTTTCGGGGGTGTCCGAACTGCACCCGGCGAGCAAGCCGGCGCCCAGCACCAGGACGCCGACCGCCGAGGCGATCCTATGTCTCACTATGTCCTCCGCGGATCTTTGAAGGGGACGGCGCAGGAGATACGAGGCTGTGAGCGCTCACAGTCTCTGCCTCACCCAGCGACCTGTCAAGTTGTCCGGTCCCCTGATAAATTGCGGAACCATGACGCGGGCGGATGGCTGTGAGCGCTCCCAGAATTGGCCGCTTATCGACGGTCTTGCCTACGGCGGTGACTACAACCCCGAGCAATGGCCGCGGCGGGTCTGGCTGGAGGACGTCGAGCTGATGCGGGAAGCCGGCGTCAATCTCGTCACGGTCGGCATCTTCTCCTGGGCGGCGCTGGAACCCGCCGAAGGCTCGTACGACTTCGCCTGGCTGGACAGCGTGTTCGAGCTGCTGCACGGCGCCGGGATCGCGGTGGACCTCGCCACGCCGACCGCCGCGCCGCCGCCGTGGTTCACCAAGCGGTACCCGGACAGCCGGCCCGTCACCCGCGAAGGTCTGGTCCTCGGACCGGGCGCCCGCGGGGCGTTCTGCCCCAGCTCACCGGAGTACGCCGCGGCGGCCAGGCGGATCACCGAGCAGCTCGCCATGCGGTACGGCAACCATCCCGCGCTCGTGCTCTGGCACGTGCACAACGAGTACGGCGCACCGCTGGCGGCCTGCTACTGCGAACGCTCGGCGGTCGCCTTCCGGCACTGGCTGCGCCGCCGGTACGGCGACCTCGCCCGGCTCAACCGAGCCTGGGGCACTTCGTTCTGGAGCCAGCGGTACGGCGACTGGGACGAGATCGAGCCGCCACGTGTCGCCCCATCCGCCGTCAACCCGGCCCAGCAACTGGACTACCAACGCTTCTCGTCCGACGCGATGCTCGACTGCTACCGCCGGGAACGGGACGTCTTGCACGAGCTGTCGCCCGGCATCCCGGTCACCACGAACTTCCACGCGACCCAGTGCAAACACATCGACTACTGGAAATGGGCGTCCGAAGTGGACGTGGTCTCCAACGACCACTACCTGCGGGCGGAGCAGCCGGACAACCACGTGGATCTGGCCCTGTCGGCCGATCTGACCCGGTCACTGGCCGGTGGCCGGCCGTGGATCCTGATGGAACACTCGACGAGCGCGGTCAACTGGCAGGACCGCAACATCGCCAAGGTACCGGGCGAGATGCGCCGCAACACGCTCACCCACGTGGCCCGCGGTGCCGACGGCGTGATGTTCTTCCAGTGGCGGGCCGCGATGTTCGGGGCGGAGAAGTTCCACTCCGCGATGCTGCCGCCCGGCGGAACGCGTACGAAGGTCTGGCGGGACGTGGTCCGGCTCGGCGCCGACCTGGCCACGCTCGGGGTGCTGCGGGACAGCCGGGTCACCGGCGACGTGGCGATCGTCTGGGACTGGGAGAGCTGGTGGGCGCTGGAGCTGGAGTGGCGCCCGTCGGTCGACCTGACGTTCTTCGACCGCGTGACCGCCTGCTACGACCGGCTGTGGCGGGCCCACCTGGTCGTCGACTTCGTCCGAGCCGACGCCGACCTGTCCGGGTACCCGCTCGTCGTGGTGCCCAACCTGTACCTGACGACACCGGCCTCGGCGGCGAACCTCACCTCGTACGTCCAGAGTGGAGGGACGCTGCTCGTGTCGTACTTCTCCGGCATCGTGGACGCCCAGGACACCGTGCACCCGGGTGGGCACCCCGGCGCCCTGCGTGAGCTGCTGGGCCTCGAGGTCGAGGAGTTCCTCCCGCTGCGCGCGGGCGAGACGGTCGCGCTGTCCACCGATCCGCCCGTCCGTGGCGATGTCTGGGCGGAGGACGTCGTACCGCGCGGGGCCGAGACCGTACTGTCCTATGTCGACGGTCCAGCGGCGGGAAGCCCGGCGGTGACCCGCCACCGGCTGGGCTCCGGAACCGCGTGGTACGTCTCGACCCGACTCGCCGGCGAGTCACTCGACGCGGTGCTGCACCCGGCGCTGGCCGATGCAGGGATACCCATTCGCACCGACGTACCGGTCGGCGTCGAGCTCGTCCGCCGGGTCGCCGACGACACGTCGTACCTGGTCGTCGTCAACCACCTCGACACCGAGGTCACTGTCCCGGCCGACGGCGTCGAGATGCTCACCGGCGAGACCTGCGCCGGCCAGCTGTCAGTGCCGGCCGGCGAGGTCCGCGTGGTACAGGAGAAAACCTAGCCCCCGAAGACGGCCATCGCAGGTAGCGGGTGGCCGGTGTAGTCGAACAGGGCCTGGTTCTCCCAGCCGTCACCGGAGCTGGGATCGGTCGGGTCCCAGCCGGCTCCCTCGACAGCCGTCCACGTGGGCTCCCAGTAGAAGACCCCGAGCGCCCGCGGTACCGCGTTGACAACGGTGTACAGATCGCGGAACGCGGACAGTTGGCCGCGCGGGGTCGCCGGGTACCCGCCGGCCTGTTCGAGCGACGCGTTGAAGATGTTCTGTTGCGCGTCGTTCTCCGCCAGCGTGAAGCCGTACGCGGTCTCCATCACCGCGATGTCCTTGCCGTACCTCGTGGTCAGGTCGAACAGGTTGGCCTGCAGGCTGCCCAGTGACCCGTGCCAGTAGATGTAGTGCGACACCCCGATGACGTCGAACGTGACACCGCGGGAGATGGCGTTGTCCAACCACCACCGGTGCCCACCGTTGTTGCCGCCCTCGGCGAGGTGCACCATCACGCGGGTTCCGGCGTGCGTCGCCCGTACCGCGTCCCCGGCCGAGACGAGCAATGCCGCGAGGCCGTCCCAGTTGTCCCACCGGCCGTCCGGCCACAGCATGCCGCCGTTGATCTCGTTGCCGATCTGGGCGATGTCGGCCGGTGTGCCCTGCCGCTTCAACGCGTTCAGCACGTCGTACGTGTGGTCGTACACCGCCTGGCGCAGCTCCGGGAAGGGCAGCGACGCCCAAGCGGCCGGCTTGATCTGCTTGCCGGGATCGGCCCACGAGTCCGAGTAGTGGAAGTCGATGATCAGACCCATCCCTTGGGCCCTGATCCGGCGAGCCATCTGCAGCACCCGGGCCTTGTTGTTGTACCCGTCCGCCGGGTCCACCCAGACCTTGAGCCGGGCGTAGTTCATGCCGCTGTCCTTCAGGATGGCCAGCGCGTCCCGCTGCCGGCCGCGGCTGTCGAAGTACGCCGCGCCGAAGTCCTCGTTCTTCTTCAGCGTCGACACGTCGGCTCCACGTAGCGGTAGCTTGCGAAGGCCGCCCCTGGTCAGCGACACGTCGTCGAAGTGTGCCCAGTTGCCGGCGTTGGCGTCGGAGACGAAGCTGATCGTGCACTCGTGCCGAGTGACCTTTGTGGACACCGCGATCTGTACCCAGTCGGTGCCGCCGGTCCGCGGCAGAGCCACGCGCTGCTCGGGGCCGCTACTACGCAACGCGACGTACGCGTCGTTCTGGCCGCTGTCCGTGCGCACCCAGACCGTCAGCGTGTACTGCCCGTTCGTCAGGCCGGTCAGCCGCTGCTCGGTGCGGACCGAGTACGGCGTCGCCGCCCAGTGGGTCAGCCGGAAGCCGCTGCCCCCGTGACCACCCGCTTCGACGAACGACGCATCGCCGTGGCCGGTACCGGAGACCTCGGACCACCCGGTCGGCGCTTGGGTCGGACCGTCGGACTCGAAGCCTGGGTTGGCCGGGCCGGCTACCGATGATGGTCCACTGTAGACAGGTATCGCCATGACGAGAGTCAACAATATCTTGCCTAGCATGCCTCCCCCTAGACCGAACCGAAGACCGCGACACCCTGCAGCGCGCGGTTGTTGTAGTCGAACAGGGCCTGGTTCTCCCAACCGTTGCCCGAGTTGGGGTTCGTGGGATCCCAACCACTGCCAGGTACGGCGGTCCACGTGGGCTCCCAGTAGAAGACGCCGAGCCCGTGACCGTTCGGCACCGCGGCGACCGCGGCGAACGTGTCCCGCATCAACTGCGCCTGACCCGCCGGCGTCGCCGGGTACCCGCCGGCCTGCTGCAACGACGAGTTGAAGATGTTCGGCTCGCCGTCGTCCTGCGCGAGCGTGAAGCCGTACGCCGCCTCGGCGACCACGATGTCCTTGTTGTACCTGACCGCGAGGTCGTTGATGTTGTTGCGCAGGCTGGTCAGCGTGCCGTGCCAGTACACGTAGTGCGAGACCCCGATGACGTCGAACGGCACTCCTCGCGAGACGGCGTTGTCGAACCACCACCGGTGCTGGCTGTTGTTGCCGCCCTCGGCTAGGTGCAGCATGACCCGGGTCGAACTGTTGGCCGCCTTGACCGCGTTGGAGCCGGCGGTCAACAGCATCGCGAGGTTGGCCCAGTTCGACGTGCTGCCGGTGGGCCACAGCATGCCGCCGTTGATCTCGTTGCCCACCTGGACCATGTCGGCCGGCGTGCCCTGCGCCCGCAGCGCGTTGCACACGTCGAAGGTGTGGTTGTACACGGCGTCCCGCAACTGCGTGAGACTCAGGTTCGCCCATGCGGCGGGCTTGGTCTGCTTGCCGGGATCGGCCCACGAGTCCGAGTAGTGGAAGTCGACGAGCAGTTTCATGCCCTGTGCCTTGATGCGCTGGGCCATCTGCAGCACGCGAGCCCTGTTGTTGTAGCCGTCCGCCGGGTTGACCCAGACCTTGAGCCGGGCATAGTTCATCCCGCCGGCCCGCAGGATCGCCAAAGCGTCACCCTGTACGCCGGACTGGTTGAAGTAGACCCCGCCGAAGTCCTCGTTCTTCTTCAGGGTCGAAACGTCACCGCCGCGGATCTGGATGCCGGTACCGGTGCCGGGCGGAATCCACTCGACGTCGTCGTAGTTGGCCCAGTTGCCGGCGCGCGCGTTGGAGTTGAACGCGATCGTGCACTGTCCATTGGAGACCTGGGTGGTCAGCGACAGCTGGGCCCAGGTGGTTCCACCGGTGGCGGGGATGTTCACGCGCTGCTCGGTGGAGCCGCAGTTGCGCAACGCGACGTACGCGGAGACCTGGCCTCCGCCGGACTTGACCCAGACCCGCAAGGTGTACTGGCCGTTGCTGAGCCCGGTCAGCGTCTGGGACGTCTCGACCTGGTAGGCGGCCGACGCCCAATGGCTGAGCCGGAAGCTCCCGGAGCGCCCACCGGACTCGGTGAAGGAGGCACTCGCCTGCCCGGACTCCGACCACCCCGTCGGCGTCTGGCTGGCCCCGGCCTCGAAGCCGGGGTTGGTCACGGTGGCCGCGCCGAACGCGGGCGCGGACAGGATCGGGGTTGCGGGGACGACGGCCGCCGCCACGACAGCGACGAGCAGCACGCGTGCTCTGCTGGGCATGCACCCTCCCAGAGACGAAGGCCGATGTAATCGCTCACAGCCTCGTATCTGTTGCGGGCGCCGTTACGCTAGCTGAACCGCGTTGTGAGCGCTCACATAACCACGGGATCGTGGTACCTGTCAATGCCTCCCCACCCCGTTGATCATGAAGTTGGTGCCTCGACACGCCGTCGAGACACCAACTAAGTTCATGATCAACGGGGGTCGAGGCCCCGGGGCTAGACGAGCAGGTGGGCGCGCAGGGCGGTTACGTGGTCCGGGGCCAGGCCGGCCCGGGCCAGGTATTGCTGGACCGAGCCGTACCGGGCGCGCAGCTCGCTGAGGAAGAGCAGCATCGCGTCGGGCGGGGTGAGAGCGTAGTACGGCGGAGGTTCGCGGTCGAACACGCGGGTCTTGCGCAGCCAGGCGGTGAACTTCGCCTCGGCCAGGCCGGTGAGCGCGTAGTCGTCGCCGATGTCCACATCGGACACTCCGAGCAGGTCGAGGGTCAGCGCGGCTACGACCCCGGTACGGTCCTTTCCCGCCACACAGTGCATGACCAGTGGAGCCGCACCGGCGTCGGCGATCAGCGCGATCGCCCGAGCCAGCCCTTCGGAGCCCTGCTCGGCCAGTTCGAGGTACCGGTCGGCCAGGAATCGCGCCACGCCGGCGGTCTCGTCGTACGTGTCGGCCCGCCACTCCGGGTGATCCGGGTGGACGTGCTGGTACGCCAGAGTCGGAAGCTCCGGCACCCGCCCGTCCCGGGCGACCTCGCCCGGCCGGCGCAGATCGAGGACGGTGCGGATACCCAGCGCGGCAAACGCGTCCCGGTCCGGACCCGCGAGCCGGTGCAACGAGTCGGACCGGTAGAGCCGCCGCCACGCGACGGTACGCCCCCCGTGACCGGTGTAACCCCCCAAGTCGCGGAAGTTGAACACCGCCGCGAAGGAGATGTGCCTATCCACCGTCACAGAACCCGGTGCACCCAACCGTGCCGATCCTCTACGCGACCGCGTTGGATGTCCACAAGGGACTGACGGAGGGCCGTCGTCACTGGACCGGTACCGCCGTCGCCGACGACGAACTCGCCGTCCGGCATGCGTACCCGGGCGATCGGCGTCAGCACCGCGGCCGTGCCGCACGCGAAGACCTCGCGCAGGTCGCCACTTTCCGCGTCGGCGCGCCATTCGTCGATCGAGTACGGCCGCTCGACGACCGTCATCCCGGCCTCGCGGGCCAGGGTCATCACCGACTCGCGCGTGATGCCGGGCAGGATCGTGCCGAGCGGCGGGGTGACGAGCATGCCGTCGGCGTACCCGAAGAAGATGTTCATCCCGCCGAGCTCGTCGACGAACCGGCGGTGCACCGCGTCGAGGAAGACGACCTGGTCGCAGCCGTTGTCGAGCGCCTCGGCCTGCGCGACCAGGGACGCCGCGTAGTTGCCGCCACACTTGGCCGCCCCGGTGCCACCCGGCCCGGCGCGGGTGTAGTCCGTCGACACCCACACCGTCACCGGCTTGACGCCACCGGTGAAGTACGAGCCGACGGGCGAGGCAATGAGCACGTAGAGGTACTCCGCCGACGGCCGGACACCGAGGAACGCCTCGCTCGCGTACATGAATGGGCGGAGGTAGAGGCTCGCCTCGTCGGACTCCGGCACCCACGCCCGATCGATGCGGATCAGTTCGTACAGCGAGTCGAGGAACGTCTGCTCGGGCAGGGCCGGCATGGCCATCCGGGCGGCCGAGGCGGCGAACCGCGCGGCGTTGGCATCCGGGCGGAACAGCGTGATGCCACCGTCGGCAGCGCGGTACGCCTTGAGTCCCTCGAAGATCTCCTGTGCGTAGTGCAGGACCGCCGCCGCCGGATCCAGGGAGATCGGCCCTCTGGCCTCGACCCGCGCGTCGTACCAGCCCTTGCTGTCGGCGTAACGGATCGTGACCATATGGTCGGTGAACACCCGACCGAAACCCGGGTTGGCGAGCAGCCCGGCGCGTTCGGCGACGCCTACCGGCTGCGGGTTCGGACGAATCTCGAAGTCGAGGCTGTCACCGCCGCTCATCGCGCATACCTCCGTGTCACATGCTGAGACGATCCCGTCTTTGAACGGTACCCCGAACGCTCGTTAATGCCCTAGCGCACAGCCAACATCAGGCTACGGCGGCGGCCAATCGGTCGCCCACCTCGGCAGTGCGTAGCGGACCGCCCGCTGAGCGTGTCGCCAGCTCAGCGGCCACGGCGTCGGTCACCCGCCGGGCGGCCTCGGGGTGTCCGAGGTGCTCCAGCAGCAGTGCGGCGGAGAGTACGGCCGCGACCGGGTCGGCCACGCCCTGCCCGGCGATGTCGGGGGCGGAACCGTGCACCGGTTCGAACGTCGATGGAAACTCCCGTGGCGGATTGATGCTGCCGCTCGCGGCGAGTCCGATGCCGCCCGTGACCGCGGCGGCGATATCGGTGAGGATGTCCCCGAACAAGTTGTCCGTGACGATCACATCGAACCGCTGGGGCTGGGTCACCAGGTACATCGCCGCGGCGTCGACGTGCTGGTACTCCGTCTCGATCGACGGGTGCTCGGCCGCCACGGCCGCGAACGTGCGCGCCCACAGGCCACCGGCGTGCGTCAGCACATTGGTCTTGTGGACCATCGTGACCTTGCGCCGCTCCCGCC
>DASRII010000536.1:0-12055 GCA_035650075.1 Micromonosporaceae bacterium | reverse complement strand
TGGAGGACCAGTAGGCAACCCTGCAACAGCACGCTGTAGCCCTGGGCCTGCGCCTGCAGCTTGGGGTTGTCGACCGGCATCAGCATGCGGACGTCCACCTCGGTGATCGAGGTTTCGAGACCCAACGCCTCGAAGCGGCGCAGGTTCTCGGCGACCCCGAACGCGGTGTGGAAGCCGAACTGGACGCCGTAGTGACCCTGTGCGCCGAAGCCCTCGACCGGTACGCCGGCGGCCAGCAGTTCCTGAGCGAGCGCGTAGTACCGGTCGCTCTTCGGGCTGATGCCCTCGACGTTGTAGTCGTTGAGGTACAGCTTCGCCTTGGGGTCGGCCTGGTTGGCCCAGCGGAAAGCGTCGGCGATGTAGCCGGGGCCGAGCTGCTGCAGCCACATGGTGTCGCGCAGGTTGGCGGAGTCGTCGACGACCTCGTTGACGACATCCCATTGGTAGATCTTGCCCTTGAAGTGGCCCGCGACGTCGAGGATGTGCTGGCGAAGGAGCGCCCGCAGTTCGGTCGGGCCGATCGAGCCGTCGGCCACGCCCGAAGTCAGCCACCCAGGCAGCTGGTTGTGCCAGAGCAACACGTGGCCACGGATGCGCTGCCCGTTGGCGCGGGCGAAGTCGACGAGCTGGTCGGCGCGGGTGAAGTCGAGCTGGCCGCGGACGGGCTCGAGCTCCGACCATTTCATGACGTTCTCGGCGGTGACGGAGGAGAACTCGGCGGCGATCCGCTCGCGGTACACGGCGTCGTTGTTGAACGCGTCCATGTCCACGGCGGTGCCGACCCGCAGGTGGTGGCGCCGGGCAAGGTCGCCGAGCGAGCCGTCGGCCTGGTGCCCGGCCACCCATACGTCGTCGGTGCCGGAGGCGCCGTCGGCGACGGCTACGGCATTGGAGTTGAGGGAGAGTACGAGAATCGCGGCCAGTGCGGCGGCGGCGGTTGCGCGGGTCACCTTCATCAAGAATGTCCCTCTCGGCGAGCGTCGGGGCTGGTCAGCTGACGTACCGGTGACTGATTTCCGGAAGACTTCCGCAACTTCGTGGCCACGCTATGCCCGAACTTCCGGCCCGTCAACCCTGTGGATGGGGCAGGATGACGGTCGGACGACACGCGTTCGCCAATTTGGCGCGCGTCATGGTCCTTCCGGCCAAGGCGTACGCTGATCCCCGACAAAGGAGCTGGCCGTGACCGTCGACGAAGGACGCAGGATCACCATCACCGCGATCGCGCGGGAGGCGGGCGTCTCCGTGCCGACGGTGTCCCGCGTGGTCAACGGCCGTTCCGACGTCTCACCGCAGACCCGCGAGCGGGTCGAGGAGCTGCTGCGCCGGCACGGGTACCGGCGCCGGGTCGCCCGCCGCGGCATCAGTGCGAGCCTCATCGACCTGGTGTTCAACGACCTGGACAGCCCGTGGGCCGTCGAGATCATCCGGGGCGTCGAGGACATGGCCCACGCGTCGGGCGTCGGTACCGTCGTCTCCGCCATCCACCGCCGCTCCACCTCGGCCCGGCAGTGGATGCAGAACCTGCGCGCCCGGGCGACGGACGGGGTCATCCTCGTGATGTCCGACCTCGCTCCGCCGATGCACGCCGAACTGCGGCGGCTCAATGTCCCGGTGGTCGTCGTCGACCCGGCCGGGGTCCCCGCGATGGACGTGCCGACGATCGGCGCGACGAACTGGTCCGGCGGTCTCGCGGCCACCGAGCACCTGCTCTCCCTGGGCCACCGGCGGATCGGCTTCATCGCCGGGCCGAAGCGGCTGATGTGCAGCCGCGCCCGGCTCGACGGGTACCGCGCGGGCCTGGAGGCGGCCGGCATCCAGCTGACCGAGGACCTGATCCAGCAGGGCGACTTCTACCACGAGTCCGGCTTCGAGGGCGCCACCTCCCTGCTCACCATGGCCAACCCGCCGACCGCCATCTTCGCCTCCAGCGACCAGATGGCCTTCGGCGTCTACGAGGCGGTACGCCAGCGTGGCCTGCGGGTGCCCGGCGACATCAGCGTCGTGGGCTTCGACGACCTGCCCGAGGTGCGCTGGGCGTCCCCGCCGATGACCACCGTCCGCCAGCCGCTGGCCGAGATGGGCCTGCTGGCGGCCCGGACCGTGCTCCGGCTGGCCCAGGGCGAGGACATCGAGAGCCCGCGGGTCGAACTCGCTACCGACCTCGTGGTGCGCGACAGCACGGCACGGCTGGGCTGATCCCACCGAATCGTTCGAGCTGACCAGGCGCCTGGACCTCCGATCGGCGCAGATCCAGCCAGAAACGTCCGAAGTTCTTCCGGAAAGTCAGCCATTGACGCGCGCCGGTTCGAAGACCAACAATGGGAGCGCTTCCAATGAGAAGTAGGTGACCCGCCGGGGGGTCGCGTCGCTGAGCGCTGTACCGCGCCGCAGTGCGCAGGACCTCGAGGAGGAACACCGTGACGGACTCCGTCCCCCGGCGGCGCTGGACCTTCCGCCGCTTTTCGCTCATGACCGCGCTGGCCGTGGTGGCCGGCATCGCCGTGCCGCTGCTCGTCATCCACGAGCCGGCCGCCGCCGCCCCCTTGCGGCAGCACGCGACCGCGCGTGGCAAGTTCTTCGGGTACGCCGCCAACGCCGCCCTGTTGTGCAACAACTCGGCCACCTGTACCTCGGGACAGGACGCGACCTACCGGAACATCGGGCAGACAGAGTTCAACCAGATCACGCCCGAGAACTCGATGAAGTGGCAGATCACCGAGCCGACCGACAACAACTTCCAATTCGCCGAGGGCGACGGCATCGTGGCCAACGCGACGGCGAACGGCCAGACGGTACACGGTCACACGCTGCTCTGGCACCAGCAGACGCCGGGCTACGTAACCAGCATTACCAACGCCGCCACCCTGCGTACTGTCACGAACGACCACATCGCGCAGGTCGTCGGCCGCTGGGCCGGCAACGCGACCGTCACCGGCTGGGACGTGGTGAACGAGGCGTTCAACGAGGACGGCAGCCGGCGGGGCAACGTCTGGCAGAACGTCATCGGCAACGGTTACATCGCCGAGGCATTCACGGCCGCCCGCGCCGCCGACTCGAACGCGCAGCTGTGCTACAACGACTTCAACATCGAGGGCATCAACAACAAGAGCACCGCTGTATTCAACATGGTGTCGCAGTTCCGGCAGCAGGGCGTACCGATCGACTGCGTCGGCATGCAGGCGCACTTCGTCCTGAACGGCATCCCCGGAAACTTCCAGCAGAACATCCAGCGCTTCGCCGACCTCGGGCTCACCGTGCGGATCAGCGAGCTGGACATCCGGATCCCCTCGCCCACCACCGACACCAAGCTTGCGCAGCAGGCGACCAACTACGCGTCGGTGGTCAACACCTGCCTGGCGATCGCCCGGTGTGCCGGCATCACCGTGTGGGGTATCGACGACGGGCACTCCTGGCTACCCAACGAGTGCTGCCCGGAGATCGACCCGCTGCTGTTCGCCCGGAACACGTACGCACAGAAGCCGGCGTACACGTCCGTCCACAATGCACTCGACAACGGCACCGGCGACACGACCCCGCCCTCGACGCCCGGTATGCCCACCGCATCCAATGTGGGCACCACGACCGCGACGTTGAACTGGACCGCGTCGACCGACACCGGTGGCAGTGGGCTCGCCGGTTACAACGTGCACCGCGAACAAGGCGCCACCGACCCCATCCTCGCCACCCCGACCACGAACACCGTGAACCTGACCAACCTGACGCCCAACACGCAGTACCAGATCTACATCAGAGCCCGCGACAACGCCGGCAACCTGTCGGCCGCCTCGGGGTTGGTCACCTTCATGACCGGGCAGGTCAACGACACCGTCCCGCCGTCGACACCGGGTACGCCGACCGCATCCAATGTCGGCTCCACGACGGCGACGTTGAACTGGGCCGCGTCGACCGACACCGGTGGTAGTGGTTTGGCCGGCTACAACGTGTACCGCGAACAGGGCGCCACCGACCCGATCCTGGCCACCCCGACCACGAACTCGGCGAACCTGACGAACCTGACGGCGAACACCTCGTACCAGGTCTACATCCGAGCCCGGGACAACGCCGGCAACCTTTCCAACCCGTCGGCAACCACCACGTTCATGACGACCGGTGGCGGTACCGGCGGCTGCTCGGTCACACCGACGCTGCAGACGCAATGGCCGACCGGGTACGTCTTCGAGCCGACCACGGTCCGGAACACCGGCTCGACGACCATTACCACCTGGACGGTCACCTTCACGTTGCCGGCAGGCCACACCATCGTCGGCTCGTGGAACGGCATCTTCACGATCAACGGGCAGAACGTCACCGTGAGGCCAGTGAGCCACAACGCGACGCTGGCGCCGAACGGCACCGGGACCTTCGGGTTCCAGGTCAGCCGACCCGACGGCAACACCGCACTAGCGAACACATTCGCCTGTACCTCGCCCTGATTCCTTCAACCCCTCGCCCCGTGCGGCGACGCGGTCCGCGCCGATCACGTCGCCGCACGGCCACCACATCCGGCAGGATGCCCTTGTGCGGGTGGTGGTGGGGGTCGACGGCGCCGGGCGGACGTACCGCCTCGGCGAACTCGCGGCCGCGGCCAGCACGCCGGTCCTCTGGGTGACCGCGCCCGTCGAGTCCACATCGGACCTGACGGCTGCCTTGGATCGGGCGCGGGCGGACGGTGCGCTCGTCCTCGTAGACGACGCGCACCGGTTGCCGAGCGACGTGCTGGCCGCCCTCGCCGCGGCGGTACGCCGGGGCACGGCGATGGCGATCGCCCGCCGGCCGACGATCGCCGCGCCTACGCTGGCCGACCTCGACGAGGCAGTAGCCACCAACGGCTCGGTCGAGCTGCTCGCCCCACTCGACGAAGCGGCGACGAACAAGCTGATAGCCCGGATCACCGGTCGGCCCGCCGATCCGGCCACAGTGGACACGATCCTCTCGTCATCGGCCGGGATGCCGGTCGTAGCGGCCGCCCTCGCGCAGACCGGTGCTCCGGCTCCGGCTCTGGCCGCCCGCGTGCAGCGCCGCCTCGCGACGCTCGACCGGGCGGTCTCGACGCTGGCTCGCATCCTGGCCCTGCGCCTCGACCTCGGCGACGACGTCCTCGCCCACGCGGCCGGGATCGGCGCTCCCGAGTTGGCGGACGCGATGCGCGTGCTGCGCGACGAAGGCCTGCTCGTGCCGGACGGTGAGCGGATGATCCCGGCGGTGGCCGAGGTCGTCCTCGTCGAGCTGGCACCGGCCGAACGGCGCCGGATCCATGACGCGGTCGCCGCGGCGCTGGTGGCCGGTCGGGGCGATCCCGTTGCCGCGGCCACCCAGCTGCGTGCGGCGCGGGCGTTCACGCCAGCCGCGGCACAGGTGTACCTCGCGGCCGGCGAACGGCTGCGGTTCACCGCGCCGGCAGTCGCGGTCAGCTGGTTCGACGACGCGCTAGAGGCCGGCGCCGACTGGGCGCCGGGCCGGGCCGAGGCGGCGGCTCTGCTCGGCCTTCCATCCACTGTGGACAACACCGGCGACGACCCGCGACTGCGGTTGGTCGAGGGCGCGGTCGAGGCACACGACGGGCGTGCGGGTCGGGCGGCCGATGCGTTGCTGGCTGTCGGCTCGCCGGGACCGGTCCTCGCCGTACCGGCCCTGATGGCCACGGGCCGGCCGGAGCAGGCCCGTGACGCGGCCCGCCAGGAGGCTCCGCTCGGGCTGCGGCGGTTCGCCGAGGCGGCGCTCGAGATACCCGACCCCGCGGTAGCGCTACCACTGCTCATCGAGGCCGCCGAGGCCGCCGAGCGGACGCCGCTGGCGGTGGTGCTGCCCGACACACCGCACGCGGTCGGCGCGCTGGTCGCGGTGACCGCCGGCGACGCGGCGTCCGCCGAGCACCTGCTCGACCGGGCGCTGGCCGCCGAGGTCGGTGGGCCGGTCGCCGCCGACCGCCACCGGCTGCTGCTGGCCTGGGCGCGGATGAGAATCGGACGGTACGACTCGGCGCTGGCGGAACTGAGCCAGGACAGGGACCGGTCGACGGGTCGGGACCGGTTGCTGTTGGCTGCGGTGTCGGCCGGGATCGCCCGGCGGTCCGGGGACATCGCCCGGCTGCGGGACACCTGGGCCGGCGTCGAACCGGTACTCGCCCGGGGCGTCGTGGACCTGTTCGTCGCCGAGGCGGTCGAGGAGCTGGTGGTCGCGGCGGCGCGGCTGCGCCAGTACCAGCGTGCCGTGGCGGTACTCGACGCGCTCGACGGGATCGTGTCCCGGCTCGGCCGACCGGTCGCCTGGACGGTGACGGTCGGCTGGATCCGGCTACAGGTCGCGATCGCGCGCGACGACGTCGACGCGGCGGTGGCCGTCGCGGGCGAACTGGGCGACGCGGCGCCGGCCGGTCACCGCCAGCAGGCCCAGTGTGCGGCCGCCGCGCGGTGGGCGGAGGCACTTGCCGGTACCGTCGACCCGGACGCGATCACCGCGGCGACCGAAGACCTGGCAGCGGCTCAGCTGCCGTGGGAGGCGTCGCGGCTGGCCGGCCAGGCGGCGATCCGGACGACCGATCCGGTAGCCGCCCGCCGGCTGCTCGAACGAGCGCGCGACACGTCTCTCGGCATCTCAGCGGCGGCCGAACCGGCCACAGTGGACACCCCGGCGGGGCTGTCCGAGCGGGAGGTCGAGGTGGCCCGCCTCGTGCTGGCCGGCCGCACGTACCGCGAGATCGGCGCACAGCTCTACATCTCCCCGAAGACGGTGGAGCATCACGTCGCCCGGATCCGGACGAAGGTCGGCGCGACCACCCGGGCCGAGTTCGTCGCGGCACTACGCGAACTTCTTGGCTGATCTCTGCCACTTTCCCGACAGTTGGCCTGCTCCGCATATGCGGGGTGGTGTGTTATCCAGATCCCCTAAGACCACCTTCCGGGTACGGGGGACACCCCGATGCCCGGAACCGGCCTCCACTTGCAAGCTGTGTTCACCCCACCCGGCCGGCCCGGCCGGACTCGACCCAGGAGGCACCCAAAATGCCAGTCGACGCATACCACGAGTTGGTTCAGTACATCACCCAGATCTTCTCGAACCAGGGCAGCGCCCACCAATTCATCGCGGATGGTTCCGGCGACCTCATCGCGCAGGGCATCAGCGACTACCCGTACACCGACGAGCAGGTCCGCCAGGCGATCTACGAGGCGTGTGACAACGCTGGCCTGCCCGCCGACACCCGCAGCGCGCTGCAGAGCTACACCCGCGGCGAGTCGGGCCCGCCCCCGCACTCCGGCCCGGCCGACGTGGCGACCCACATCACCTACGCGACGCAGGTCGTGTACGACAACGACGAGTACATCCAGCAGACCATCATCGACCAGAGCAGCGACATCAACGTCGCCGGTGACGTGTTCGGCAGCATCACGCAGGACAACGACCCGGTGAACGTGATGGCGGGCGACGGCGGCACCGCCGTGTCCGAGCAGGGTGACGGCAACGCGGCGGTAGCCAGCGGCGAGGGTTCGCAGGCGATCGGCGGCGACAACCTCGGTGCCGCGAACACCGGCGACGGTGCGGTCGTGGCCGGCCCCGGCGCGACGATCGACGGCCCGGTCAACACCGGTACCTTCACCGGCGTGCAGGCCGACGGCCCGGTCAGCAACGCGATCGTGGGCGACGGCAACCAGGCCGCCCAGGTCGCCGGCAACGCGCAGGACGCGGTGTTCAACTTCGGCGGCGGCAGTGTCGTGGACGTCTCCGGCTCGCCGGGCGCGGTCACCTCGCTGGGTGGCGACGCGACCAACCAGATCGGCAACGTGGTGGGCCCCGGCGGGGCGCTGTCCGGCAGCGGCGACGCCAGCGGCCACTACGAGGACAACGACACGACCGTCAACGACAACGACACCACGGTTACGACCACCGTCAACGACGACCACTCGACGCACCAGGACCTCTCGGTCCACGACGACCACTCGACGCACCAAGACTTCTCGGTACACAGCGTCACGGCGCTGGATCACTCGAGCGCCGAGGAAGGCCCCGGCGACCAGACGACCGCCGAGACCGAGACGGCCGACGCCTGACGAGACACACTGTTCGATATGCGGGGCGGGTCGAACCCGCCCCGCCATGACCCGATGGAGGGGCGGTCATGGACGACGCGAACGCGCTGGTCGACCTCGGCCTGCGGGCTTGCGAGGCGTACGACCGGCCGGATCTCGCCCGGCGCCTGACCGTCACGAAGCGCGGACTCGCCGACCCCGGCATCCACCTCGTAGTGGCCGGCGAGTTCAAGCAAGGCAAGAGCTCGCTGGTCAACGCGCTGCTCGGGGCGACCGTGTGCCCCGTCGACGACGACGTGGCTACCGCGGTACCCACATATGTGCGGCACGGCGCCGAACCGCGCGCGGACCTGTTGTTCGACGGCGATCCGGTCCGGCGCGAGCCGGTGGCGCTGGAGGACGTGCGGCAGTACATCGTGGAGAACGGGCGCCAGCGGATCGCCGGCGTGGAGATCCGGATCCCCCGCCAGTTGCTGGCCAATGGCCTGATCGTGGTCGACACGCCCGGGGTGGGCGGGCTCGGCTCGGCGCACGCGGCCGCCAGCCTCGCCGCGATCTCGATGGCCGACGCGGTGCTGTTCGTCACCGACGCGTCGCAGGAACTGACCCGCAGCGAGTTGGACTTCCTGCGCCAGGCGTACCAGCTGTGCGGGGCCGCGGTCTGCGTGCTGACGAAGTTCGACTTCTATCCCGCGTGGCGGAAGATCAAGGAGCTGAACGAACGGCACCTGCGGGCCGCAGGGCTCAACGTACCCCTGATCGCGGTGTCTTCGCCGCTGCGGGCCCGCGCGGTCAAGGGCGGCGACGCCGCGATGAACACCGAGTCGGGGTTCGGCGACCTGGTGAAGTTCGTGACCGAACGCGTCGGTGGTGGCGCGGCAGCCCGGCTGGCGGCGGACGCCGCGTCCGAGGTCGCGGCCGTGTGCGACCACATCGCCTCGCAGTTCGAGGCCGAGAAGGCGGCGCTCGCCGACCCCGCGGCGGCCCGGCGTGTGATCGACGAGCTGACCGCCGCCAAGGCCCGCGTCGAAGGGCTGAAGACCGCGGCGGCCCGGTGGAACCAGACGCTCAACGACGGCATCGCGGACCTGAACTCCGACGTCGACCACGACCTGCGCGACCGGATCCGGAAGGTCATCGCCGAGGCCGACGACGCGATCGAGCGCGTCGATCCGGCGGACACCTGGCCGCAGATGGAATCCTGGCTGCAATCGCGGATCGGGTACGAGCTGCTGGCCAACTATGCCCAGCTGCGGCAGCAGGCGGCCGAGCTGAGCGAGCGGGTGTCGGAGCACTTCCGGGAGGCGTCCGGTGAGGTGTTCGACCAGCTCGCCGTGTTCAACCCGGCGCCGCTGGTGACCCGCACCCGCGTCGAGCACAAGATCGAGCTGGAGAAGATGAAGGCGGGCAAGCAGGCCATGGTGGCGCTGAAGAGCGCGTACGGCGGCGCCCTCATGTTCACGATGCTCGGCAGTCTCATGGGCGTCATGCTCGGCCCGATCGGCATCGGCATCGGGCTCGTCATGGGCCACAAGGGACTGCGCGAGGAGAAGAAACGCCAGCAGACGCAGCGTCGCAGCCAGGCCAAGAACGCCATGCGACGGTACTGCGACGAGGTCAACTTCGTGATGGGCAAGGACTCACGGGACACCCTGCGGCGGATCCAGCGGCAGCTGCGCGACCACTACAGCGGGCTGGCCGAGGAGCTGAACCGGTCGAACGCGCAGGCGCTGCAGGCGGCGACCGATGCGGCAAAACGTACCCAGGCCGAACGCGACCAGCGGCTGCGGGACCTCGGCGCGGAGCTGGACCGGCTCCGGGCCTTGAAGCAGCGGGCGTTGGCGGTGCCAGCATGAGCTTGTTGGACCGCACCCGGATCGTGCTGCAAAAGGCGATCGAGGTGTACCGCGGTACCGGGCACGAGGCGCGGCTCATCGCGGTGCGCGACCGGCTCGACGAGCCGCTGCGGGTGGCGATCGCCGGGCGCATCAAGGCGGGCAAGTCGACGTTGCTCAACGCGCTGGTCGGTGACCGGCTCGCGCCGACGGATGCCGGCGAGTGCACCCGGATCGTCACGTGGTACCAGGACGGGCACACGTACCAGGTAATCGCCCATCCCCGGCGGGGCGCGGCGCGGCAGCTGCGGTTCTCGCGGGACGGGGCCGCGATCGACATCGACCTCGCCGGCCAGCGTCCCGAGGACATCGACCAGCTCGTCGTGACGTGGCCGTCGCAGGAGCTGCGGACCGCCACGCTCATCGACACGCCCGGCATCGGATCGCTATCCGAGCAGGTATCGCGGCGCGCCTGGGAGCTGCTCGCCCCGGACGACGAGGAGACGCCGGCCGACGCCGTGCTCTACCTGATGCGCCACCTGCACGCCAACGACCTCGAGTTCCTGCGCGCATTCCAGGACACCGAGGTGTCGCGGCCCAACCCGGTCAACGCGATCGGCGTACTGTCCCGGGCCGACGAGATCGGGGTCGGCCGGGTGGACTCGATGGCCTCCGCCCGCCGCATCGCGACCCGGCTCGCCTCCGACATCAACGTGCGGCGGGTGGTGCAGACCGTCGTACCGGTCGCCGGCCTGCTCGCCGAGACGGCGGTGACCCTGACCGAGACCGAGGTCGGGCACCTGCGCAAGATCGCCGCGCTGCAGCCGCGGGAGTCCGAGGAACTGCTGCTGTCGGCCGACCGGTTCCTCGAGAAGTTCCCCGAACTCGGCCTGACCTCGATGGAGCGGGAGGCGCTGCTGGGCCGCTTCGGGCTGTTCGGCATCCGGCTGGGCGCCACGCTGTTGCGCCGCGGCGTGGCGTCGACGGCTACCGAGCTGTCCCGGGAGTTGGCCGAGCGCAGTGGCCTGCGGGAGCTGCAGGACGTGCTCGGATCGCTGTTCTTCGAGCGGCGCGACGTGCTGAAGAGCCGGTCGGCGCTGCTGGCCTTGGACACGTTGACCCGTACCCAGCCCCGCCCGGGCAGCGAAGCGGTGGCCGCCCAGGTCGAGGAGCTGATCGCCTCCGCCCACCCGTTCAACGAATTGCGCGTGCTGTCCTCGCTGCGGGCCGGCTGGGTCACCGGCAAGCCCGACGTGGTGGCCGAGCTGGAACGGGTCATCGGCGGCGCGGGCGCGTCCGCCCACATCCGGCTGGACCTGCCCGAGGACGCCGGCCCGGCACAGCTCACCGCTGCCGCGGGCGACGCGTTGGGCCGGTGGCAGCGCCGGGCGGAGAGCCCGATGACCGTGCACGAGCTGGCAATGGCCGCCCGGGTGGCGGTGCGGTCGTGCGAGGGCATGCTCGCCGAGCTGGGGCGGGCCCAATGAGCTCGAGCCGCCGCAGTCTAGAAGCGCCGGGCGCGCTAGCGCTCGAGCGGACCGTGTCCGGTGGGGGCGTGCGGAAATGAGCCGGTCAGCCGTCCAGCCCGTTGTCGTCGGCGTCGCCGTCGCTACCGGTTTCACCGGTGTCGGCAAGGTCGGTCGGGTCGGCCTGCGCCGGGGTGAGCCCAGCCGCGACCGGGTGCTCGACCGGCAGGTCAGCGCCGGTGTCGACGGTCGCCGGAGCGGTGTCGAGCGCGGTCGCGATCTCGCCGGTCGAGTCGATGTCGAACTCGGCTGGGTCGCGGTCACCGAGACCGAAGTCGAGACCGAGATCCGTCCGGTCGTCGGTCGCGTCGGCGGGGTCAGCGGCGTCCGGGTCGGGCGCGGCGAGGTCGGCTTCACTGTCGTCGACCAGCGGCTCCGGCGCGGTGGACACCGCGTCCAGCCAGCCGGCCGGGTCGGCCGGGCCGCTGACCGCCTCGGGGTAGACCGCGCTGTGCGCCATCACGAACGGAGCCAGGTGCTCGGCCACCTCGACCGGGGCGGTGTCGGCGTAGCTGACCACCGCCTCGGCCACCAGGCCGTCGGGCAGGTCGGCATGCCCGTGCGCGTCGAGCACCTCACCGGCGTCGCCGCCGGAGCCGGCGGTGGCCAGTTCGCTGAAGACGTCCCGCAAGGGGCGAGCCGATGTCATGCGTCCACTGTAGGTGCG
>DASRII010000535.1:0-10644 GCA_035650075.1 Micromonosporaceae bacterium | reverse complement strand
AGCCGAACCCGAGTGGCTGGACCCGGAAGTCGCTGATCGGTGGGACCGGCGGGTTGCTGCGCACCGAGACGGTGACCTGGTTGGGAGCGTCGGCGAAGCGTGCGAAGCCGGTCCACGGGTACTCGCCGTTGGAGACGTGGTAGACCGGTGTGAACGCGTCAGCGACGCCGTCCTCAAACCCGTCGTCCAGGCCGTCGGCGTCCCCATCCGCGTTCACCCCGACATCCCCGTGGACCGCCACGGGCGCGCGCTCGGTGAACCGCGCAGCCGGGCCGGACCGGGCACTGGCCCCGTTGGTCCTACCCGCGACAACATCGGACCACGACCGCCACGGGTCGGTCGGCTTTTGCGGCATTGTCGGCGCGCCCGGCGGGCGGGGGGCCTTGGCGACGGCGGCCGCCAGCCGCTTCCGCTCCTCGGGGCCCAGCCGCTGCATAGCAGCCCTGCGCTCGGCAGTGGAGCCGGGTACTGCCAGCGGATGACGCGTCGGGCTGCCGGCGGCCGGCAGAGACACGTCGGGTCCGGTCAGCCGGGCCGAAGCGGCGCTCGAGCCGGCTGGGGCGACCGGATCGGCGACCGCGACCGACGTTGTCGACAGCAGCACCAGGCAGCTCGTAGCAGCTACCGCGGCTAGCCGTCGGCGCGGCACGGCGACCGCGAGCGACCGGGGAGTCATAGACACAGATGACCTCCTTACGGGTCGGGCTTTCACCATCGGCGGGCGTACAGATGCAAAGATCGTGGCTTGCGAAAAGCGCGACCTCCCTCCTCCGAGCGGGAAGGATGCGCAACCAGCTGCCCCGTTGGCAGGCGACGTTGTCACTCAGCCGGGGCAGGCAGTTGTCGATCGAGGCTATCGCCGGCAAGGTCGGAGTACGCATGCATGTCGAGAAGTAGCCTCAGGCCAGAGGATGCCGGTCCCACCGCGCTGCGTGTGGCAGTCCCGGGCGTCTCAGCCAGCCGGCCCGGTCCGCGGGTGTGGCCGGCGCCGGGTGTGTCGTGGCAGCCCGCGAGAGTCTGGTGAACCTTCGTCGACCGGTTGGCGTAGGTCTCTACATGCCTCAAAGCTTCTCTGCACACATCCCGAGGCGGACCTGGGATGTCCGTCTGGCGCTTCTGCTTGTCGTAGTAGTTGTCAGCGGTCTGTTCGTCGGCGTGGGCCGCGCGGACGCGGCAACGACGTCACCTACGTTCGCCCGGACCAACTATCCGTCCCTCGCCAACAGCAACGTCGTCGGGGACTTCAACGGCGACGGCCGGATGGACCTCGCGGGCCTGGGACCCAGGACTGCGGCGGTGCTGCTGGCCACCGGCGACGGTACGTTCGGCGCGAGGGCCGAGTACCCGGTCGCCGACTACGCCCAGGACCTCGCCGCCGGCGACCTCGACCGCGACGGCAGGCTGGACCTGGTAGTAACCATCAACTCGCCAAACGTAAGCCTGTCCCTGCTCAAGGGGAACGGGAACGGCACCTTCCAGGCACCGGTGAACCTCCCCAACACGACACACCTTGACTCGCCCACGGTCGTCGCCACAGACATCAACGGCGACGCCCGCCTCGATGTCCTGGTCGGTCACCAGATCGGCTGCTTCACCGCCCCCTGCGTCGTCGGGCGGACGATCTCCGTGATGTCCGGAAACGGCGACGGGACGTTCCAGCCGGCGCGAGAGGTCGAGGTCGGGACGGGGATCTCCGAGATCGCGGTGGGCGACTTCAACCGGGACGGCCTTAAGGACCTGGCGGTTGCGGGTGACAGCGCACGGCTCTACCTGCTGCACGGCGCCGGCGACGGCACCTTCGTCCAGCAGCCGACCCGCGTCCTCACCGCTGACACGCTGGGGGTCGACGCGACTGACGTGGACATCGCCGACCTCAACGGCGACGCCATCCAGGACCTGGTGGTGGCGATCGCGCTGAACGGCAGCAGGACCGCGGTCCTCCTCGGCAGCGCAACCGGAGCGTTCGGGCAGCCGTTCATCCTCACCGATCCTGGTCTGCACGTTCCACAGTTCATCGCGGTCGCGGACTACAACCTCGACGGCTTCCAGGATCTCGCGCTCGCCCTCGCCAACGGCAACTCGGGCCTGCTACAGATCCGCAACGGCAACGGGAACGGCACGTTCCAGGCGCCGGTGAACCAGCAGGTGCCCCCGTCCCAGTCCAGCATCGGCGGTGTCGCGGTCCTCTCGGCGATGCTCAACAGCGACGGCAAGCCCGATATCGCGCTGGCCTGGGGCGGCGCCAGCACCGGGATGGCGGTGCTGCTGAACACGACCGGCGCCGCGCCACCACCGACCCCGTCGGCACCGACGCTGCTCAGCCCGGCCCAGGACGCAACGCCACGACAGCCGGTCGCATTCGACTGGACGGACGTGACGGCGGCGGTGTCGTACCGCATCCAGATCGACGACTCGAGCACCTTCTCGAGCCCGCTCGTCGTCGACCAGATGGTGACAGCGTCGCAGTTCACCGCCCCGATCCTGGCCTCCAGGCGGCACTGGTGGCGGGTGCGCGCCATCAACTCGGCGGGTACGGCCGGCGCATGGTCGTCGGTACGCCGCTTCACCCCACAAGCAGGCTGACCCCGGACGATGGCGGAGCCCCGGGCCTACCCAAGCCCGGGGCCCCCGTTGATCCACCCATTTGCGCACGCCAGCGACGTTTAAGACCACGGCTCAGCTTGAAGCCATCGTGCTCTGCCGTTGAGCAACCGGGCCGCGGTTGGAGGCCCGGGCGGGATTCGAACCCGCACCCCGATCGGCAAGATCCGTGATCGGTTGATCTGGCGTTCGGTGGAGATGCTGAGTCTGGAGCGAGAGTCTGAGCTTCGTTCACGAGACCGGCCGCCTCTGCCAGTTGGGCTACCGGCGCGTGGCGTGCGCCGGGGAGGGATCGAACCTCCACTGGAACCGTTCCCTGTTCAGCCTGCGTCTGGAGTCTCAGCTTCCGCGCTTACGCGCACCCCCGCGCTCCACGGGGGAACCTGTGGGGCTACCCGAAAAGGTAGCCGAACACCGCCTCACCTGCCTTCTGGTCGACGACTACGGAGGCGTTCGCCTGCTCCCGGGCGAACTTCACCGCGTGCTGCAGCTTCATGACCCGCTCGCGCAGCTCCTTGACCCGGGTTGCCGGCAGCGCCCCGGAGTGCCGCACCGTGGTCCAGTTGCCCACCGGCACATCCTCCGTGTACACCTCGACCTGTGCCGGATGCTTCTCCGTCGCCTCGGCCTTCACATGGTTACGCGGCACCTTCTTGCTGCGTACCGTCTCCACCGGGTTCGATGCGTAGCAGCCGATCTCGGGGGAGAACGTCCACGTCTCGGCCGGGTCGAGCACCGGCAGCTTGTCGACGAACGTGTGCAGGTCGTTGAGCTGCTTCTCCAGGAAGAGCAGGTAGGTCACCGGCACATCGCGCAGCAGCGGTGCCCCGTCCACCACCACATCGGCCCTTGCCCCGCAGTTGGCCACGTCCTGGGTGAGGACCAGGTCGAACAGGCGGGTCAGGGTCTTGGACACGTCATCGAGCACGTCGTTCACGTTGACCTGCACCCGGGTCGACTCGGCGGGCAGCTGCTCACCCTCCTCGTCCCTGGGCCGGTACTTACGCGAGATCCCGGAGAGCAGCGGCGCCTTCTGCGTGACGCGGTGCGCCTCGGTGAAGTCGCGAAGCGTCTGCGCCTTGACACCCTTGGTCACGGCAATGATCTGACTGAGCGTGGTCACGGTCGTATAGCTCCTGCGGGTCAAGGGTCACACGCCAGGGCGTGCACCGTACGTTCTATCAGGTCTTCTCCTTTGCGTCCGGGTCGCTACCCCTTGACGCACACCACCTGCCGCAGCTGGGCGACGACCTCGACCAGGTCTGCCTGCTGGGCCATCACCTCGCTGAGGTCCTTGTACGCGGCCGGGATCTCGTCGACGACCCCGGCGTCCTTGCGGCACTCCACCCCCGCCGTCTGCTCGGCCAGGTCGTCCACGGTGAACCTGCGCTTCGCCGCGGCTCGCGACATCCGCCGCCCGGCACCGTGGCTGGCCGAGCAGTACGCGTCCGCGTTGCCAAGCCCGCGCACGATGTACGACCCGGTGCCCATCGACCCCGGGATGATGCCGAGCTCGCCGGCGCCGGCCCGGATCGCGCCCTTGCGGGTGACGAGCAGGTCGACCCCGCCGTACGCCTCCTCCGCGACGTAGTTGTGGTGGCAGGAGACCGGCGGGTCGAAGCTCACCTGCGGCAGCATGGCACGGACCACACCACACAGCAGCGCCATCATCACCGCCCGGTTCCGCCGGGCGTACTCCTGAGCCCACCACAGGTCATGGCGGTACGCGTCCATCTGCGGCGTGCCGGCGAGGAACACGGCCAGGTCCCGGTCGGGCAGGTCGGCGTTGTGCGGCAGGCCCCGGGCGACGGCGATGTGCCGCTCGGCCAGCTCCTTGCCGATGTTGCGGGAGCCGGAGTGCAGCATCAGCCACACCCGACCGGCGTCGTCGCCGCCCTGCTCGAGGCAGACCTCGATGAAGTGGTTCCCGCCGCCGAGCGTGCCGAGCTGCCGCTGCGCCCGGCCTTCCAGGCTCGACACATCCGCGGTCAGGTCGCCGAAGCCCGTCCAGAAGGCGTCCCAGCCGCGACTGTCGAGACCGCGTACCCGCCGCGGGTCGACCGGCTCGTCATGGCCGTTGAAGCCCACCGGGATCGCGTCCTCGATGGCCCGTCGTAGCCTGCCGAGGTCGTCAGGCAGGTCCGCCTCGGTGAGCGAGGTGCGCACGGCGGACATCCCGCAGCCGATGTCGACACCGACGGCGGCCGGCGCCAGGGCCTGCCGCATCGCGATGACCGACCCGACGGTCGCGCCCTTTCCATAGTGGACATCCGGCATGACGGCGACGCCCTCGACCCAGGAGAGGTTGCCGATGTTACGCAGCTGCCGCTGCGCCTCGGCCTCGACACCCCAGGGATCGGTCCACACCTTCACCGGCGCCCGGGTGCCGGGCAGCAGGGTGTACGCGGTCATGCGGGTCCTCTCCGTCGGCTGCCGTCGCTCCGTTGTCGCAGGCCCCGGTGCCGACCCGGGCCGGCCGCCGTTATGAGCGGCGGCTGGACAGCCAACGTCCGCCTGCGTGTTCTCCACAGTGGATGGCCAGCGGTCACCTTGCTATATGCGTACCCCCGGGCGGACTCGAACCGCCGGCCTCTGGACTCGGATTCCAGCGCTCTCTCCGCTGAGCTACGAGGGCGGGGTGCGCGTCCCTGGACTCGAACCAGGCATGCCAGAGGCGACGGTTTTACAGACCGCTGAGCGAGCCAACGCTCACGACGCGCTTGGGGTGACTGGTCGGTGCCGACCCGACTGCCTCCCGGTCCACAGCCGGGCGCTCTGCCGTTGAGCTACAGCCACCATGCGTACAGCCGAGCTTCCCCAGCCCGCAGTGCCGCCGGGAGGACTCGAACCCCCACAGTCCGCCTTAGAAGGGCGGAGCCCGTCCAGTCGGGCGCCGACGGCAAGGTGCTGTCTCCCGCCCCCGACTCGAACGGGGAACCATCGATACGTGCCCTGAGCAGGAATCGAACCTGCGACCCCCTGATTCGTAGTCAGGTGCGCTATCCGCTGCGCCACCAGGGCGTGGTCCCGTCGACAGGAGTCGAACCTGCTACCTCTGCCTTATCAGAGCAGCGCCCTTACCACCTGGGCCACGACGGGGAGAGGCGAAGGGTGAGGGATTCGAACCCCCGGCGGTGCTACCCGCTCCGCGCTAGCAACGCGGTGCCATCAACCAGACTCGGCCAACCCTCCAAGATGTCTGTCGCGTCTCATGGTGTGCTCGGAGGGAGTCGAACCCCCACGCCATCGCTGGCACCGGGTTCTGAGCCCGGCATGTCTACCAGTTCCATCACGAGCACGTGGACTGCCGGGGAGTCGAACCCGCGCTGGCGCTGCTTGCAAGGCAGCGCTGTGCACCAGCACCCAGCCCAGAAGAGCCAGCGGGAGACCCGGACCCCCGTGGGCTTCACCGGACGAACCGCCATCACACCGGGTTGAGCCCGGCGCCTGCCTTGTGCCAGTTGGGGGTAGCAGGCCCTGGGCCGGGGAAGCTGGACTCGAACCAGCACAAGCGGCTCATGCCATCCACTGTGGAGTTCTCAACGACCTGCACCGCCGGCCGCGGCCGGGGTGTTGCACGGGCGGTAGGGCTCGAACCCACAACCGGCGGCTTTGGAGACCGCTGCTCTTCCAGTTGAGCTACGCCCGTATGTGCTTGCGTGACAAAGAAAGACGCCGCCCTGTCCGGCTCTTCCGGGGGCGGCGTCAGCGCTATCTGCGCTCAGTGGCGCCACCGTCCCCGGCAGTGCTGGCTGCTGGCGTACAGGCCGCTAATGGGTTGCCCTGGGTTGGGCATGACCAACCCGCCGCGAAGCGACCCTGTCGCCTGCGGTCTGGTGGTCTGCCACATCTGCACGGTGACTCCTTAGCCTGTGTGGTGCCGTGTCTGTATCGACGGTATGCGCTCGCCGTAGCCGGTGCAACGAGTTTCCGGGCCAGGTTGTTCCGCGAAGGACCAGGCTCGACGTACTGCTGTCAGCCCGCCGGCCGAGCTGAGCCGAGCGCGGTACGCAGGGCGCCCACCACGGCACCGAGCTGGGCCACGGCGCCGGCCAGCGTGGTCGCGTCGGTGCCGCCGATCGTCACGGTACGCAGCTCGTCCGGCTTCGGCAGCTGCGCCACGATCTCGGGCAGCGCGGCGACCAGCTGGGCCTGGATGCTCGCCGGGGTCTGGTCGTTGTCGATCCCGGAGCGGATCCTGTGGCGTTCCAGGTCGAGCAGGGCGCTGCCATGGTCGGCCTCGGCCCGGGCCCGGGTCATCGCGAGCTCGGCATCGAGCGCGAGCTGCTTGCGCGCGTACTCCTGCTCGATCCTCAGCCGGCCGATCTCGGACTCCTCGGCATGCCGCTCCCGCTCCAGGCGCAGCGCGTGCATCGTGGTCTCGCTGCGCAGCTCGGCGAGCTGGCGCTCGTTGCGGGCGCGCAGCTCGCTCAGCTCACCCTCGTCCTGCATCTGCCGGGTCTGGCGCTGCTTCTCGGCGGCCATCTCCCGCTCGGCGACCGCCACCTCGGCGGTCAGCTCGGCCAGCCGGGCGAGCTGGCCCTGCTCGGCCCGGAACGGCTTCTGCAGGTTCTCCCACAGCCGCGCCGAGCTGACCACGGCCTCCTTGATCTGTACGGTGACGATCCGCAGCCCCAGGCCCTGGTCGCTGTCTCCCTCGCCCTCGGCGACGCTGCGCAGCCGGGCGGTCAGCTCCTCGATGATCGGCTGCTTGTCACTGAGCACCTCGTGTACGCCCATCGTGGCGACCTTGTCCTTGATGGCCGCCTCGGCCTGCTCCTTCAGCTGAAGGTTCACCAGGCGCATCGGGTCCTCACCGTCGCTGAAGTCAAGCTTCTTGTACGCCGTGGCGAAGTCCTGGATGATCCACTGCACGTACGCCTGGACGAGCACGCCCTGCAGCTCCCGGCAGATACAGAAGGCGTTGATGAGGATGGTCTGCATCGCGCCCGGCACGACGAGGAACGAGTCCTTGGTCGGGTCGTACCGGAAGGACACGCCGAGCCCGAGGTGCAGTGGCGTGGTCCGGCCGCGCCGGGTGTGCACCACGAACGCGTTCGGCGGAACCAGCACGGTCTTCCACCGCCAGAAGCCGGTGATGCGCACCTCCACCGCGGCCGGTAGCGGCGCCGCCGAACCTGGCGCGGGCGGCGGGACGGCCTGGCCCCGCCCTGCACCGGCCAGGTCAGCCCGGCCCGGCGCGCCCGCGAGCGCCCGCGCCCGCTTCGCTGACGGGCCTGCGGCGCGCATCTGGTCCTCCAGCTGTGCCTGCTGCGCTACCACCTGGTCGAGGTACGTGTTGGCTGACGTCACGCACACATCTTGCTCAGGCTGTCAAGACCATCAGGCCGGCGGCGATTCAGGGGCCTGTGGGCTGAGCCCGGTCCGTTAGAGTTTGCGGCTGCGAGCTGCGGGAGGGTGGTCATGATGACGAGGCTCCGTCGCCGGGTGGCGATAACGGTGGCGGTGGTGGCCGTGGTCGCCGTGGGTGTCGCCGGCGGCGTGTACGCGGTGGAGCGCTGGGTCGACCGGGCGGTCCCGCAGGCAGACCTGTTCGGCCCGAGCGCAACGCCGTCGGGGACGCTGTCACAGTCCCCAACCGGTGCGCCGTCACCCACCCCGTCGCCGAGCCCGTCACCACTGCCCGGCGCCGGCATCCGCGGGCCGTTGAACATCCTGATCGTCGGTGTCGACACGCGCGAGTGGATCCCCACCTGGAAACCGCATGCGGACACCGTGATGATCCTGCACATCAGCGCCGACCTTTCCCGGGCCCAGATGACCTCGCTGCCGCGCGACATGATCGTCAACATCCCTCCGTTCGCTCCGGCCCGCTTCGGGGGCCGGCGCACGAAGCTCACGCATGCGATGAGCGAGGGCTCATTCGTACCGGGAAGCTCGCGGCCCAACACGGCGCAGGGCTTCCAGCTGGTGGCCAGGACGGTCAGCAACTACACCGGGATCAGCCGGTTCGACGTCGGCGCGCTGCTGACCTTCAACGGGCTGCGCAAGCTGGTGGACGCCCTCGGCGGCGTGGACCTCTACATCGACCAGCGAGTGCAGTCGATCCACCTGCAACCCTCTGGCGCCGGTCGGTACCCGTGCTCCTCCTGCGAGCACGGGTACTCCGGGCCTCGCGCGACCTACGAGGTGGGCACGCGGCATCTCCGTGGCTGGCAGGCCTTGGACTACGTGCGCCAGCGCTACATCCCCGGCATCGACTACGCGCGGGCCCGTCACCAGCGCCAGCTGATCAAGGCGATCGTCGCCCGGGTCACGCAGCGTGACGTCATGGCCAACCCGGCGACTGCGCAGGGGGTGCTGCGCGCGCTGGGCAGCACGTTCATCTTCGACGGTCGCGGGCGCACGGCGGTGGACTTCGCCTATGCCCTGCGCAACCTGCGTCCCGCCGCCATGACCTCGGTGAGCCTGCCCGGCCGGAGCGTCTACAGCGGTAGCGGCTACGTCGGTGAGAGCCTGGACGCCGTCCAGGCCACCTACTTCGCCGCGCTGCGGCAGGACAAGCTGGACGCCTGGCTGAGGTCACACTCGGCACTCGTGGACTGACCGGACAGGCCAGCGCGGCCCGAAGGATACGAGCCATGCGCGGGAATGGCGAACGGTCGCGGCAGTATGTGCAGCTGGCGTCGGCCACTGCACGGGCTCGGCCAGGGCGCCACGGCCCAGGGTGCGGACATAGGCCACATTCTTCTTGAAACCCGCGAGCAACAATGGGTACTTGATTGATATACAACATTACGTTGATCAGAAAAAACGCAGGGTGAATGATTGATTACAGTGACTACGATCTATACGATTGATCGTGTCCTGGCGGCACACACCCTGGAGCCCACATGCTCGTTCGTCGTCGCGTCCTGACAGTGCTGTCGGCCGCCCTCGCGGTCGTCGTCCTCTCGTCGTCGCCGGCGGTCGCTGACGCCGGCCCGCCACCCAGCTCGATGGCGAGCCTGGGCGACTCGATCACCCGGGGCTTCAACGCCTGCGGCTGGTACTCGGACTGCCCCTCCCGGTCGTTCAGCACCGGGGACAACTCCTACGTCTACAGCCACTACCTGCGGATCCGGGCCATCAACCCCAACATCAACGGCCGTAACTACAACGACGCGAAGACCGGTGCCAAGTCCAGCGCGATGTACGGCCAGGCCAGTACCGCGGTCTCCCAGGGCGTGCAGTATGTGACCATGCTGATCGGCGCCAACGACGCCTGCACCAGCACTGAGGCGGGGATGACCCCGGTCAGCACCTACCGGGCCAACATCGACGCCGGCCTGAACCGGATCAAGGCCGGGCTGCCGAACGCCCGGGTCTTCGTGATCAGCGTGCCGGACATCCACCGCCTCTGGTTCATCGGCTACAACAACGCGTCGGCGCGGGAGGCGTGGTACTGGTTCGGCATCTGCCAGTCCATGCTGGCCAACCCGACGTCGTTCGCCCAGGCCGACATCGACCGGCGCGCCCGGGTCCGGCAACGGGTCATCGACTACAACACCCAGCTGGCCCAGGCCTGCGCCGCCTACGGGTCCTACTGCAAGTTCGACAACAACACGCTCTTCAACTACCCGTTCACCCTCAGCCACATGGCCACCTGGGACTTCTTCCACCCGAACGAGCTCGGCCAGAAGGTGCTGGCCAGCCAGAGCTACGCCGTCGGGTTCGGTTGGTAGCACGCTAGGCGGCGTCGCCGGAGCGTACCGCCGCTGATCCTCGGTCATGGCCGGCCATCCATCTGGATGGCCGGCCATGCTGTGCCGTCTGTGGACGGACGGGACCGTGGCAGCTCGTTGCCAATACTCTCCTGTACGTAGTGGTCACGCCCTGGGTGTTGCCGGCGCCTCGCTGACCCGCTGGCTGATGTGGCCAGTACCGGCTGCTAAGGCGATTGACTGGGGTTGAGCGGAGCGGCTATACACGTTCGAGCCAGGGGCACTTGCTGATCCTGCCGTGTCAGAAACGACAGGAGGCTGTCGTATCCAGCCGTATCCGCGCCCGGTCGGGCGATACCACTCCTACCTGATGACATAT
>DASRII010000534.1:0-22794 GCA_035650075.1 Micromonosporaceae bacterium | reverse complement strand
ATGGAGATCTACTCGCAGGCGTCGTCGGCCGCGACGAGGGACGCGCTGAAGCGGTTGGGAGAAAGTCTCAATGGATGACTGCTGTACTTCGCTGCTGTACGGCACGAAGAGAGGGCATGTCCATCAATGGAACATGCCCTCCGGCCTGGTCGGGGTGGCGGGATTTGAACCCACGGCCTCTTCGTCCCGAACGAAGCGCGCTACCAAGCTGCGCTACACCCCGAGGCGTGCCGAGCCATCGTAGCCCACCCACCCGCGGGCGCAAACCCGGATACCCCCGACACGACACTCACCGAGGTACCAAGGTCAGTACCGACGCCTCCGGCGGACAGGCGAACCTGATCGGGGCCGTCGGATGCGTCCCCAGCCCGGCCGACACGTGGAGCCACGACGACGAGCCCGGCCAGCGGTGCAGCCCGCGGGCCATCCGCCGGTCGAGGCCGCAGTTCGTTACGAGCGCCCCGACGAACGGGACCCGTACCTGACCGCCGTGCGTGTGCCCCGCCAGCAGCAGTGAGAATCCGTCGGCGGCCATGGCGGACAGCACGCGCGGTTCGGGCGAGTGGGTCAGGCCGATCGATACCGCCGCGAGCGCCGAGACCGGCCCGGGCGCGTAGTCGTCGCGATATATGTGCGGATCGTCGACGCCCGCCAGTTCCACCTCACGCCCGCCGGCTTTCACGAGGGCACGAGCGTTGTTCAGATCTACCCACCCCGCCCCCACGAACGCGTCGCGCAGCAGCGTCCACGGCAGCTCGACGCCCTGGACGTAGTCGCGTTCGGGGTTGAAGTAGCTGAACGGGTTCTTCCACACCGGGCCGCGATAGTCGTTCGACCCGAACACGAACGCGCCCGGCAGGGCCATCAGCGGCTGCAGGGCCCGGGTGACGTACGGCACGGAGTCCACGTGGGCGAGGTTGTCGCCGGTCACCAGGACGAGGTCGGGGTCGAGGGCGGCGAGGGCCCGTACCCACTCCTGCAGCCCCCGCCGCCGGGGCGTCAGGTGCAGGTCCGACAGGTGCAGGATCCGCAGCGGTTCCGCGTCGGGTGCGAGCACCGGCACGTCGTACCGCCGCAGTTGGAACATGTTCCGTTCGATCAGCGCCGCGTACGCCAATGTCGCCGCGCCTACCGCGCCGACACCGGCGCCCCATCGCAATAACGTGCGTGCCCGCATGACGAAAGAGTAGTTTCGTCGACCATGGGCACGCTCGAGGACCTCCTCATCAACGACATGCGCAACGCCATGAAGGCTCGAGACGAGCTGACGACCTCCACGCTGCGGATGGCGCTAGCGGCCATCGGCAACGCGAAGGTCGCTGGCGCGCAGAAGCGGGAGCTGTCGGACGACGAGGTGCTCGCCCTGCTCGTGAAGGAGACAAAGCAGCGGCGTGAGGCCGCGACCATCTTCGCCGACGCCGGGCGCCCCGAACTCGCGGCCAAGGAGCGGGCCGAGGAGGAGGTCCTGACCCGGTACCTGCCCGCTCAGCTGTCCGACGACGAGCTTGCCGAGCTGGTCGCGGCGGCGCTCGCCGCCGGCGGCTGGAGCGGCCCGGGCAGCATGGGCCCGGCCATGAAGGCGGTCCGGGCCGCGGTGGCTGGCCGGGCCGAGGGTGCCAGGGTGGCTGCGGCGGTACGCCGTCAGCTCAGTCTGTGATCACGGGCGGTAGGCAACACGGCAGTACTCCGCCACCGCCCCCGCCGCCACGGCCGGGACCGCCGCCTCCACCACCCCCACCGCCGCCGCCTCCGCCGCCGCCACCACCGGGGCCGGGCGAGGGGAGGCCGCCGCCGCTGCTGATGAAGAGGACGATGGTGCTGTTCTTGACGGTACGGCCGCTCGGGCTGGTCTTCCCGACCGTTCCGGGTGGGCAGGCCGCCGGGACGGGGTCCTTCTCGACGACTACCTTGAAGCCGGCCCGCTTCAGCGTGGCGGTCGCGGTAGCCGGGTCCTGGCACAGGACGTTGGGGATGCTGACCTGAGTGCCGTACGCCAGCGAGGGCGGCGGCGCCACGAACCCGACGCTCGGGTAGTTGTGCGCCACCATCGCGTCGTGCAGCGTCTCCGCGACCGCAGGGTTCACCTCGTTGTGGGTGAAGTCGCGCGTCGTCTGCGCCCAGTCCGGGTCGGCGATGATGCCGGAGACCGCCAGCTGTTTCGTGGTCATCGTCAGCGAAGCGGTGCGGTTGTTGTCGGTCGTACCGGTCTTGCCGGCCAGCGGCCACTTGCCGACGACGCCCTTGCCGGCCCGGTACGTCGTACCGGCGCATTCCTTGTACGCCGACTGGTCACCGATCGGGCAGCGGGCGGCGTCGATGGCCGCACGGGCGACCTCCGTACGCACCGACTGCCGGCAACGCGGGTTGCCCACGTCCAGCTTGTTGCCGTTGAGATCCTTGATCTCCTCGACCGGGATCGGCTCGCAGTACTTGCCGTCCGCGGCGAGCGTCGCGAACGCGTTGGCGAGGTCGAGCGGCGTCGCACCGGAGACGCCGAGCGTGAACGGTCCCCAGCTGTGGGTCAGCGCCGGGTTGTTGGCGAACTCGTAGTCACTGGGGTTGGTCGGCGTGCCCCTCGCGCGGAACTGCATACCGAGTCGCTTGGCGGCGTCCACGGCCTTCTCGGTGCCGATCTGCTCCTGCAGCGGTACGAAGAACGTGTTCACCGACTTGCCGTAGCCGGTCCACATGTTCTGCGGGCCGGCCATCGACGGGCTGGCGTTGACCGGGCAGTACCGGGTCGTACCGGGGCAGGCGGCCTCGGACTTGGAGTCGACCGGGTAGTTGGAGCGGTAGACCGGCTCGGCGTTGATGACGTACGCCAACGGCAGCCCCGTCTCCAGGGCGGCGACCAGGGTGAAGGTCTTGAAGACCGAACCGGCCTGGTACCCGGTGATGTCGCCACCGCCGGTGATCAGCGGGTTGGTCGTGTTCGGGTACGTGCCGCGGATGCCCAGCCGCCGCTTCGCCGGGTCGGTGTTGAGCCCGTTCACCGGCTTGCCGCGGTCGTCCAGTTTGTAGAAGCGGTTGGTGGCCAGCGCGCGCACCTTGCCGGTACCGGGCTCGACCGCGGCGACCATCAGAGCGGCAGACTCCGCCAGCTTGGTCTTCTTGTTGATGGTCGGTAGCTTCCCCTCCACGTTGTCTTTCGCGGCCTTCTGGGTGGCCACGTCGAGCGAGCTGTAGATCACGTAGCCGCCGGTACGCAGCCGGTTCTCGCGCTCGTACGGCGTCGCGCCGAACGCCTCCTGCTCGAGCCACCAGCGGTACAGGAAGTCGCAGTGGAAGCCCCACTGGTTCTGCAGCACCGAGACGCAGCCGTTGGGGGTACGCGAACCCGTGACCTTGATTTCGGCCTGCTTGGCGGCGTCGGCCTCGGCCTGCGTGACCGCCTTGGTGGTGACCATCTGGTCGAGCACCCAGTTGCGCCGCTCGCGGGCCGCGCCGACGTTGTTGGAGTCGGCCGGGTTGAAGCTGGTCGGCGCCTTGACCAGACCGGCGAGCATGGCCGCTTCCTCGAGCTTCAGGTCCTTGGGCTGCTTGTTGAAGTAGACCTGGCTCGCGGCGTAGATCCCGAAAGCGCCGTTGCCGAACGCGGCGATGTTCAGGTAGCGCTCGAGGATCTCGTCCTTGGACAGCTGCTTCTCGACGGCCAGCGCGTACCGCATCTCGCGCAGCTTGCGGACGTTGGTGTCCTCGGTCGCGTCGATCACCTGCTGCGGGGTGGTCGCGGAGTAGGAGATGGCGAGCCGGACGTACTGCATCGTGATCGTGGAGGCGCCCTGGGAGACCGCGCCGGCCTGGCGGTTCGCGACGAACGCCCGGACGACGCCCTGCGGGTCGACCCCGTTGTGCTCGTAGAACCGCTGATCCTCGGCGGCGAGCATGGCCTTCTGCATGATCGGGGCGACGTCGGCGAGCCGCACATCGCGGCGGTTCTCGTCGTAGAGCGTGGTGACCAGCGTCTTGCGGTCCGCCGCGTAGACGTAGGTGATCTGTGGAGACCGCTTGACGGTCAGCTCCGACGGGAGCTTGTCGAAGGCCTCGGCGCCGGCCTTGGCCGCGAGGCCCGACATGGCCACCGCTGGGAACGCCGCGGCGGCAACCACCACGCCAGCGAGAACGCCGCACACGATGAGTGATGCGGCGTTCGTAAACACATCGTGGTCGCGGGGGCGTATCCAGCGCATCCAGCGCATCCGGGTCACCGCCTCAGGGTACGACAGCCAGCACGGCCCCGCGTCCTGGCGGACGCGGCGTCGTTGTGCTAGACGCACGACCCCTGACGTGCGGTTGCGCTCAGATGTACCCAGTCTCCGCCATCGGCGTGGCGGGCGTGGCGATTTCGGGTAACTGGCGCGCCGAACGGCCGGAACCTTTCAGACGGCTATGTCCGTATGAACCAATTTTGTGGACAACGTTGCGTAATCGTATGACTACGGAGCATGATGATCGAGCGAAGGATGCGCGCAGTCCTCGCCGGGGGAACACGAGGGGGGACGTGAACACATGGGCATGATCGTCGACTGGCCCAGCCTGGCAGCTTGCCGGGACGGGGACCCTGATGCGCTATTCGTGCAGGGGGCCGAACAGAACGTTGCGAAACGAATCTGCCGTGGATGCCCGGTGCGGTACGAGTGTCTGGCCGACGCGCTGGACAACCGCATCGAGTTTGGGGTTTGGGGGGGTATGACCGAGCGGGAGCGGCGCGCGCTGCTCCGCCGGTACCCGCAGGTACCCAGCTGGCGGCGGATGTTCGAGGCGGCCATGAACAAGAAGGAACTCGTCACCGTCGGCGGCTAACCCGTTAGGGCGGCACCGATGTCCCGGAGGCCGTCGAGATCGTGTACGTCCGACGCCAGTGCGGCCACGGTCGCCACCGGCACCGTGGGATGGGCGGCACGAAACTCGGCGGCCACCCGGTTCTCTCGTACCGTTTGCTGGGCCAGCGCGGCGTGAATCCGCAACGTTCCCGCGGTGGCCGTGTGGTCACCCAGCTCGTCGAGTACGGCCGCGGCGGCGAGGCTCTCGTCGGCGGACAGCGCCGGCGCCTCGACCCGGTGGACCTTGTTGAGGATCAGGCCGGCGAGCGGCATGCGCTCCTCGCCGAGCCGCCGCGAGAAGAACGCGGCCTCGCGCAGCGCGTCCGACTCGGGCGCGGCCACGACGAAGAAGGCGGTCTCGCGGTCCTGCAGGATGCGGTACGTCTGCTCGGCCCGCTCACGGAACCCGCCGAACATCGAGTCCAGGGCGCTGACGAAGCCCGACAGGTCGGTCAGCAGCTGCGCCCCGACGATCTTGTGGACGACCTTGGTGAACATCGCCGAGGCGGCGGTCATCAGGCTGAACACGCTGCGCCCGCCGGCCCGCGCCGGGGCGAGCAGCAGCCGCAGCATCCGGCCGTCGAGGAATCGGGCCAGGCGCGCGGGGGCGTCGAGGAAGTCCAGCGCGGACCGCGACGGCGGCGTGTCGACCACGATCAGGTCCCACTCGTTCGTCGCGCGCAGCTGGCCCAGCTTTTCCATCGCCATGTACTCCTGGGTACCGGAGAACGTGGAGCTCATCGCCTGGTAGAAGGGGTTCGCGAAGATCTCCTCGGCCCGGTTTGGATCGGTGTGGGCGAGCACGACCTCGTCGAAGGTCCGCTTCATGTCGAGCATCATCGCGAAGAGCTCCCCGCCGGCCACGCCCTTGACCTGGCGCGGGGTGTTGTCGAGTTCGACGAGGCCCAGTGACTGGGCGAGCCGGCGGGCCGGATCGATGGTCAGCACGACCGTATGGCGACCGTGCAGCTCCGCCGCGCGCAGGGCGAGCGCCGCCGCCGTGGTGGTCTTGCCGACGCCGCCGGGGCCGCAGCACACGACGATCCGGATGCTGTTGTCGGCGAGGATCGCGTCGGCGTCGAGTTGCGGCGGCACTAGGCGAGCGTATCCGGCACCGGCCCGCCGCCTCCGGCCAACAACACTCCGGCCAGAGTGCCCAGGCCGGTGCGGTCGACCCCGGCCGACAGCAGCGGCAGCTCGACCAGCGGCCGGCCCAGCTCGGCCAGCTCGGCGCGCAACGACTCCTCGAGCTCCTGCCGGGTGAGATACGCGGCGGCTTCGGAATGCAGGCCGGCAACCAAGGCCCGGTCGTCGGGCAGCCCGGCAGCGGCCAGGCCGCGGCGCAGCTCGGCACGGGTCACCTTCGTTCCGGCCAGCAGCGCGGGCCGCGCGGCGTTGACGACGATGTTGCCGATCGGGATGCCCAGCGCGCTCAGCTCGGCGACCGCGTCGACGGTCTCCTGGACCGGCATCTCCTCGAGCAGCGTGACGACGTGTACCGAGGTCATCGGTGAGCGCAGGATCGCGGCGACACCCTCGCTCTGGGTCTTGATCGGACCGAGCTTGGCCAACCGGGCGGTCTCCGCGGTGACGTTCAGGAACCGGCCGATCCGGCCCGTGGGCGGCGCATCGAGGACGACCGCGTGGTACACCCGGCGCCCGTCGAAGCTGCGCGTGGTCGCCTCTTTGATCTTGCCGGTGAGCAGGACATCCCGCATACCGGGGGCGACCGTGGTGGCGAAGTCGATCGCACCCAGCTTCCGCAGTGCCTTACCGGCCCGACCCAGCTTGTAGAACAGGTCGAGGTACTCCATCAGGGCCTCTTCGGCGTCGACCGCGAGCGCCCGTACCTCGCCGCCGCCCGGGGCCGACGCGATGCGCAGCTCCTCGTACGGCAGCGGCATCGTGTCGAAGAGCTGGGCGATGCCTTGGCGCCCCTCGACCTCGACCAGCAGCGTGCGCTGACCGCCGGTCGCCAACGCCAGCGCGAGGGCAGCGGCGACGGTCGTCTTGCCGGTACCGCCCTTGCCCGTGACGACGTGCAGACGGGCGGGCCACACGGGATGTCCGGTGCGCACGCGTTCCACGTTACGTGCCGGACTGGACCTCACAGACGAACCAACCCGTCGACTGGATCACCGTGAACTTCAGGGACTGTTCGGCGACCTTCTCGTCCTGCGTGGTCACCTTGAGCTTGACGTCTACGATCGCCCGCTCCGAGCCCTGGTCCGACACCGTCGGGGTGCTCCAGGTGAACTTCGGGTCGTCGTACTGGTCCGCGTACTGCTTGATCTCGTTGATCTTCCGGGTCAGATCGTCCCGGTTCCGGGCCGCCGCGCAGACGTACTTGCTCGCGGCGTCGACGTCCTGGTCGGTGTACACCGCGGTGAGGAAGCCGTCGACCGCCTTGGCCGGTTCCGTCTGACCCTGCCCGTCGGCCTCGCCCAGCAGGAGCCAGGCCGCGACGCCACCGCCGCCGCACAGCAGCACGGCGAGGCCGAGCACGATCAGCGTGATCATCAGGCCGCGGCGCTTCTTCTTCGGCGGCGCGACCGGCGCGCCCGGATAGGTCGGGTAGCCGGGCGGCACCATCGTCTGGTCGTACCCGGGCTGGCCGGGGTACCCAGGCTGACCGGGGTAACCGGGAGCCGCGGGGTAGCCGCCGGGCGCGGGCGAGCCGGGGGCCGCGTAGCCCGGCGAGTACTGCGGTGTGCCCGGCGCGTACGGCTGGGCCGGCTGAGCCCACGTGTCACCCACACCCGGCTGTGGATAACCGGGTTGTGGATAACCGCCTGGGGGTGTGTACGGCCCTTGTGGATAGCCACCCGACGGGCTCACCGGTCCCGGGCTGCTCGGCGGCAGCGGGGTGGTGGGTGGTGGGCTCCCCAGTGGCGGGCTCATGGGCGCCTGGCTCATGGGCGGCGCGCTCGTCGGCGGTGGTGGCGCGTACGGGCTCGCCGGCGAGGTCGGGTACGAGAACGGCGGAGGCGGCTCACTCGGTGGCGGCGGCGCGCTCGGTGGCGGCCCAGGGGGCCCCGGCGGCGGTGACTGCGGCTGGCCGGCGAGCGTGTTGAACGGGTCGACCGGCGGCGGGTACGAGTAGCCGCTCGACTGCCCGATCACGGGCGGCGGTGGCTGGTCCGCTGGGGGCGGCGGCTGCGCCTCGGGCCGGTAGTCCTCGGGGCGGCGCTCCTCGGGCCGATCCGGATCGGCGGGCGGGTCGGCGCCGTACGGCGGTTGGCTCATGTCTCCCCCGAGGGCCTCGGTACGCGGTCGATCGACGCGGCGTTCGCCCGCGCCGCCGGACAGCGTACGCGCACGCCTGCCGCTGGGTCGAGGGCCGGCGAGCGCGAGGAGTGAGCGGAGCGAGCCCCGCAGTCGCGAGCGAAGATCAGGCCCGGACGCGCTAGGTTGACGGGCATGACGCGCTGGGAGTACGCGACCGTCCCGTTGCTGGTACACGCGACGAAACAGATCCTCGACAACTGGGGTGAGGACGGCTGGGAACTGGTCGCCGTCGTGCCCGGTCCGAACCCGGAGCAGCTCGTCGCGTACCTCAAACGGCCGAAGGGACAGTCATGACCGACCCGTACGCGAGGCTCGCCGAGCTGGGCCTCACGGTCCCCGAGGTGGTGCCACCGGTGGCGGCGTACGTACCGGCGGTGCAGACGGGTAATCACGTGTACGTCTCCGGCCAGCTTCCCAACGCCGACGGCAAGCTGCTGGCTACCGGCAAGGTCGGCTCCGACGTGACCCCGGAGCGGGCCAAGGAGCTGGCCCGGGTGTGCGCGCTCAACGCGCTCGCGGCGGTGGAAGCGCTGGTAGGCCTGAGTCGGGTGACCAAGGTCGTCAAGGTGGTCGGGTTCGTGGCCTCGGCCGAGGGGTTCACCGGCCAGCCCGAAGTGATCAACGGCGCGTCCGAGCTGTTCAACGAGGTGTTCGGCGACGCCGGCCGGCACGCCCGCAGCGCCGTCGGAGTCGCCGAGCTGCCTCGCGGTACGCCCGTCGAGGTCGAGGTCATCGTCGAGATCGCCTAGCGCGGAATTCACGGGGTTCCCACAGCCTGGCGCCGTACGATCGCCGGCATGGTGGGCCATGTCTCCGTGCCGACTGCCGCCCTGCTGGACGAGCTGCCGAGCTGGGCGACGCTGGTCCGAGCGCCGAACCCCGGACCGATGACGCTCGACGGCACCAACACCTGGGTATTGCGGGCGGAGCCGGACGCTCCGGCGATCGTGGTCGATCCCGGCCCGCTCGACGAGGGGCACCTCGCGGCGGTAGCGGCGTACCGCCCGATCGGGCTCATCCTGTCGACCCACGGCCACTTCGACCACATCGAAGGCATCGGGCGGCTGGTCGAGCTGGTCCCCGACGCGGTAGTGGTGAACTCGCGGGGGCCGCTCGTCTCGTCGGCCGGGCTCGAGCTCGAAGGGCTGGAGACGCCGGGTCACACCGCGGACTCCGTCTGCTTCCTGGTCTCCTCCAAAGGTTCCCGGCCGGAAGGCATAGGCCGGGCTGGACAGCGCGAACGCGCCGTCCTCACCGGCGACACGATCCTCGGCCGCGGTACCACCGTGGTGGCTTGGCCCGACGGCAACCTGGGTGACTACCTGGACAGTCTGGAGGTGCTCGCCGGGCTCGGGTCGATCCCGGTCCTGCCCGGGCACGGCCCGCCGCTCGCCGACTGTGCCGTCGCCGCGCGCTTCTATCTGACACACCGGCGGGCCCGGCTCGACCAGGTCCGAGCGGCTCGGGAGGCCGGTGCCCGGACCCCCGCTGACGTGGTGGAACGCGTTTACTCCGACGTCGATCGATCTCTGTGGCCGGCCGCCGAGTGGTCGGTACGGGCCCAGCTGGCGTACCTCGATGGGGAATCCGGAGACCCGGAACTCGGGTTGGACCCACCGTGACGTGTCCGGTCTGCGGTGCGGTGGCCGTACCCGGCGCGCGGTTCTGCCACCAGTGCGGGGTGGCCCTGCCCGCGGCCGCGACCCTACCGGCGACCGAGCGGCGGGTGGTGACCGTCCTGTTCGGGGATCTTTCGGACTTCACCGCGTGGGCCGAGGACCTCGATCCGGAGCGGGTCGGCGCGGTTACCGACCGGGTGCTGGCGGCACTCGCCGGCGCGGTCAAGACATTCGGCGGCCACGTCGACAAGCTGACCGGCGACGGCATCATGGCGGTCTTCGGTGCACCGGTGGCGCACGAGGACGACGCCGAGCGGGCGGTCCGGGCCGCGTTGGCCATGCAGCGGGCGGTCCGCCGGGTACTGGACGACGAGCGGGGCGGCGGCGCGCCGCTCGGGCTGCGGGTCGGGCTCAACACCGGGGACGTGGTGGCCGGCGTCCAGGCAGCACTGGAGTACACGGTCATCGGCGACACCGTGAACACCGCCGCGCGGCTCGCGGACGCGGCCGCGGTCGGTGCCGCGTACGCCGGCGCGGCCACCGCCAACGCCACCAAGCGGGTCGCGGCATGGCGGCAGCTGCGCCCATTGCGCCTGAAGGGCAAGCGGGAACCGGTCGAGGCGTATGAGCTGCTGGGGCTCCGGGACGCACCCGGTACCCGGTCCGGGCTGGGTGACGAGGCGCCGTTCGTGGGCCGGGAGTCCGAGCTGGGCCGGGTCGCGAGCCGGCTCGCCGAGGTCGTGGACCGGCGCGAGCCACGGGTACTGGTCATGACGGCCGAGGCCGGGATCGGCAAGAGCCGGTTCGCGGCCGAGGTGGAGCGGCTGGCTGCCGGCTACGACCCCGGGCCGGGACGGTTCGCCGCGTACGCCGGAGCCCGGGTGCTGTCGGTGCACTGCGCCGCGTATGGCGAGCGCCGCCGGCTGGCCCCACTGGCCGACCTCGTCCGCAGCGCCGTCGGCTTGCCCGAGAACGGGGTACAGAGAGTCGCCGCCGAGGAGCGGCTGCGCCGGCTCGGTCAGCGGCTCTCGCGCGGTAGCGCGCTGACTCCGATCGTCGCGACCGATCTGCTGCTGGCTCTGCTCGGGTACGGCGAGCCGGCGCCGGCGCCGCAGGGTGTGGTCGAACACGCCGACCGGGCGGACCCGTTCCTCGAGGCGATCCCTGCGGCGGTAGCCGACCTGTTGAGCGGCTTGGCTACCGAAGCGCCTCTTGTCCTGATCGTGGACGACCTGCACGACGCGACCCCGGAGAGCGTCGGTGCGCTGGGAGTCACCCTGTCCCGGCTGACGGGACCGGTACTCGCGTTGTTGCTGGGTCGGCCGGAGTTGGTGCGTACCGCCGGAGGTCTGACCAGGCTGGCCGACGCGGAGGTGCAGCCGCTCCCGGCGCTGCGTGGGGCGGACGCCGCGCGCCTGCTGACCGCGTACCTCGGCGGCGGGCGCTTGACGCAGGCCGACGAGGACCAGTTGCTCGCCACCGCCCAGGGCAACCCGTTCTACCTGGCCGAACTGGTCACGCTGCTGCTCGAGCGGGGCGCGTTGACCGCGGGCGCGGCCCGGGGGCCGCACGGATCGGGCTCGGTCGCCTGGCGGCTCGCGTCGGGCTCGCTCGATGGCCGGCTGCTGTCGCGGGACCTCGCGGCGGTCCTCGCGGCACGCATCGACGCGCTGCCCGCCGACGCTCGATCGGTGCTGCGGGACGCGGCGGTGATCGGCGACGCGGTACCGGCGACCGCGCTCGAGGCGTTGCGGGAACGGCGCGCCGGACGGGACCGGCGGCCCGCGGCGGTCATCGCGGTCGAGCTGGAGCGTTCGGTCGAGGAGCTGCTCAACCGACGGATGCTGCGCCGGGCCCGCAGCGGGTACGAGTTCGCGACACCGCTGATGCGCGAGGCGGCGTACGGCGGGCTGGGTAAGGCGGATCTGGCCGAGCGGCACGCGTACCTTGCGCGGTGGGCGGCCAACCCGAACGGTGGCCGTCCCGACCTCGGGGACGATGCCCGGGACGCGTTCGTCGCCGAGCAAGCGGAGTGGGCCACGTCGCTGGCCGACGCCGTCGGGTTGCCGGCCGATGCGAGCGCCCGCACGGTCGCCCCGTTCGGCGTGGCGGCCTTGGTCCGGTCGGCCCGGCGGGCCGCGGCGGTGGGGGAACCGGCGCTGACGGTCGAGTACATCGAACGCGCGTCCCGGCTCGCCGGCGAAGCGCTGGCAGTCGCCGACCGGCTCGTCCACGCCAAGGCGTTGCTGCAGTTGCGCCACCCGGCCGAGGCGCTGGCGCTCGCCGAGAAGATCTCGGCCAACGCCGGGGACGACCCGGCGACGCGGGCCGGGGCACTGCTCGTAGCCGGTCGATCGCACCGGCTGACCGGGGATCCGGCACGGGCGTACGACGTCTGGCTGGAGGCGCTCGAGGTAGCGTCCGCCGCCGACCTGCCGGCCGAGCGGGCGGAGGCGATGCGGCGTCTGGGTATGGCGGACTTCCTCGCCGGGCGGCTGGCAGAGGCGAGCTCCCGGTTCGCCGCGGCGTACCAGGTCGCGGTCACCGCCGGAGACCGCCGCAGTCAGGCTTGGTCGCTGCAGAGTCTGGCCTGGGTGACTACGACCCGGGCCGACTTCCGTGGCGCCGACGCGGCGTTGGCCCGCGCCGCGCGGCTGTTCGCCGAGCTGCACGACCCGGTGGGCCGGTCGTGGTTGCGCGGCACGACCGCGTTCGCACGGCTGCTCGCCGGCCGGCTGCGCGACGCGCAACGGCTCGCCCGCGGGTTCCTGCCGTTCGGCGAGCGGGTCGGCGAGGCCTGGGCCGTGGGTACGCTGCGGGCCGTCGAGGCGTTCGCCGCGGCCGAGCTGGGGGAGTTGGCCGAGGCCGACCGGGAGGCCAGACGGGCGTACCGGGACTTCGCGTCCGCGGACGACGACTGGGGACGGGGGTTCGCCCTCGTCGTCCGTGGCGTGATCGCCCGTGGACTGGCCGAGCCGGAGCACGCGGCGGATCTGTTGACCGACGCGCTGACGTACGGCGAGCGCACCGCACACCCGTTGCTGATCGGCATGGCCCGGACGATCCACGGGCTCGTCGCGCTCGACCGCGGCGACCCGGTCGCGGCCGAGGCCGACGCGTTGGCGGTCTTCGATGCGGTGGAACCCCATGGAGTACTGGACGGCGCCCAGGTCGGTCCGCAGGTACTGCTGGCTCTGGCCCGGTTGGCCGCCGGCGACGCGGACTCGGCGGTCGCGTTGCTGGAGCCCGTGGCCGAGGACGCCGATGCTCCTTCACTGCTCTTCCCCCGCCGGCAGGCGGTGGCGCTCTTCGCGGGGGCGCTGCTGGCGTTGGGCGACGCGGACCAGGCTCTGGACTGGGCTTCGCGGGCCGCGTCCATGCCCGGCGACGACGTGCGCAGCCGGGTCACGGCGTCCCGGGTACTCGCCGAGGCGTTGTTCGCGTGTGGACGGGTGGACGAGGCGCGGGCGGCCGCCGAACTCGCGGTCGACCAGGCGTACGCCACCCAGCAGGTCAGCGAACGCGCCGCCGCCGACGCGCTCGTAGCCCGACTGGCCGATACCGGCGACTGACGGTCGACACGGCGGGTGATGCGCGAGTAGCGTGGATACGCCAGGGCGCTGAGCCCTCGGAAGTGAACCCGGGTCTTCTCCGGACGGTGGGGGTCCGGGTTTCGCGTTGTCTACGGGTCGATGGCTACCTCCCGCTCGATTCGATCGGCCACCCGACGACGCCAATCTCCGCCGGCACCCGCGGCCCAGATGTAGCGGCCGGGACGTTCGGACTCGTCGACGAAGGCGTACACGGTGACTGGCTCCGGTTCCGATAGCGATTGCTGTCGGACCGGGTAGAAAGTCAGAATTCAATACCCATGGAGGCTGAGCTCACCGTGTACCCCTCAGCCCGCCCGGTCCACTCGCGACGACCCTACCGGAGCGACCGATGTCAGCAGGCGCTCGGCAGAACAGCGGTACCGCGCTGGCGTACCGTTGGACTCCGTGAACGACCGTCCCCCCGAGCCGCCGCCACCTGCCGTGCCTGGCTTGTCCGGCTTGACGGTGGTTGCCCGAGGTGGGTACGCGACCGTGTACCGAGCGATCCAGGAATCGGTGGCTCGCGAGGTAGCGGTCAAGATCGAGAACCGGACGATGGACAACGAACGCGATCGTCGCCGGTTCCTGCGCGAGGCCAGGGCATCCGGACGGATGTCGTCGCACCCGCATGTCGTCGACCTGTTCGACGCCGGGGTCACCCCCGAAGGCCACCCGTACCTGATCATGGAGTTGTGCGAGGGCTCGTACGCCGATCGCATGCAGGAAGGTCCGCTGTCGCCGTACGAGGCGCGCGAGGTCGGCATGAAGATCGCCGATGCGCTGGCCGACGCGCACGCGCTGGGCGTACTGCACCGGGATGTGAAGCCCGCCAACATCCTGATCACGCGGTTCGGTGAGCCGGCGCTCGCGGACTTCGGGTTGGCGATCCTGGCGGAGACCCGGGACACCTCGGTCACGTTGGACGTGCTGACGCCGGCGTACGCGCCGCCGGAGCTGTTCCGTCACCATTCGCCGTCGCCCGCGGTGGATGTGTACGCGCTGAGCGCAACCCTGTACGCGCTCATGAACGGTCGACCGCCGCGCTGGCAGAAGGACAAGAACCCGAGCCTGCTCACGTTGCTGGACCTGTTCACCGAGCCGATCCCCGACCTGCCTGGCGTGTCGCCGGCACTGCTGAACGTGCTGCGCCAGGGGATGGCCAACGAGATCGAGGACCGGCCCACCGCGGAACGGCTGCGCGACCTGCTCGCCGCGGTACCGATCGCGCCGCCGCCTCCGCCGCCGAAGCCATCGCCTCCGGCGGGCCGGCCGGGGGTGGCGATCGGAACAGCCTCGGTTCCGGTACGCCCGCCGCAGAGCGACGACACCGTGCCGCATCAGCCGGACCCGCCACCTCGCATGTGGCGTACCCGGTTCGCGGCCGGTTGGCGGACCCGGCTCGCGTTCGGCACCGGTGCGCTCGTTTTGGCCCTGCTCAGTGGCGGCATCTGGTACGCCTCCGCGCACGAGCCCAGCACTGGTACCTCGCCGTCGCCGGCCGCGTTGGCGACGAGCGCTGACTGTCTACTGTCGACGGTCGTGGCGGCGCGCTGCCCCGCGCAGCCCGAGTGCTACAGCCAGATGACCATGGTCGGCGGGGTGGCGCACGCCGACGCCGTACCGTGCGCGCAGACGCACACCTGGGAGGTCTACGCGCTGGCGCCACTACCGGTCGGCCTCCGCGGGCGGCCGCACTCAGCCGTGCTCGGCGACGACGCGGTCAGGCGTACCTGCAACGTGGCCACCCTGCTGACCGTCGACCTCGACACGGTCGGTTGGCGGCTGGCGGTGCTCCCGCCGACCGAGGGGGAGTACGACGCCGGCCAGCACGACTTCCGGTGCCTGGCTGGCAAGGGCGAGAACGAGCTCACCGGCGCGACGCTGGGCCACTGAGCTCAGGCCCCAGCCCACTCGGGTTGATCATGAAGTTGGTAGCGCGACACGCCGTCGACCCCGCAACTAAGTTCATGATCAACCATACGATTTTTCCTGGCCGAGGACGTGTTGGGCTACGAAGTTGAGGATCATTTCGCGGCTCACGGGGGCGATCCGGCCGGCCCTTACTCCGCCGAGCAGGGTGGCCACGCCGTACTCCGTGGTCATGCCGTTGCCGCCGTGCACCTGGATCGCGGTGTCGACGGCGAGCGTGGCGGCCTCGGACGACGCGTATTTGGCCATGTTCGCGGCAACCCCGGCCTCGATGTCGCGCCCGGCGTCGTAGAGGGCCGCCGCGCGGGCGATCATCAGCCGGGCTAGCTCGACCTGGATCGCGGCGTGTGCCAGCGGGTGCGCGACACCCTGGTGGCTGCCGATGGGCCGGCCCCAGACCGAGCGGCTGCCGGCGTACTGCGAAGCGCGCTCGATCGCGTACCGTGCCGTGCCCGCGCCCATCGCCGCCACCGTGATCCGCTCCGGGTTGAGCCCGGCGAACAGCGCTGGCAGCCCGACGCTCGCGTCCTCGCCGACGACCGCCGAGGACGGTAGCCGGACGTCGTCCAGGTAGAGCAGCCACTGGTTCTCCGGGGAGACGATCTCCATCTCCAGCTGGGACCGGGAGAGCCCGGGGGCGTCGGTCGGTACGAGGAACAGCGCGGGCGCGAGCTTGCCGGTGGCCTCGTCGGCGGTACGGGCGACGACGAGCACGTGTCCCGCCTCGTCCACACCGGAGATGAACGCCTTGCGCCCGGACAGCACCCAGTCCGTACCGTCGCGGCGGGCCACGGTACCGAGGCGGTGGAAGTTGGAGCCGGCCTCGGGCTCGGTGATCGCGAACACAACCTTCTGGGAGCCGTCCGCGATGCCGGGCAGGTACTGCTTGCGCTGCGCCTCCGTGCCGTGCTTTGCCAGGATCGAGCCGGCGATCGCGGGGGAGACGACGAGCAGCAGCAGCGGGCAGCCGGCCGCGGCGAGCTCCTCGCACACGATGGCCAGTTCGGTGATGCCGCCGCCCCCGCCGCCGTACTCGGCCGGCAGGCTCACGCCGAGGTACCCGAGCTTTCCGGCCTCGGTCCACAGTTCGGTGGTGTGCTCGCCGGTCTTGGCCTTGCGGACGTAGTACTCGTGGCCGTACCGGCGGCCGAGTCCGCGTACGGCGTCCCGTAGCTGTTCCTGTTCCGGGGTCAGATCGATCATGAGGGGCTCCTGCGAACGAACGAACTAGGGGTCGGGCGTCAACACCGCCAGCACGGTGCCGGTGTCCACCTGGGCGCCGGTGGACACGGCTACCGAGGCGACGATGCCGGCGGCAGGTGCGTGTACAGGGTGCTCCAGCTTCATCGCCTCGAGCGTCATGAGCAGATCGCCGGCGGCGACCCGCTGGCCGGGTACGACGAGCACCCGGCCGACCGCGCCGGGCAGCGGTGCCACCAGCGAGCCCTCGGCGATGTCCGGCGTGGGCATCGGGAAGCGGGGCAGCTCGGTCAGCGCCACCGACCCCTCTGGACTGTCCACGTAGGACACATCGCCCACCCGGCTCACCTGGAACGCCAACCGGATGCCCATCACGTCGAGCACGACCCGCTCGGCATCCGCGGACACCACCGCCGCCGGTGGGTGATCGTCGCCGGCCACCTGCCCGCCCAGGCCCGCGACGTCCAGCTCCTCGGGGTCGACAGCCCGCACCGACCAGGCGGCCAGGGCTCCGGTCCGGTCCATCCGGTACGCCACCTCGACCGGGCCGGACGGCCCTTCGAACACCGCGGTCTGCGCGCCGGATGGCACGTTGCGCCAGCCGGACGGCACCCGGGACAGTACCGGCGTCGCGGCCCGCCGCGCGGCGGCACCGGCGAGCGCGGCCGCCAGGCAGGACAGCTTTACACCGTCCACAGAGGACAGTAGGGGAGCGAAGACCTCGGGATGCCGGTCCAGGAAGCCGGTATCGATGGCGCCGTCGGTGAAGGACCGGTGCCGCAGGACGCGTACGAGCAAATCCCGGTTGGTCACCACACCGTGGATTTCGGCGCGGGCCAATGCACTGGACAGCAGCCGGGCGGCGTCCTGCCGGGTGGGTGCCCAGGCGATCAACTTGGCGAGCATCGAGTCGTAGTGGACGCTGACCTCAGAGCCGTCGTTCACGCCCGAGTCCAGCCGCAGCCCGGGTTGCAGCAACGGGCGGAACTCGCCGGCCACGTCGGGGATCCGGAAGCGGTGCAGCGTACCGGTCGACGGCAGCCAGGCGTAGGCCGGATCCTCGGCGCAGAGCCGTACCTCGATCGCGTGGCCGCGTAGCGGCGGTGCCCCGGCCAGCGGCAGGTTGCCACCCTCGGCGACGAGCAGCTGCAGCCGTACGAGGTCGAAGCCGGTGACGCACTCGGTGACCGGGTGCTCGACCTGCAGCCGCGTGTTCATCTCCAGGAAGTAGAACTCACCGGTCGGCGCGAGGAGGAACTCGACGGTACCGACGCCGACGTAACCGACCGCCTGAGCCGCGGCAACGGCCGACGCGCACAGGTGTTGGCGCAGTTCCGGTGTGACGACCGGGGACGGCGTCTCCTCGATGATTTTCTGGTGCCGGCGCTGGATCGAGCACTCCCGTTCGCCGAACGTGACGATACCGCCGTGGGCGTCGGCCAGAATCTGTACCTCGATGTGGCGCGCGCGTTCGACGTACCGTTCGCAGAAGACCGTGCCGTCGCCGAACGCCGCGGCCGCCTCGCGCCTGGCGCTGGCGATCGCCTCGGCCAGGCTCTCGGCTTCGCGCACCACGCGCATGCCGCGGCCGCCGCCACCCGCGGACGCCTTGACCAGGACCGGAAAGTCGGTGACCTGGGCCGGTTCGGACCAGCTCGGGAGCATCGGCACGCCGGCGTCGGCCAACAGCGCCTTGGCCTCCACTTTGGACCCCATGAGCGCGATGGCCTTGGGCGGCGGGCCGATCCAGGTCAGGCCGGCGTCGATGACGGCGCTGGCGAACTCGGCCTGTTCGGAGAGGAAGCCGTAGCCCGGGTGGATCGCGTCCGCGCCCGCCTCGAGCGCCGCCGTGACGAGGCGGTCGCCGCGCAGGTACGTGGCGGTCGGCGAGTTGCCCGGCAGGTGGACCGCGTAGTCGGCCTCGGCCACGAACGGCGCGCCCGCGTCGGCGTCGGAGTAGACGGCGACCGTCTCGATGCCGACCACCCGGCAGGTGGCGAAGATCCGTCGGGCGATCTCTCCCCGGTTGGCGACGAGCAGCCTGCGAATCATCGCTTCCTCACATCCGGAAGACGCCGAAGCCCTCGGCGCCCGTAATGGGTCCACTGTGGATAGTCGAGAGGCAGATTCCCAGGACGGTACGGGTGTCCCGCGGGTCGATCACGCCGTCGTCGTAGAGCCGGCCGGACATCGCCAGAGCCGCGGAGTCCTTCTCGATCTGGTACTCGATCATCGCGCGGGCGCTCGACGCCGCTTCCTCGTCGAACGGTATGCCCTTCGACTCGGCCGCCTGCCTGGTGATGATCTCCATGACGCCGGCCAGTTGCGCCGCACCCATCACCGCCGACTTGGCGTTGGGCCACGCGAACAGGAACCGTGGGTCGTAGGCCCGGCCGCACATGCCGTAGTTGCCGGCACCGTACGACGCGCCGATGTTCAGCGTCAGGTGTGGCACCCGTGAGTTGGACACCGCATTGATCATCAGAGCGCCGTGCTTGATGATGCCGGCCTGTTCGTACTCGCTGCCGACCATGTACCCGGTCGTGTTCTGCAGGAAGACCAGCGGTGTGTCCGAGGCGTTGGCGAGCTGGATGAACTGCGTCGCCTTCTGCGCCTCCGGGCTGAACAGCACGCCACGCGCGTTGGCGAGCACGCCGATGGGATACCCGTGCAGCTCGGCCCAACCCGTGACGAGCGCGGTGCCGTACGCCGGCTTGAACTCGTCGAACTCGCTGCCGTCCACGACGCGGGCCAGAATCTCGCGCGGGTCATACGGGATCCGCAGGTCCGCGCTGGGGATGCCGAGCAGGTCGTCGGCGTCGTACTTCGGCTCGGCCCCGGCCCCGCGCGGTGGCGGGCCGAGCTTGCGCCAGTTGAGCCGGCGCACGCACTGCCGCACGAGCCGGATCGCGTCGCGCTCGTCCTCCGCGAGGAAGTCCGCCAGCCCCGACCGCGTGGCGTGCATGTGCGCGCCGCCGAGCGTCTCGTCGTCGGTCTCCTCGCCGGTGGCCATCTTCACCAGCGGTGGGCCGCCGAGGAACACCTTGGCCTGGCCACGTACGAAAATCGTGTAGTCGGACATGCCGGGGACATACGCGCCGCCGGCCGTCGCGTTGCCGAACACCGCCGTGATCGTGGGGATGCCCGCGGCGGACAGCCGGGTCAGATCCCGGAACGCGCGGCCTCCGGGGATGAAGATCTCCGCCTGCGCCGGCAGGTCCGCGCCGGCCGATTCCACCAGATTGATCATCGGTAGCCGGTTCGCCGCCGCGATGTCGCCCGCGCGGTGGGTCTTCTTCAACGTGTACGGGTTGACCGCGCCACCGCGCACCGTCGGGTCGCTCGCGATCAGCACGCACTCCACGCCCTCGACCACGCCGATCCCGGTCACCACGGACGCGCCGGTGGGGTAGTCGGAGCCCCAGGCGGCTACCGGGCACAGCTCGAGGAACGGTGAGTCGCGGTCGATGAGCAGCTCGATGCGTTCGCGCGGGAGCAGCTTGCCCCGGGCGTGGTGGCGCGTCACGTACTTCTCGCCGCCCCCGCCACGAGCGGCGTCCAGTGCGGTGTACAACTCGGCCAGCCGTTCCAGCATGGCCGTTCGGTTGTCCACATAGGACGCCGTACGCGGGTCGAGGGCGGTCGTCAGCGTGCCCATGGCGTCACAGCCCCAGTCGCTTCGCGATGATCTCGTTCATGATCTCCGTCGTCCCGCCGCCGATGCTCAGGATCCGAGCATCCCGGTAGTGCCGTTCGACCTCGGCGTCACGCAGGTAGCCGTAGCCGCCGTGCAGTTGCACGGATTGGTCGACGACGACGTCGCACGCCGCGACGGCGGTGTTCTTCGCCATCGCCACCTCGCTAACGAGCGGCTCACCTGCCGCGACACGGATGGCCACGGTACGGACGTACGTTCGGGCTACGTCGATCTTGGTAGCCAGGTCGGCGAGCCGGTGCTTGACCAGTTGCCGGCTCGCCAGCGGGCGACCGAACGTCTGCCGCTGCCGGCACCACTCCACGGTCAGGTCGAAGCAGCGTTGTGCGGTGGCGTACGCCTGGACCGCCATCGAGATCCGTTCGCTGGCGAACGCGCGCATGATCTGGACGAAGCCGGTACCCTCCTCGCCGACCAGGTTGCCCGCTGGCACGCGGACGTCCACATAGGACAGTTCGCCCGTGTCGGAGCAGTGCCAACCGAGCTTGTCCAGCCGGCGGGTGACCGAGAACCCGGGCGTGTGGGTGTCGACGACGAGCAGGTCCAGGCCGGCGTCGCTCGTGCGCGCCGCGGTCACCACGAAGTCGGCTCGGGCGCCCGAGGTGATGTACGTCTTGCTTCCGTTGATCACGTAGCCGTCGCCGTCGCGGCGTGCCGTGGTCCTGATCGCGGCGACGTCGGAGCCGCCGTCCGGCTCGGTGATCGCGAGCGCGCCGATCGTCTCCCCGGCGAGCGTGGGCCGCACGTAGCGGTCGATCAGCGCCTCGTCCCTGCTCGCGATCATGTGCGGGAGCGCGATGCCGTGCGTGAACAGAGCGGCGATCAGCCCCGACGATCCGCCCGCCTGGATGATCTCCTCGGTCACCACGATCGAGTCGAGCAGGGTACCGCCGCCACCGCCGACGTGCTCCGGGTAGCCGACGCCCAGCAGGCCCAGCTTCGCCGCTGCTTTGTGGAGTGTCCGTGGTACCTCGCCGGCGCGCTCCCAGTCGTCGAGGTGTGGCCGCACCTCCCGCTCGACGAACCGGCGGGTCAGCTCGCGCAGCCCGCGCCGCTCCTCGGTCTCGAACGGGTCACTCACAGCAGCTCCTCGGGAACGTCCACCTCGCGCCCGCGCAGCAGTTCGCCGAGCGCCTTGGCCTGCGGGTCGAACCGGGTCGACGCGGCGACCCCGGCCCCCAGCAGCCCGTAGATCATGAAGTTGAGCGCCCGCAGGTTCGGCAGCTCGTACCGCTCGATCCTGTGCTCGGCCGCTTCGGGGAGCAGCTCTCGCAGCCGGTCGACGGTGAGGAAGCTTCGCAACCACGCGTAGCCTTCGTCGGAACGTGCCCAGACCCCGAGGTTCGCGTCGCCGCCCTTGTCTCCCGACCGGGCGCCGACCACCGTTCCCAGCGCGGCTCTGGTCATGTGGCATCCTCCGTCACCGGCGGCGGGCCGATGTCGACCCGGCTCCCGTCCGGCAGGACGGCTTCGTGGGCCACGGCATCCTGGGGGACGAACGCCGCCGAGTAGGCACCGAACGGCGTCGCCTCACCCGGCGGGGTGGTCAGCGTGCAGCCGGGGTACGACGCGAGGGCCAGCTCGACCGCCGCTTGGGAGAACACGCGCCCGGCCCGCTTGCCGTCCTGATCGACGATGTGCACGTGCAGTAGTGCGCTGGCTTCCTCCGTGGTCGGCGCGTCCGCCCGGCCGGTACGAGCGAGTGTCCACTGTAGACTCTCTGCGCCGATCGCGTCGGTCAGTTGCTGCTTGACCAGGTTGGCTTTGGCGTCGATGTCGAGTCCACAGAGGACGAACGTCATCGAGTTGCGGAAGCCGCCCAGCGTGTTGACGGCTACCTTCAGCGTCGGCGGCGGTGGCGAGCCGCGGGTCCCGCTGATCCGTACCCGGTCCGGTCCTTCCGGCTCGAGCGCGATGGTGTCGAAGTGCGCGACGACATCCGGACCTTGGTAGGCGGGCGGACCGATCTCGTAGAGCAGTTGTGCCGTAACGGTTTCGGTCGTCACCGCGCCTCCGGTACCGGGATGCTTGGTGACGACGAACGAGCCGTCGTCGGCCAGCTCGGCGATGGGAAACCCGGGATGCCGTCCGCCGTCGGGCAGTTCGGTGAAGAACGAGTAGTTTCCACCGGTGGCCTGTGCGCCGCATTCGAGGATGTGCCCGGCGACCGTCGCGCCGGCGAGCCGGTCGTAGTCGGTACGCGTCCAGCCGAAGTGCGCCACCGCGGGTCCCACGACGAGCGAGGCGTCGGTGACCCGGCCGGTGACCACCACGTCGGCGCCGGCGCGCAGGCACTCGGCGATGCCGAACGCACCGAGGTACGCATTCGCGGTCAAGGGCATGCCGAGCCCCAGCGCGGCGGCGTTGGCGGTGAGGTCGTCGCCGGTCACGTACGCCACGTCGATCGTGATGCCCAGCCGGTCGGCAAGCGCGCGGATCGCGTCGGCGAGCCCGGCCGGGTTGAGGCCACCGGCGTTCGTGACGATGCGTACCCCGCGCTCGACAGCCGGGCCCAACGTCGACTCGAGCTGGCGCAGGAACGTCTTGGCGTACCCCTTGCTGGCGTCCCGGGCGCGGTCGCGGCCGAGGATCAGCATCGTCAGCTCGGCGAGGTAGTCGCCGGTCAG
>DASRII010000533.1:0-3163 GCA_035650075.1 Micromonosporaceae bacterium | reverse complement strand
CCGCCCGCTGGCGTCCTCGCCGGCCGTTCGGGGGCGCCACGGTGCGCCCTGGAACCCGTCGCCGTACGCGGGCCGCAACCGCTCGCGCGGGAGGGTTACCGCGAGGTCCCGCAGTATGTTTGCCAGGTTGTTGGAGGCGTGGTCTCGCCCGTGCTGGCGAACATCCTGCTGGATGAGCTGGACAAGGAGCTGGAGCGGCGGAGCCATGCGTTCTGCCGCTACGCCGACGACGTTCAGATCTACGTCCGGAGCCAGCGGGCGGGCGAGCGCGTGTTGGCGTCGATCACTCGATTCCTGGAGCGAACGCTGCGGCTGCAGGTCAACTACGCGAAGAGCGCGGTGGCTCGAAGCGGGGAGCGGACGTTCCTGGGGTATCGCATTCGAGGCCGGGCTCAGGCGCGCCTGGGCATCGCCCCCGAGAGCGTGAAGCGGGCGAAAGACACCATCCGGCGGATCACCAGGCGCACTCGAGGCGTTAGCCTCGACCGCGTCCTCAGTGAGGTGCGGACGTTCACGGATGGCTGGGTGGGCTACTTCTGGGTGGCTCGCACGCCCTCCGTGTTCCAGGCGCTCGATGAGTGGGTCCGGCGGCGTCTGCGGTGCTACCAGTGGAAACAGGGGAAGACACCGCGGCGGCGAGCGCGCGAGCTGCGGAAGGCCGGGGCCGGACCCTGGCTGGCGTGGGGGATGGCGTACGATGGACCGGGCCTGTGGCGGGCGGCAGGCTCGCCGGCCCTCACCCGGGCGCTGCCGAACGCCAAACTCACCCACCTCGGGTTCCACAGCCTCCATGATCGAGATCAGGCGCTGGCGGCTGGGTGAACCGCCCGGTGCGGACCCGCATGCCGGGTGGTGTGGGGGGCGGGGCCGGCAACGGCTCCGCCTACCCGATTTCCTGGCTGACGCCAGCGGCACGTTAGCTCAGGTACTTGTCGAACCAGGCGAAGGTCTTGGCCCAGGCATCCATCGCCTGCTCGGGCCGGAACGCGCCCCGGTCGTGGTACCAGAAGGCGTGGCCGGCACCGTCGTAGCGGTGGAACTCGTACACCTTGCCGTGCTTCTTCAGCGCCTCCTCGTGCTGATCCACCTCGGCCGGTGTCGGGCGCTGGTCGTCGTTGCCGAACAGGCCGAGGAGCGGGGCGCTCAGGTCCGCCGTCATGTCGATCGGCGCGACCGGCTGCTTCGGGTTGGGCTGCTGGACGACGCCGCCGCCCCAGAGGTCCACCGCCGCGTCGAACCCCTTGACCTTCGATGCGACCATCACCGAGTGTCGGCCGCCCGAGCACGTGCCGATGATCCCGACCTTGCCGTTGCTGGTCGGCTGAGCCCGCAGCCAGTTCATGGCGGCTTCGCAGTCCTTCGCCACCTGCTCGTCCGCGACGCCGCCGGCAGCGCGGACCGGTCCGGCAACGTCGTCCGGAGTGCCGTGGCCCTCGCGGCAGTACAGGTCAGGGGCGATCACCGTGTACCCGTGGTTCGCGAAGCGCCGCGCGAACTCCTGGTACAGCTCGTCCCAGCCGGGCAGGTGGTGGACCAGGACGATGCCCGGGAACGGACCGTCACCCTCGGGGCGGGCGACGTACGCGTGGATCATGTCGCCGTCGCCGGCGGCGTACGACTGAATGCCAGCCACGATGCCCTGCGGGGTGTCGGTCTTGTTGGTGTTCCACATACTCCCCTCCGTTGCCAGCCGAAAGGTCGGCCGCCTTGCCAGACGGCATAGCAGACCGTAGTGACTATGGTAGAAGAGCGGGCGGGCCGTGTCGACCTCTGCCAGACGACGACGCGGCAGACCGCGGGTGTGGTGAGGGGCCCGGCTAACGACGGTCGCCGGTCAGCGCCAGGAACTCGGCGCGGGAACGGTCGTCCTCGCGGAGCCGGCCGAGCATCATGCTCGTGCGGGTGGTGCTCCCCTGCTTCTCGACGCCGCGCATCATCATGCAGAGGTGGCTCGCCTCGATCACGATGCCGACGCCGGCGGGATCGAGGATCTCCTGGACGCACTCGGCGATCTGCCGGGTCAGCCGCTCCTGGACCTGGAGCCGGCGGGCGAAGATGTCCACCAGGCGCGGGATCTTGCTGAGTCCCACGACCCGGCCTCTCGGCAGGTAGCCGACGTGGGCCTTGCCGAAGAACGGCAGCAGGTGGTGCTCGCAGAGGCTGTAGACCTCGATGTCGCGGAGCAGCACCAGCTCGTCGTACTCGACCTCGAAGAGGGCGTCGCCGACGACCTCGCGCGGATCGAGGCGGTACCCCTCGGTCAGCAGCTCCAGGCTCTTGCGGACCCGGACGGGCGTGTCGATCAGGCCGTCGCGGCTGGGATCCTCGCCGACGCCGACCAGCAGGTTGCGGGCGGCCGACTCCAGCAGGGCGCCGTCCAGGTCCGGGAGCGGAGCCGGATGCTCGAGCGCCGGCACGTCGACGGCGGCGAGCTTGACGTGCGTCCCGTCCGCGCTCGCGCGGCGGGCACGATTGGCAGGCATTGACGTTTACGGCTCCTCGTAGGTCGCGGCGTTGTTCTCGGTCTCCTTAACGTGTACGCGGATCAATCGGGCCCGCTCGGAGATTGGGCCGACGAGGCGCTGCCAGAAGACGCGAGCCAGGTTCTCGGCGGTGGGGATCACGCCGTGCAGGATCTCCACGTCGGCGTTCAGGTTGCGATGGTCGACGTGCTCGATCACGTGCCGGTCGACCACTTCTTTAACCCACTTCAGGTCGGCGATCATTCCCGTTTCGGGGTCCAGCTCGCCACCGACGGTGACCTCCAGGACGTAGTTGTGCCCGTGACCACCCGGATTGGCGCACCGACCGAAAACGGCCTCGTTGCGGGCGTCGTCCCACTCCGGCCGATACAGGCGATGCGCGGCCGCGAATGTGGCGCGGCGAGTGATGGTGAGCACGGGCGCGGTCTCCAGGAGGCGGGTGCGGGTGGGCGTCGAGGCAGCGCGATGCGGTGCCTGCGAGCGCGCGGCAGCGTCTGTGGATCGTCTGGCGCATTCTCACATGTGAGAGCGCCGGCGGGCCAATGCCCGGGCGCGGGCGTCGCGGTCGTGGCATCGGCCTTGCCCCTGGTCGAGGCATGATGGACGCCAGGACTCGCGATGAGGTCGAAGCGTACTACCGCGACGTCGCGCCGTTCTACGACGCCGAGACGGCCGATCGC
>DASRII010000532.1:0-2032 GCA_035650075.1 Micromonosporaceae bacterium | reverse complement strand
CTCGTACCCCAGTTGGGCGAGCCGTTCCTCGTCGCTTGCCGGGGTTGGGCTGAGCGCCCCGGCTTCGTTGGTGGTTGCGCTCATCGGTGTCTCCTTAGACGCCGCGAGGGGGTTGGCTGTGACATTCGTCACGCCATGCCGCGATCATCGTCCCAGGCCGGGATCCACGTCAATGGATCTCCTCCAAAAAATTCGCCGAGATCAGACCTTTAGCCGACCGCATTCATTCACTAGGTGCCGACGTGTACCGGTCCTTAGCATCGGGCTAACGGCGAGTGCGGTGGTGGCCGATGCCCAGTTCCGAGAACGGGCCGGCGCAGGCCCGGCAACCCGACGACGGCGAGCCCGGCCCCGGCGGCACAGCGGACTGGGATGTCGCCGGCTGGGGGCCGGAGGACTGGGAGCCCGAGCGCGCCATCCATCCGGCCGGTCCCATCGTCAACGGCCGGGTGGTGAAACTCGACTCCGGGTACGCCCGCGAGGTGCGGGTGGGCCAGCCACTGCTCGTCGTGATCCTGGCAGCGGCCGGCATCTTCCAGGCGACCTGGCTGCTCCTCGTGTCCGTGCTGCGGCGATCGTCCGGTCAGCGCGGGGGACGGCGGGGGTGGAAGAGCATCCGCAAGGGCCCGGAATATCTGGTCACCCCGCTGCGGCTGCGCGACACCGACGGCGTGCTGCGGGAGGTGGAGATCCACGGCTACGTCTCCCCCGGCGTGCTGGAGCCCAAGGATCTTGTCCGGGCCCGGGTCCGCCGCCAGCACGACAAGACGCTGCCGCCGCGCGTGGAGCGCATCGCCAACCTGACCACCGGGCAGGTGCTGACCCCGCACCCGCCGACCTTCTGGTCACACCTCGGCCCGGCGCTCGTCGTCCAGGCGCTGCTGGGGGCGCTGCTCCTGGCCTCGCTCGTCACGTGCGTGATCGCCTTCGGCGGCTGACCCCGCTCTGGTTCGGGACCTGTGGGTGGTACGCCCCGCTGCGCGCATGCACACGCGAAGGCGGCGGCAGAGTTGGTCGGGCGGTCGAGGTCGTCACCGCGCAGGATTGGCCGTGGTCGCCAAGTCGCACGTAACGCCCGGCCGTTGCTCAGTGGTCGAACTCGCCCACCTTGGCGCCGCCGATGAACGCGCGCCACTCGGCCACGGTGAACGTGAGCACCGGGCCGGACGGATCCTTGCTGTCGCGCACGTCGACAACACCGGCCACGTTGGTGGCCACTTCGACGCAATCACCTTGACCGGCGCTGCGGGTGCTCTTTCGCCATTCCCAGTCGGTCACTTCAACTCCTCGGCAATACGTTTTATCAACTTCTGGGACGCCGCCTCGTCCAAACTCGCGGTGTGGATGCTCGCCCAGACGTCCTCGTAGGCCGTGACCTCGGCCGGCTTGTCGAGATACAGCGCGCCGGTCAGACCTTGGCTGTACACGGTGGATGGCTCGGCGTTGTCGGGGAAATCCAGAATCGTGAACGCGCCATTGGCCATTGCGGCGGCCCGGTGAAGGCTTCCGAGTGGAAGCACCCTGACTGAGACATTGGGCAGTTGGCCGGTTTCCACGATGTGGTGGAGCTGGCCGGCCATCGCCGCCCGATCATCGGTGGAGCGTCGTAAGACAGACTCGTTCAGGATCACGTCGAGTTGTGGTGGCGCGGGCAACACGCGGGTGAGCAACGCTTGCCGGCCGAGTCGCACGGCTACGGTGCGCTCGATATCGGCCTCGGACATCTCCGGAAGACCGACGCGGACTGCCTCCGCCGCGTACGCCTTCGTTTGCAGCAAGCCGGGCATCAGTTCGGCTTCGTACTTGCGTAGTCGGCTGGCCGCCGTCTCAAGTCCGACGTACAACTCGAACCACGCGGGGATCACGTCGCCGTAGGAGTGCCACCAGCCGCGAGCCTTGGTCTCCTTGGCGAGCGCCATCAGCGCCTCGGTGACGTCGGCTGGCGCGCGGTACACCCGGCACATCTGCTCAACGTCGAGCGACCGCATGGACACCGCACCGTTTTCGATCCGCCAGATCTTAGGTGTTGACC
>DASRII010000531.1:0-14712 GCA_035650075.1 Micromonosporaceae bacterium | reverse complement strand
GTTCTGGAAGCCGTCGTACATGTTCGCCCACGAGGTCGCGTTGTTCGGCGACGGCGCCGAGCCACCGCCGGACAGTACCGACCCGAGCCGGAAGCTCGTGATGTTCGAGGCGGTCACCGCGGTACGCGACGCCTGCGTCATCTGACCGAGCTTCTCGTCCAGGCTCATCCGTGACAGCAGATCCGCCACCCGCGTGGCAACGGGCAACGACGGATCCTCGTACGGCAACGCGAACGCGGGGCCAGGCACGGCCACGACACCACCCGCGACCGCCAGCGCCGTCAACGCGAGCGCCAACCTGACACGCATAACCGGGCCTCCTATCGACATACGTCGTCGTCTTGCCCGGTTGGCCGAATCATAGGGTGTGTCGGCCGCGACCGCCACGGTTGTCCCACCGTTATGGTCGGCTGTGCTCTCCGACACCCGCGTCCGCGGCCTGCGCCTGCGCGCCCAACTGCTGGCCGGACGCCGACCGCGAACGGTCGATGCGGCCGTGTCGGCATTGCTCGGGCTGCAGGCGCAGGCTACTCCGGCGGCCCGGCTGGCGGTCCGCGCTCGTACCTCTACTGTGGACGCCGACGCGGTCGACCGGGCTTGCGCAGCGGGCGACGTCGTGCGCACCTGGGCGATGCGCGGCACGCTGCACATGCTCGCCGCGGCCGACGTGCGCTGGGTTGTCGCGCTACTCGGCCCCATCTTCGCCGCCGGCGGGCGCGGGCGCCGCCGCCAGCTCGGTCTCGACGACGCCACCTGCGAGCGCGGCCTCGCCGCGCTGGCCGAGATACTCGCCGGTGCCGCGCCGCTGACCCGCGCCGACATCGTCGTGCGCCTGGCCGATGCGGGGGTACCGCTGGACCCGCGCTCGCAGGCGGTGCCGCACCTGATCGGGTACGCCGCCATGCACGGCCTCGTCTGCCGTGGTCCGGAGAGCGGCAGTGAGCCCACCTACGTGCTGCTCGACTCCTGGGTACCCGCCACGCCGACGCGCTCACCGGCCGAGGCCGTGGCCGAGCTGGCGCGGCGGTACCTGACCGGACACGGGCCGGCCACCGCCGAGGACTTCGCCGCCTGGTCGGGGCTGCCGCTCACCCGCGCCCGGGCCGGCTTCGCCGCGATCTCGGACGAAGTCACCTCGGTCGGGCCGCTCGTCGTACTGTCCTCTGTGGACCTCGACGTGCCGGCGCAGCGCGTGGTCCGGCTGCTCGGCCAGTTCGACGCCTACCTGCTGGGCTGGCGGAGCCGGGACCTCGTACTCGATCCGAAGTACGCCAAGCGGATCCAGGCCGGCGGCGGGATGATCCAGCCGGCGCTCCTCGTGGACGGCCGGATCGCCGGCACCTGGCGGCTGGACCGGCGGCGGTCGGGTGGCTCGGTGCGCGTGGTCGTCGACGAGTTCGAGCCCCTCCCCCGCGCCGCCCGCGCGAGCCTCGAGGAAGACCTCACCGACCTGGGTCGGTTCCTCGATGTCGAGGCGACGCTCTGAACGTCACCACACGTCCCCGTCACGCCAGTCGCAGGCGAGCGCCTGGGTGATGTCAACGCCCGAAGTCACCGGAAAGACGTACACGCTGTCGTCGTCCTCGGGGGTTCGCACCGGCCCGGCCGGGCCGAGCACGAAGGTCGGTCCCTGCCAGGCGATCCAGCCCCGGGCGAGGTAGAGGCCGACCGCGTCGTGAGACGAGGACAGGGCGCCGATTTCGTACGCCTGCCGGATGATGCGTTCGGCCTCGGTCATCACCGCCGCGGCATGACCTCGCCCGCGGTGCTCGGCGCCGACCGCGACACCTTCTACGTAGCCGGTGCGGACGGCACGGCCACGGTACAGCAGTCGGCGCTGCACCACGGCCGCATGGGCCACCAGGTCGCCGCCCGCGTACCCGAGCACGTGCAGCCCACCCAGGCAGTGTTCCCAGTCCGCGTCGTCGAAGCCGTCCTCGAACGCACCGTCGAGCAGCACGCGGATCCGTCGCGCCTCCGCGGCGTCGAGGTCGGCGGTGTGGACATTGCGAAGCATAGGCTCAGGCGTAGCACGCCCAGCGGGTCTCGTCGACCGCGCCACACGCGTGGGCGAGCATGTCCCGGGTAGCCTCGAGTGCCGCTCGGTTGTGCGCGCGGCACCGCCGGGCCGGCCACGACGCGGCTGCCTCGCCGACCGGGACCGCCCACAGTGGATGCAGCCGCGCCCCCCGTACCGCCTTCGCCTGCGGGGACTTGATGCCACAGTGGACGGAGCGCAGACCGGCGGCGTAAGCCCCGACGATCTGCCGGTAGTAGGCGAGCTCGAAGTACTCGAAGGCACCCGTCAGGGCCGGATAGTCGAGCCCGAACGTGCGGATCCACCGCGTGGTACCGAAGTCGTAGTAGTGGCAGTAGCCGACGAGCCGATCGTCGCGCCGGCACAGAGTCACCGCACCCGGGTTCGCCGCCCGGCCCAGACTCGCGAGGTAGCCGCGGGCGTCGTCGGGACTGTCGCCGTGGCCGTACCGGTTCTGGACGTTGGCGAGCAGTGGACCGGCCTCGTACCAGCATTCGTCGAGGCGGGCCGTGCCAATGGCGTACCCGGCCTTCTCGAACGCCCGCCGCTCGCGGCGAACGGCGTACCGGCGAGATGCCGGCAGGCTGTCCAGGTAGTCCTCCCATCCGTTGCCGGGCAGGGGAATCCGGCCCTCGAGCTCGAGGAAGATGGGCACGCGGTCCAGGATCTCGCACAGCTCCGCCACCGCGTCGTCCGTGACGTAGAGCCACCAGCCGCCGCCGGCCTCCTCGTGGACGCGGTCGACCACCAACCGGACCGCGTCCCTCCGCGACTCGGCATCGCCAGCGAGCACACCGTTGCGGTACCCGTTGCGAGCGCCCATGAGCACGCGACCGTTGTCCGGCTGCAGACCCAACACATCGAGCCGGTAGAACTCGTTGCGTTCCCGCTCGACGACGTAGTACGGCGCGGCCGCGAGCAGTTCGCCGTCGCTACCGGTCACGATGACGTACCTGGCCGTTGCGGACGTGCTCGGCTCGAGCCATGTCAACCAGCCGTGACTCTGGTACAGGTTGCCGCTCGCAAGCCGATCCCACTGTCCAGCGTCCACACTGGATAGGGCGTCCACGATGGTGGATCGCACGATAACCTCCTTAGCGCGGGAGGATAACGGGGAGGGCAGGCCGTGGCCAAAGTCTTGTTACTCGGCGAGTATCACGCCGAACGCATCGTGTCGGCGGTACGCGAGTACGTCGACGCCGACATCGTCATCTGCGGGTTCGACGATGTCTCCGGACACGTCGGTGGCCGCGTACGCCATCGCGACCTGTTCGGGTCCGCCAGCGCGGACGACATCCTGCGCCTGCTCGACGACGAGGCGCCGGATCTGGTGCTGCCCAACGTATACCCGCGCGGGCAGGAGCAGTTGCTCACCGTCTATGCGGAGGTCGCCCGCCGGTGGCGTGGCGTGATGCCGGTGCACTCCCCCGAGTTCGCCGAACTCGCGTGCGACAAGGTGGCGTTCCAGGCGACCGCGGTCCGCCGCGGCTGGCCCGTCCCGCAGGGCACGATCTGCCACGACCCGGCCGAACTGGCCGCCGCCGCCCAGTCGCTGGGGCTCCCGGTGATGGTGAAGGAGGCCCGTACGCAACCGGTCGAGGGCTGCCACCGGATCCGATCGCGGCGGGCGCTCGACACCCTGGCGGCCGTGACGCGCTACCCGGTGGTGGTCCAGCGGGTGTGCCACGGCGAGGAACTGGGTGCCGAGTTTCTCACCATGGCCGGGACCACCGTGCGGTGGCCGCTGGCATCGTTCGGCCTGCTGCCCAACGACCGCGAGGCCGGCCGGCGGGTACGCCTGGCGCCGCGCCGCCTATCGGACCGCGCCGCCGGGACCCTCGACGACTTCGTCGCCGACCTGACCGCCACGTATGGCGTGGTGGGATCCTGGCAGGTCGACCTCGCCGTGGCCGGCGACGAGCTGTGGGTACTGGAGGTCAACGCGCGGTTGAGCGGCATGTCCAAGCTCAGTCACCTGGCGTCCACTGTGGACCCCCATCGTGCCTTCGTCGCGGCGTGTTTCGGCGACCGGGTCGCGACACCCACGCCGCGGTACGTGTCCATGGAGCTGCCGATCGAGCCGACCGGGCAGCTGCCGCCGGCGCCGTCCGGGGTCACGTACGACATCGACACCGGCAGCCCGACCGACCGGTGCCTGCTGACGTCCGGCTACCGGCGGCTACGGATACAGGCCACGCTCTCCAGCGCTGTGCTCGACTGGCTGTACCGGGCCGGGGACATCCTGCGGGTACCGCTCGACGAGGTCTCGGCACACTTCGCGACGGCAGCCGCATGAACGTGCTACTCGCCGGACTTGGCGGACAACGGGACTGGGCGCTGCGTAGCCTTCGCGACGCCGGGCACCACGTCGGCGTGCTCGACGCACCCCACCGGATCCCCGTCGACTGGTGCGACTGGTGGGCGCCGGCCGACGTACTCGACATCGGCTCCCTCGCGCGAGCGTGCGGATCGCGACGTGACTGGGATGCGGTTCTGTGTTGGGAGGAACTGGCGATCGACGTCGCGCACGACTTCGCGGTCGCGCTCGGCGCACGGTCGCCCGAGATGCCCCGGCGCGTGTTCCGCGACAAGGCGGCCATGCACGATCGGCTTGTCGCCGCTGGCTTTCCCTCGCCGCACCTCGGCGTCGTCAGCGATCTCGCCGAGTGCCGCGCCCTGACCGCCGGTCGATTGCCGGTGGTACTCAAGCCGGCCGACTTCGGCGGGAGCGTGGGAGTGCGGGTGGTGGGCCACGAGGACGACCTCGACGACGCGTTCGCCATCGCGGCCAGAGTCTCGCTGAGCAGGCGGGTCGTGGTGCACCGCTACGTCGACGGGCCGGAGGTCAGTGTCGAGGCGGTCACCTGGGCGCCCGGCGCCACCGAGATCCTGGCGGTCACCGCGAAGACCACGACGCCGCCACCGGCCTGCGTCGAGCTGGTGCACCGCGTACCCGCCGCGCTCGACGCCGACACCGAAGCCCGGATCGCGCAGGTAGTGACCACCACGCTCGACGCGTTGGGAATGACCGCCGGGGTCTCGCACACCGAGCTGAAGCTGACCGCGGACGGACCGGTCGTCATCGAGACGGCGGGCCGGCCCGCGGGTGACCACATCCCCCGGCTCGTCCACCTCGTCACCGGCTGGAACGTGTACCTGGCGGAGCTGGCCGCCGCGACCGGTACGGCGGTGAAGCCCGATCCGCCGGCGGTCGACTGCGCCGCCGTGCGGTTCTTCACCGGACGTGCCGGGGAACCGATGCGGCGCCCGCGGGACCTGGTCGACCGGACTTCGTCCGGCGTCCTACAAAGGACACTGCGCGACATCCGCTACACGCTGTCCGACGGGGCGATCGTTCGCGAGCTGTCGTCCAATATCGACCGGTGCGGGTACGCCGTCGTGGCAGGCTCGGGACCCGACGTCGAGTGGGCGTTGGCCGAGCTCGATCACCTCGAGCCCGTCGCCTAGGCTGGGCAGAATGAAGACCTGGGACGCGATCCGGGCGCGACGCAACGTCAGGCAGTACACCGGCGAACCCATACCGGCCGAGCACCTCGACCGGATCCTCGAAGCCGGCTGGCGCGCTCCGTCGTCGAAGAACACCCAACCGTGGGACTTCGTCGTGGTCACCGACCGCGACCAGCTCGCGGAGCTGTCGAAGGTATGGCAGTTCGCGGCACACGTCGCCGCCTCGGCCGCGACGATCGCCATCGTCACCTCCACAGTGGACGCTCGCTCGGTGCCGTACGACCTCGGTCAGGCGACCATGAACATGATGATCGCAGCGGCCGACCTGGGCATCGGCAGCGGCCACTCGTCCGTGGGCGACCAGGAGTTGGCCCGCTCGGTCCTGGGCCTGCCGGCGGACCGCAACTGTGCCTACCTCATCGCCCTCGGCTACCCGGCGGACCGACCGCTGCGGCCCATCGCCCGCCCCGACCGCCGGCCCTTCGACGACGTCGTCCACCGTGGACATTGGTAGGACGCTCGCCGGCAACGTCGAGATGGCATGGGGCGCCGAGGGCGTACGGTGGCTCGCCGACCTGCCGGCCCTGGCGGCGAGCGTGGCGGCGGACTGGGAACTCGAGACCGGCCCGCCGTTTCCGCTCAGCTTCCACTGGGTGGTGCCCGCGAAGCGGTCGGACGGTACGGCGGCGGTACTCAAGCTCGGCGTACCGGGATCGCAGCACTTCGCCGACCACGCCGCGGCGCTGGAGGCCTTTGCGGGCCGCGGTTCGGTGCGCCTGCTCGCGCACGACCCCGCCCGCGGCGCGCAGTTGCTCGAGCGGGCCGAGCCCGGTACCCCCGCCAGAGATCTCGTCCCGGACCGCGACGCGGACGCGACGGCCGCGACCATCGCGGTGATCCGCCGCCTGCACGCGCCGCCGCCGCCGGACTGCCCGCTGCCCGACCTGGCCGCGCAGGGCGCGGACTTCGCCAAGTACCTGCGGGCGTACCCGGACGACGGCCCGCTGCCGCGGCACCTCGTCGAACGCGCCGCCGCCCTGCACGACGAGCTGTGCGCGAGCGCGACGGCGCGCGTGGTGCTGCACGGCGACCTGCATCACGACAACGTCCTGCGGTCGGAGCGGGAGCCGTGGCTGTCGATCGACCCGTTCGGGATGGTCGGCGATCCCGCGTCCGAGACCGGCGTCCTGCTCTACAACCCCGATCCCCCACTGCGCGACAACGCCCTGCTCGAGCTCGTGCCCGCCCGCATCGAGCAACTGGCCGACGGCCTCGGGCAGCCGGTCGAGCGGGTGGTCGCGTGGGGCTTCGTGAAGGCGGTGCTGTCCGAGGTATGGGACGTGGAGGGCGGCCACACCGAAGGCGGTCGCGCGCTCGACGTGGCCTGGCAGCTCCTGCCCCGGCTGCCCTAGGCCTTTCGGCTGTCGACGAGGTCCGCGAACACGATGACGTTGTCGGCGTACCCCCGACCACTGCCGAGCCACCGACCACCGCATGTGATGAGACGCAGGGCGGGACGGCTGTAGTCGCCGTACACCCGATCGCCCGGCAGCGCCGCTTTGCCGAACCGCTCGATGGAGCCGACCCGGAAGACAGCCACCGTCCGGTCGCTGCGGGTCACCTCGATCGTGGCGCCGGGCCGGATGCCGGCGAGGTCATGGAAGATCGACGGTCCGTCCCGGGCGTCCACATGGCCCACGATGATGGCCGGTCCGAACTGGCCCGGGCTCGGGCCGCCCTGGTACCATCCGGCCTCCCGGTGCCGGTCCGCCGGTGGTGCGGCGATCGAGCCGTCCCGGGCCAGACCGACGGCGAACACCGGTACGCGCACGTCGAGCGACGGGATCGCCAGTCGCGTCGGTGGGCTGGGATCGAGTACCGGGAACGCCAGCGGTGGCGGCTCGTTGCGGGAGAAATCGGGGAACACACCGGTGGCCCAGCCGAGGCCGGCTCCCACGGCGAACACCCCGGCCAGAAACAGGGCCACGGCGATCGGGCCCGCGAGGCGTCTACTGTGGACGGTCATGCTCGTCGGCGGCGGGTGGCCATCACACCGAGCATTGCGGCCAGACAGATCGCGACGAGGCCGCCGACGATGAGCAGTCGCGACGGGTCGGGTCCGGCCGTGCCGCCGAGGCCGGTGGCCGGGCCACGGCTCGGCCGGTTCCGGTTGACGACATGCAGGGTCGACGTGGCGGACGTACCGCCGGGGCAGGTCAGCCGCACCTCGTAGTCACCCGCCAAGCGGTTCGCCGGCACCGTCGCGGTCGCGGTCAGGAAACCGAACTGCGGCTGTACGGTGACCGCCCCGAACGCCGGCGACACCACGGTGGCCGCGGCGGTGTTGTCGGGGCAGCTGGCCCGGATGCTGACCGAACTGCCCGACTCCGCGGTGCTCGGGTTGGCTTCCACGAAGACATCCGCCGCCGCCGTAGCGGTCAGCGCAACGAGCAGCAGGGCGACGAGGCTGGCAGGCATCGGTTCCACCTCCATGAGCATCTTCCCACCAGACGCGGGATATCACACGATCGCGACGTATCGCCAGATGCCATTCGCAGCGTAAAGTTACCCCACCGTCGCTCTGTGCTCGTGTTCTGGGGAGGGGCGCATGGCACGCCGGTGGTTTCTCGTCGCGATCGCGTTAGCTGGTGTGGTTACGGCCGGCTGTGAGCCGAGGGCTGGCGCCCAGCCGCCCGGTCCGGCGCCGCCGAAGGGCACCCTACCGTCGTCGATGGCCGCGCTCGGCGACTCGATCACGACAGGCTTCGGCGCCTGCCTGGCACTGTCCGCGTGCCAGCGCAACTCGTGGGCCACCGGGTACGGCTCGCGGGTGAACAGCCACTACCGCCGTATCGAGAGCGACAACTCGGCCATCCGCGGTCACGCGGTCAACCTCGCGGTGGCTCGCGCCCGCGCGGCGGACCTGACCAGCCAGGCGCAGGCGGCGGTACGCCAGAAGGCCGCCTACGTGACCGTTCTGATCGGCGGGAACGACATCTGCCGCGGCGGGGTCTCGGACATGACCAGCACCGAGGACTTCCGCGCGGCACTCGACCGGGCGTTCGGCACGCTGCGGAAGGGCCTGCCCAAGGCGCGGGTACTCGTCGTCAGCCTGCCGGACCTGTACCGGCTGTGGGAGATCGGGCACACCAACACCCGGGTGGTACATCTATGGTCGGTCGGCGTATGCCCCGCGTTGCTCGCCAACCCGACGTCCACTGTGGACGCGGACGTTCGTCGGCGTGCGTCTGTGCGCGACCGGGTCGACGCGTACAACCGCGCGCTGGCCGCCGCCTGCCGGGCCTACGGGCCGAGATGCCGGTACGACGGCGGCGCGGCACACCGGGTCCGGTTCACCTTGGACATGCTCAACGCGTTCGACTACTTCCATCCCGACACCGATGGCCAGAACGCGCTGGCCGCGGCCACCTATCCGGGTTCGTTCACGTGGTAATCGCACGTCGCCCCCTCGGGCTGGCCGTCTCCCCGGCCATGGGTCGTGCAAGCGGGATCCGGCGGCCGCCTGGGGTGTCAGGGGCGTCGAGAGGGCTGCTCCTCCGGACCAGCTGGACAGCGGGCCTGCCGCGTCTCGAAGCCGGCGGCTTACCAACACCTACCCTGATCAAATACCAAATGACACGGAGGGTAACGGTCAGCCGATTGGACCCGTGCTGATCCGGGTACCACGGCTGTGCCTGTGCCTGCCTCGCGGCGCCGATGCTCACGAGGATCGCGGCAACGCCATTGACCCCGCTGAGCACAATGCCGAGAGCCTCGATCCATTCGCTTACCGTCATAACTCCATCGTCGTCGATGCCCGCTACCTACTTCGACCTGAGGTGATCGACAGCGGCCGAAGTGGTCCGGCACATCACTGTCCCAACAAGTTGACCGCGTTGGCTACCACCAGAGTGAGGATTGCGATCGAAATGCTGGCCTGCAGCGCCATCGCGACCTTCGCCCAGATGCGCATCGGCATCACGTCGGTCGGGCTGAACGCGGTCGCGTTAGTGAACCCGAGGTAAAGGTAGTCGATGAAGTCGGGACGCCAGCCCGGCGGGGCCAGCTTCGGAGACATGTACTCAGGAAAGGCCAGATCGGGGTATTGCCGCGGCTCGCGGGTCCTTTTGTCCACGCCGCCGCCGTCCATCTCCCAGTAGACGAATGCGAAGGCGACATTCGTGTACGTCCACACCAACGCCCCAGCGACCAGCAGGGCGCGCGCGTTGGACCAGCGCTGCGCCCCATCGAGAAGCTCAATGATCAGACGGATTGCGCTCCATCCGGCGGCGGCGGTGAGCGCGAAGACCAAGGCCACGGACAGCGCCCGCAGGAACGTGGTGCACTGGCCGGTACCCCCAGATATCGCCGCAACGATAGCGATCAGCAACAGGCCCTCGACCGCAGGCACCAACCAACTCGGTCCCAGCACCAACCGCTCCGGCAAGAATACCGACATCGCAATCGTGACCAAGAGCGTCAACACCGCCGGCCAACGCCGTTCACGAGGCCCGGCGATGCGCTCTGACGGTGGCACCCCGCTGCGCACTAGTACCTCGACTCGACTTGTGGCCGATAACGTTCGTCCGCCATCTCAAACGACGCTACCCTCGTCGAGCCGCGACTCACGCAAAACCGGGTGATCCGGCCCGTCCGCGTGCCGCGACAAAAGTAGCATTCCTCATGTGGCGCAATCTGTTGGCCTAGGCTCGACTCGTACCGGCATGGAGTTTGTGCCAGGCGGCACTTTCCTCATGGGATCGGACCGGCACTATCCAGAGGAGGCGCCCGCCCACCGCGTCACGGTCGGCGGGTTCTGGATCGCCGCTACGCCGGTGACCAACGCCCAGTATCGCCGCTTCGTGCAGGCCACCGGGCACGTCACCGTCGCCGAACGCGCGCCTGATCCCGCAAGCTACCCGGGCGCGCGCCCAGAGCTGCTAGTGGCGGCGTCCAGTGTGTTCGTCAAGCCCGGTCGTGGCGTCGACATGCGTGACCCGTACCAGTGGTGGATCTGGACACCTGGTGCGGATTGGCAGCATCCCGACGGGCCGCAGAGCACGATCGACGGCCTAGACGAGCATCCGGTTCGACACGTCGCCTGGGATGACGTCGTGGCCTACGCCCACTGGGCCGATGGCGACGTGCCGACCGAGGCCGAATGGGAGTTCGCCGCGCGGGGCGGTCTCGACGGCGCCGAGTACGCGTGGGGCGACGAGCTGACGCCTTTCGGTCGGCACATGGCCAACACGTGGCAAGGCGAGTTCCCGGTTCTCAACACGCGTGCAGACGGCTACGAGACCACGTCTCCGGTCGGTGCGTTCCCGCCCAACGGGTATGGGCTCTTTGACATGATCGGCAATGTATGGGAATGGACGAGCGACTGGTACGGCGAACACGCGCCGGCCGAGGCTTGCTGCGCAAGGGTGGACAGGCGTCAGCGCAGCATCGATCCGAACGATCCGGCTCGCGTACCACGCCGGGTTATCAAGGGCGGCTCACACCTATGCGCGCCCAACTACTGCCGCCGGTACCGACCCGCGGCCCGGATGGCGCAGGCCGTTGACACGTCTACGAGTCACCTCGGTTTCCGCCTCGTGGTGCGCCCAACCGCACCGGCAGGCGAGAGATAGTCCCGCACGGGTCGCCGCCGTCACCACCCCGCTGATCGAGCCGGTGCCATGTGGCTCCCGGGTCTCGGTCACCCTCAGGCCGGGGCTGCTGGTTCAGCCGGGGCTGCGCGGGTCCGTTTGCGGCTGGCCAGGAGGTACTTGACGGCCTCAATGGTGAGGAAGGAGGTGACGACGGCGATCAAGATGGGTGCGGTCTGCAGCGCCCCGACCTGGGTCAGGAACGCGGCCATCAGCACCATGGAAAACGGCGCGGGCGCGAGCGCCCCGGGGACGGCGGCGAGCAGGCAGGTGAACGCCAGTCCCAGTGGCACGCTAGGGATGACCTGGTGAACGAAGACCCCGGCGGTTCCGCCGATGAACAGCGAGGGAAAGATGGGCCCGCCGACGAAGCCGCTGCCCTGGCTGACGGCGAAGGTGAGCATCTTGGCGATCAGGATGGCGGCGAGCAGGCCCAGGCCCAGGGTCCCCGCGTCGTTGAGTACGGTCTCGAGCTGATCGCTGCCGGAGAACATCGTCAGCGGCAGTGCCACGCCGACGATCCCGAATACCAGGCCGCCCAGCGTTGATTTCGCGATGGCCGGAGCCTCGAGCCGGCCAAACAGTCGCGCCGCCGCCATCATGAATCCGACCAGCAGCATCACCATCAGGGCCGCGAAGAGGCCCAGGGGAACCCCGGCGAGCAGCTGCCAAACCTCGAACTTGTAGGACGGCACCTGGTAGTCGTCCAGGAACACGGCGCCGGCGACGGCGAAGTAGATGCCGAACGAGACGCTCGATGCCACGATCTCCGCCGCGAGGGCCTTGGTGAGCCGCTGCCCGCCTGGGCGGGCGACCTCCAGGATCAGCAGCACCACGATCACCGTGCTGGAGAACAGCCCGCCGTAGGCGCCGGCGAAGCCGGCCAGGGTGTTCACCTGGGAGTCCTCTTTGCTGAGCGTCCTTCGCTCGGCGAGCCAGCTGCCCGCCCCGCCGCCCATGGCGCCCAGCGCCTTTTCCGGGCCGAGGCTGGCGCCACCGATCAGCGACACCGTCGAGACGGCTACGATCCCTGGCACCAGTCTCGGGTTGACGCGCTCGGTTTGCAGGTCGGCGAACAGGCCAGGAACCTCCTGGGGGAGGCGGGTCAGACGGCGCAGCAGCCCGACCAGGGCACCGGCCGCCGCGGCGACCGCCACCCACCACCAATGCCCGCCGAACCAGCCCGGATGGGAGTCGCTGTACCACTGGCCCCCGAACTTGATCACTCCGATGAACACCAGGCCGGCGGCGGCGCCGAACACCCCCAGGGCCACCGCGTAACCCATCAGAACCCAGAACTCCCGCTTCTGGGTGACCGGCGGTGTTGCGGCCGGCCCGGGCGAGATGCTCACGACGCGGACCTCAGCGGGGCTGAACTTCGTTCGGCGGCAAGCAGGGTGCCGAACAGCTCGGCGTACCGGAGCAGATGCTGGTCGCCGATGTAGTGGCCGCGGACGTGTTCTCGGGCCGCCGCGCCCAATCGGGCGGCGAGTTCCGGGTCATCGAGTAGTGTCCGCACGGCATGCCCAAACGCGGGCAGGTTGGTGGGGTCGGGCAGAAGAATGCCGGTGCCGTCGGCGATCTGGTCCTGAATGCCGCCGACCGCGGAGCCGACCAGGGGTCGTCCCTTCCACATGCCTTCGGCCACGGTGAGTCCGAAGCCTTCGGCGAGGCTCTTCTGGACGATCACACTGGCGTGCCGCTGCAACGCGTTGACCATGGCTGCGTTGTCGTCCACATCAACTACGGGGAGCGTCGTCAGGATCACGCGTGACCGCTGGGTAGAAGGCAGGTTCTGCCACTGGGCGAGAGTCTCCGAGTACACGATCGCGCCCTCCGGGTCGTCCGTCACGCCCTCGACCGACGGCCCGGCGAGGATGAGCCACCCTGGCCCTTTCGGCGTGACGTGCTCGGCGAATCCGCGCATGACGCCGACCATGTCTTTCAGCCGATCCCAGCGGGACACCTGAACGACCACCGGATCGTCCGGCTCGGGCAGCGCCTCGGCCACCACGAACGCTGGCTGGTTCACCTCACCGGGCGAACCGTCGCGACGCGTGTACTGGCACACGGTGTGGGGCGTACCGATAGGAAGGAGTCCCATGTGGACGAGCGCGGCGTTGACGGCCGGCGGATCCATGGACTGGTTCTTGGGCGAGAAGGGATCGATGGAGGGCGGGATGATCCACGCTCGCGACGGGGGAACAAACGCCGGCACATATGTGCTGCGGGTGAAAACGTAGGCTTCGGCGTCGGCAAGCAGCGGTTGGAGGAACGCCCACGCGGACCGACTCAGGTCGTTCTGGCCGTCGATGCCGATATGGCATCGCCACACGACGTGCGCCCCGCGCTGAGCAAGTGGGCCGACCAGACCGGCGGTCTGCGGATCGTGTAACAGGACCAGATCCCCAGCGCCGACCCGATCGCCTACGCTCTCGGCGTTGGCAGACATCACGTCGCCGAGATGGCTGAGTTCCGCCGCCCCGAGGGCGCCCCCGTCGCCCGGTTGGCCGTGAATCCGGTTGTGCAGGCGTTTGGTGATTCGGAAGAACTCGCTGTCGCCTTCGATAACCAACCATCGGATGTCGATGGCGAGGTCCTTCGTGTATCCGACGAGTACCTGGAGCATGTCGGCGACGCCGCCGCCAGTGGCCGTCGAACTGAAGTTCCAGACCACCCGGCCGCCGGCCACCTTTCGGAAGTCCGCCGCAGCGGCCAGCAATCGGGTGGTCCGGGGCAGTCCTATGACCTCCTCGAGCGCGGCAACTGGCCGCCGAGGCACGTCGACACTCTGGACCTCGTACATACGACAAGTTTGAGCGAGTCGCAGACGCTGGCACGCGAACATTCCCTTATTTCACAAACGACTGATCCGGCATCGTCCCGGTCGAGTAGCGTCCGTGTGAAGGGCTATCTGTCGGCCACCGAGCGGATCTGGTGGGCCGACGTACCCGCTCGTGGTGCTACAGGTAAGGACTAGCGTGCCGTCTGCTCCTGTCAGACGGCACGAAGCTAGGACCGTAGCGGGGTGAGGCATGAGCGAGAAGAAGCCGAACATCGTGTACTTCTTCTGGGACAACTTCGGGTGGGGTGAGCTTGGCTGCTATGGCGGCGGGCGCTGCGCGGCGCGCCTACACCGCGGAGCCGCTGGCCAAGGAGCCGACCGGCGTCTACCGGGGCTCACGGTAGATAAGCCCGGAGATTAGAGGCCTCCTGCGGGTTGTGTTGCCGTGCGGGGTTGCTAGTGTCGCGTGTCTGAAGTGATTTGACGTTGTGGGTGCGGGACACTGTTCGGGTGCCTGTTGCCGCGCGGTTGGTGCTTCGCTTGGATGATGCTGCTCGTCTGCGGGCGTTGACCCGTTCGTCGGTGGCGCCGGCTGGTCATGTGTTGCGGGCCCGGATGGTGTTGCTGGCCGCCGAGGGCCTGTCCAACACGGAGATCGGCGCTCGGGTCGGGATGACCCGGCAGACGGTGATCGCCTGGCGGGCCCGGTACCGGGCGGGTGGGATCGATGCGCTGGCCGATCTGCCGCGCTCGGGCCGCCCGCCGGTCAT
>DASRII010000530.1:0-15671 GCA_035650075.1 Micromonosporaceae bacterium | reverse complement strand
CTCGACGCGGCCGACGACATCGGCGACGGCGGCCCGTACGCGCGCTCGACTCAGGAACTCCTCCGCACGTATGAGAAGCCGCTCCGCCGCCAGCTCGCCCGGTACGACGCGCTCGTCGAGAACGCTCGCGCCCAGCCGTCCCGCACCGTGCTCACCCACGGCGAACCGCACCCGGGAAACACCATGCTCAGTGCTGACGGGTGGCGGCTCATCGACTGGGATACGGCACTCGTGGCGCCGCCGGAACGCGACCTGTGGGGCCTCGATCCCGGCGACGGGTCGATCCTCGACGCGTACGCCGACGCGACAGGCGAGCAGGTGCTGCCGTCGATGCTCGACCTCTACCGCGTCCGCTGGGATCTCGCCGACATCGCGGTCGAGGTCAGCCGCTTCCGCGGGCGGCACGACGGCAGCGCCGACGACACGAAGTCGTGGAACCTGTTGTGCGCCCAGGTTCTGGCGTTAGCCGAGGAGACCGCCCAGTAGGCCCTGTTGCTGCTGCTGGCCACCGCCGGCCCCGCCCAACCCGATCGGCAGCTCCTCGGACGGCTGTACCACCACGAAGCCCTGGCCGGCGAAGCTCATCGTGAACGCTTCCCCGGTACTGCGGCCCAGCAGTGTCCCGAGGCCGAGCTGGTCGGCCCGGTGGTACCCGGTCTGCAGGCTCGCCGACCAGCAGATCGCGGCCTGCGGATCGGCGTAGGTCGGCTGGTCCACGCTCAGCACGACCGGCGTGCCCTTGCTCGTGATGGCGATCCGGCCCTGGCCGCTGAACACGCAGTTGAACAGGCCGGCGCTGGACAGCATGCCCATGCCCTGCACCATTTTGATGTCGTACTGCAGGGTCGAGTCGAACGCGAGCACGTTCAACCCGTTGATGGACAAGGCATCGCCGGGTTCGAGGTCGATGAGGTGGATGTCGGCCGCGCGGTCGGCGAGGAACACGTCGCCCTGACCGGTGAGCTTCATGAGCGGTACGCCCTCACCGGTCAGCTTCTGCTTGAGCCACTTGCCCATTCCGCCGGAGCCGAGCGCCTGGAACTGGACCTGTCCCTGGTACGCCACCATCGCGCCCGTGCGGGCCATGCACTCGCCGTTCAGTTCGATCTTGAGCATCTTGGAGTTCTGCAGCCGCATGCCGGGCTGGGCGGACTCCTTCTCGAGGTTCTCGGCGGCGAACAGGTCACTGCGCATCGGGGCGTTCCTCCTGGTCAGGGCTTGGGATGCCGAGGGTATTCGCGCGGTGCAAGCTCCTGTACCAGCCGGACGGGCGCGACCGTACGGTACGCGTCCTCGCACAGCTCGCCGACTTCGGTCCAGTCGACCCGGCCGTCCATCCGTACCCCGACCCAGCCCCGCCCACCGACGTACGGCGGCCGGAAGAACCGCTCGGGATCGGCGGCCACGAGCTCCGCTTGCGCGCCCACCGGGGCGGCGCACCACAGGTGCGGGAACTCGAGGTCGTGGTGGCCGTCGACCCAGTACGTCACGAACGAACGCCTGACGAACCACGTCGGCGCGCCATGGCTGAGCCGCTCGGTCACCCCGGGAAACGCGAGGCAGATGGCGCGGACCCGGTCCAGCGAGGAAGCCATCAGCCCCAACCCAGATCGTGCAGCCGGTCGTCGTCGATGCCGAAGTGGTGGGCGATCTCGTGGACCACGGTCACGGCCACCTCCTCGACCACGTCGTCCTCGGTGTCGCAGATGTGCAGGGTCGGGTTGCGGTAGATCGTGATGCGGTCGGGCAGGACACCGGAGTAGCTCCAGCCCCGGCTGGTCAGCGAGTGCCCCTCGTACAGGCCGAGCAGTCCCGATTCGCCGTCCGGTGGGTCGTCCTCCACGAGCACGACGACGTTGTCCATCAGGTTCAGCAGCTCCGCCGGTACTTCGTCGAGTGCCTCGCCGACCAGCTCCTCGAACCGCTCCCGGCTCATCTCCACGGCCATGAGCGCCGTCCCTTTCCGCCGATCAAGGAGTTGTGCACATGGTTTGATCACCAAACCATGTGCACAACTCCTTGATCGGCGGCGGGGGCGGCACCTCAGGCGAGTTTCGCGGTGACCGAGATCTCCGCGCCGGGGGCGAGCAGCCGTGAGATCGGGCAGGTCGCCTTGGCGGTCTCCGCGTGCTTCTGGAACTCGGCCTCGTCGATGCCCGGTACGACACCCGTGGTGTCCAGGTCGATCCGGGTCACGGTCATTCCCGCGTCCGTCTTGTCGAGGTGTACCGACGCGGTCGTCTCGACCGACGTCGGCGGGAAGCCGTTGGTGGCGAGCACATTGGACAGTGCCATCGAGAAGCATCCGGCGTGGGCGGCCCCGATGAGCTCCTCGGGGTTCGTACCCTCGCCCTCCTCGAACCGCGACTTGAACGAGTAGTTCCCCTCGTAGCCGCCCTTGCCGGTGCGCATCGTGCCGGAGCCCTCGGGGAGGTTGCCCTCCCAGCGTGCCGATGAAGTGCGAATAGGCATACCGCGGACGTTACTCCGATTGGTCGAGGTACTTCAGACCAGACCCGGTATTGAAGACCACCACTACCTCGTTCCGGCCCACCTCGCCGTCGGCCACCAGCCGTCGCAGGGCGGGCACGCACGCCGCGCCCTCGGGCGCCGCGAACACCCCGGTCGTCGCCGCCACCTCACCCACCGCGGCGACAAGCTCATCATCGGGTACCGCGATCGCCCGGCCGCCGCTGCGACGCAGGATGTCCAGCATGATGAAGTCGCCGATGGCCCGCGGTACCCGCAGCCCCGCCGCCACCGTGTGCGCGTCGGTGACCTCCTCGGCGGTAGCCGCGCCGGACTCGAAGGCGCGGACGATGGGCGCGCAGCCGGCCGCCTGTACGCTGATCATCCGAGGTCGACGTTCGTCGATCCAGCCCAGCTCCTGCAGCTCGGCGAACGCCTTCCACATGCCGACGAGCCCGGTACCACCGCCGGTCGGGTAGACGATCACGTCGGGTAGCCGCCAACCGAGCTGCTCGGCCAGTTCGTACCCCATCGTCTTCTTGCCCTCGACCCGGTACGGCTCCTTCAGCGTCGACACGTCGAACCATCCGTTCGCCGCCGCCCGCTCGGCGACCAGCCGACCGCAGTCGGTGATCAGGCCGTCGATGAGCGTCACCTCGGCGCCGGCTCGGGTGCACTCGACCACGTTGGCCCGGGGCGTGTCCCGGGGCATCACCACGTACGCGGGCAGCCCGGCCCGGGCCGCGTACGCGGCCAGCGCGCCACCCGCGTTGCCGGCCGACGGGGCGGCGAGTCCCTTCGCGCCGAGGTGAGCGGCCATCGACACCGCGACGGCCATCCCGCGAGCCTTGAACGAGCCGGTCGGGTTGACCGCCTCGTCCTTGACGTACAGGCGGTCCAGCCCGAGCGCCGCGCCGAGGCGGGGGGCGGGCAGCAGCGGCGTGAAGCCCTCGCCGAGCGTCACGGGTTCCGCGGCGGCCGGTAGCGGCAGCAGCTCGCGGTAGCGCCAGAGGCTCGCCTCCCGACCTGCCAGCGCACCGCGGTCGAGGGCGGCGCCGACCGCCGCGAGGTCGTAGCCGGCCAGCAACGGCTTGCCACACGCCAGGCAGAGGTTGCGCAACACGTCCGGGCTGAACCGGGTGTTGCACGCCGCACAGGACAGGTGGGTCAGGAACATGGTCTCTCAGGGTAGTGCGGCTTCCCGACTGAGTGGTCAATCAGGCAGGATCGACAGCGTGAGCAGCGAGTACGACATGGTCATCGTGGGCGGCGGGCACAACGGTCTGGTGGCGGCGAGTTACCTGGCCCGGGCCGGCCGGCGGGTGCTGGTGCTCGAGCGCCGGCACACGGTCGGCGGGGCGGCGGTGTCCGAGCACCCGTTCGGCCCCGAGTTCACGGTCACCTCGCTCTCGTACGTGGTCAGCCTCTTCCCGTCCGACATGGTCCGCGAACTGCGGCTGGCCGAGCACGGGTACCACGTCTACCCGCAGGGGCCGTACTTCGCGCCGAGGCGCGACGGTGGCTACCTGTACCTGGCCGACGATCCGGTACGCAGGCACGAGGAGATCGCGAAGTTCAGCAAGCGGGACGCGGACGCGTACGAGCGGTGGACCGAGTGGCTCGGCGGTCTCGGCAAGCTCGTCGGTCCGCTGCTGTACGAGATCCCGCCGAAGCTGGGCTCCAAGCGCCCGGCCGATCTCGCCGGCCAGGCCGGCCTGCTGCGGTACGCCCGCAAGGTCGACGTGCGCGCCGCGTTCGACCTGACTCGGCTGTTCACCGCGTCCGCCGCGGACGTGATCGAGGACCGATTCTCGTCCGACGCGATGCGCGGGGTGCTCGCCGTCTCCGGGGTCATCGGCACCTGGGCCGGTCCGCGCAGCGCCGGTACCGCCTACGTCACCCTGCACCACCACATGGGCGACACGACGTGGGGTTTCCCGCGCGGCGGGATGGGCGCGGTCACCCAGGCGCTCGCGAAGGCGGCCCGCGGCTTCGGGGCCGAGATCCGCACGAACGCGCCCGTGGCCCGCATCGACGTCCACAATGGACGGATCCGGGGCGTCACGCTCGACAGCGGTGACGAGATCCGCGCCGGTACCGTCGTCACCACCGCGCACCCGGCCATTTCCTTCCTGCGCCTCGTCGACCGGGCACACCTACCGGACGACTTCGTCGCCGACATCGAGTCGTGGCAGAGCCGCTCCGGCACGGTCAAGGTGAACTTCGCCGTCGACCGGCTGCCCGTCTTCGCCGCCCACCCCGACTTCGATCCGCAGGTGTACGGCGGCACGATCGTCCTGTCGGAGTCCTTGGACGACGTCGAGCACGCGTACCAGGAAGCGGTAGCCGGCACGCCCTCGACGCTGCCGTTCGCGGACATGTGCATCCCGAGCGTGTTCGACCCGACCCTGGCCCCCGAGGGCAAGCACATCGTCAGCATGTTCACGCAGTGGGTACCGCACACCTACGCCACCGCACCGGACGAGGCGGAGCTGGCCGCGTACGCCGATCGGCTGGTCGCTCGGATGGAGGCGGTCGCGCCGGGCTTCACCGGGTCCATCATCGGGCGCCAGGTGATCGGTCCACATGAGATGGAGGCCGAGTACGGTCTCGTCGGCGGCAACATCTTCCACGGTGAGCTGACCCCGGGTCAGATGTTCCACTGCCGTCCGGCGGCCGGGTACGCGGATCTGCGTACCCCGATCGCGGGTCTCTATCAGGCGGGTTCGGCGACCCACGGCGGCGGCGGGGTGACCGGCATCCCCGGCCGCAACGTGGTCCGGCAGGTCCTACGCGACTTGCGCTCGTGGCGTAGGTTGTCCGGTCGGAGGTAGGGGATGTCGGAGACCCTGGAGTGGGGCAACGACCGGGCGGGCCGGCTCGATAGGTTCGTTGCCGGCCGGAACCTGTCGCTCGCCGTGCTGCCCGTCGCCCTGGTCGGGCTGGGCGTCGTGCTGCTGTGCGCCGCCGAGGTCCTACCGTGGGCGAAACGCAGGAGCGGCGTCGTCGGTAACGTCGTCGGTGACATCGACCTACCCATCGCCGACCGCACCGAATTCCGGCTGGCCGAGTTCAACACCTGGGAGGTGTTCGGCTACCACCTCGGCTGGTTGGCGCTGCTTACGCTCGCCGCGGCCGCGCTGGCGGCCCGGCCGGCAAGCAGGCGTTCGCTCGGGGCGGCCGCACTCGGCGCCGCCGGCGGCGTCCTCGTGCAACTGCTCGGCCTCGTCCGCTCCGCGCAGGACGGCAGCGCGCTGGTCCCGAGCGCGCTGTTCGACAACGACGGGGACCTCGGGATCGGCCTTGCCCCGGGTGCCTACTGCGCGATCGCCGCACTGCTCGTGGTCTCCGCCGCGATCGCCGTGCGCCTCGGCCTGCGCCTGCCGCGTCGGGACCGTCCGGCCGTGACACCCGAGCCCGAGTACGAACCGGCGCCCGAGGTGACGGTCACCGCGAGCTGACATCGCTCGATGCTGGGCCTGCGTGAACGTGCGATGATTCGCCTGTGGTAATGCGCGATGTCATGGAGTTTGGAGAGGATGTCCCGCGCCGGCCGATGCTGGCGAACATGATGAGCCGGCTGGGCGGCGGTACCCCGCGAGGCGACCGGCGCATCATCTTCGGCGTCGGCGGCATTGGCGGCGTTCTCGTGCTGATCTCGATGCTCCAGGTCTGGCAGGTCACCACGCTGCGGGCGGGGGACAGCGATCGGCAGGAGGTGTCGACCGGGTTCGCCGGCCTCGGCGCGTGGGGTACCGGCTACGTCATGGGGGCGTTCGGTCTCGCCGCGATCACCACGATCGTGCTGTTCGGCCCGCCGCAGGTACGGAAGCTGGGTCGGCTGGCCGGGCTGGGGTGGGCCGGGGCGGTCGCGGGCCTGCTGGTGGCGGCGTTCGTCGACCTCGGCCGGACCAGTGCGGTGCTCGGGTACAGCGTCTTCGCGATGCCCGATCCACCGGAGTACGACGTCGCGTACGGTCCGGGGCCGTTCCTCGCCGTCCTGGGTATCGGCGCGACGGCGGTCGCGCTCTACCTGACGGAGCGGCCGAGGCCGGGTCAGGAGTTCCTCGACGAGCCGGTGGAGGAGGACGAGGAGGTCGTGCCCCCGCCCAGGCCACAGTCGGTGTACCAGCAGCCGGTGGTCACTGGTCCGGTGGACCTGACCGTGTCCCCGGCCACGCCGTTCATGCACCTGCCGGAGTCGTACCACGACCGGTGACGGTAGGCTGATTCACCGTGATCGACCTGCGTCTGCTGCGCGAGAATCCCGATCTGGTCCGGGCGAGTCAGCGTGCCCGGAGGGAGTCCGAGAGCGCCGTCGACGAGCTGCTGGCCGCCGACGAGGAACGCCGGGCGAGCCTGCGGCGGTTCGAGTCGCTGCGGGCCGAGCAGAAGCAGCTCTCCGGGCGGATTCCCAAGGCCACGGGGGACGAGAAGGCCACGCTGTTGACGCGTACCAAGGAGTTGGCGGCCGAGGTGAAGGCGGCGGAGAGTGCCGCCACCGAGGCCGAGCAGCGGCTGCGCCGGGCGCATCTGGTCGTGTCGAACGTGGTCGAAGAGGGCGCGCCGGCAGGCGGCGAGGACGACTATGTGGTGCTGCGGGAGGTCGGCGAGCGGTCGCAGATCGACAAGCCGCGCGACCACCAGGAGCTGGGCGAGGGCATCGGCGCGATCGACGTGGAGCGCGGGGCGAAGGTGTCCGGCAGCCGGTTCTACTACCTGACCGGGCCGGGTGCGCTGCTCCAGTTGGGTCTGCTGCAACTTGCGATCCAGCAGGCGGGCGACGCCGGATTCACCCCGGTGATCCCGCCGGTGCTGGTCAAGCCCGAGGCGATGGAGGGCACCGGGTTCCTCGGGGCGCACGCCAGCGAGGTGTACCGGCTCGAGGCCGACGACCTGTATCTGGTGGGTACGTCGGAGGTGCCGCTGGCGGCGTACCACTCCGGCGAGATCCTCGACCTCGACGAGCCACGGCGGTACGCGGGCTGGTCCTCGTGCTTCCGCCGGGAAGCCGGGTCGTACGGCAAGGACGTGCGCGGGATCCTGCGGGTACATCAGTTCGACAAGGTCGAGATGTTCGTGTTCTGCCGCCCGGAGGAGGCCCACGACGAGCACCTGCGCCTGCTCGCCTGGGAGGAGGAGATGCTGGCGAAGGTCGACGTGCCGTACCGGGTGATCGACGTGGCCGCCGGTGATCTCGGCTCGAGTGCGGTGCGGAAATACGACTGTGAGGCGTGGCTGCCGTCACAGGGGCGGTACCGCGAGTTGACCTCGACGTCGAACTGCACGACGTTCCAGGCGCGCCGGCTCAACATCCGTTATCGCAACGCCGATGGGAAGCCGCAGATCGCCGCGACCCTCAACGGTACCCTCGCCACGACCAGGTGGATCGTCGCGATCCTGGAGCACCACCAGCAGCCCGACGGGTCGGTACGCGTGCCAAAGGCGTTGCAGCCGTTCCTGGGCGGTCGAGACGTTCTGGAGCCGATCACCAGGCAGGGGTAGCCCGGATGGAGTACCGTTGCTCCTCCACTCTCCACCACGGAGGAGGATATGCCCCGACCCGGGTTGCCGAAGCTGATCGCTACCGACCTCGACGGCACACTCGTCCGGACGGATGACACTGTCAGCGCGTACTCGCATGAGGTGCTCGATCGCGTGCGCTCGGCCGGCATTCCGGTGGTCGGCGCGACCGGGCGCGGGCCGCGACTGACCGAGCTGACCCGCAACGACATCCGTGCCGCGGACTACCTGGTCCTCGCCGGTGGCGGGCGGGTGGTCGATCTCACGGATCCCGAGCTGGGTCCGATCACCCTGCGGGACGAGCGGATGGCCGGACACGTGCTGGCGTCGGTACTGACCGACCTGGAGGCCGAGGTCGGCCCGTTGACGGTGATGGTCGAGGCGCTCGACGGGCCGCAGGCACCGCTGTGGGGCGATGCGGATCCCGCCTGGCGCTACCCGGACGCGTTCGAGGTGCGCACCCGTGCCGAATGCGTGGCCGGCGACGTCATCAAGGCGTTTGCCCGTACCGCCGATCACGACGTCGATGCCCTGCTCGCCGCGGCCCGCCGGGTCGTGCCCCCGTCGTCCGCCGCAGTGACCCAGGCGGGGCTCGGGTTCATCGAGATCTGCCCGCCGGGTGTCGACAAGGCGACCGGTCTGGCGGTGGTCGCCGAACTGCTCGGCGTCGACCCGTCCGACGTACTCGTCTTCGGGGACATGCCCAACGACGTACCGATGTTCCGCTGGGCCGGCTGGGGCCGCGTCGCGGTCGCCAACGCGCACGCCGCCGTGCGGGCATTGGCCGACGAGGTCACGCTGTCCAACGACGAGGACGGGGTAGCGGTCTACCTCGACCGGCTGCTGTCCTGATGCTGAGTGAGCCCAGGCGCCTGGACCTTCGGTCGGCGCAGATCCAGTCCAAGAAACTCAGGCTGGTCGCCACGGACCTGGACGGGACGCTCCTGCGGTCCGACGGCACGATCAGCGCACACACCGTCGAGGTACTCGGCACGATGTCCGCGCGGGGCACGCGCATCGTGCTCGTCACCGGCCGTCCGGTGCGCTGGCTGTCCAAAGTGTACGATCAGGTACCGCTTCCGCTGCCGGCCGTGTGTGCCAATGGCGCCGTGGTCTACGACCCCGTCAACGACGAGGTACTGCGGGCCGATCCGCTGGCTCCCGACCTGCTGGCGGACGTCTGCGAACGGCTTCGGTCGACAGTGGACGATGCGGTATTCGCCGTCGAGGTCGACGACGGGCGGCGGATGTACCACGAGGCGACGTACCCGATCTGGTCCGACGCGGACCGCCGGGCCATCCGGCCGTCCGGTTCGCTGGCCGACCTGTGTGCGGTACCGGCGGTCAAGCTGCTCGTGCGCTCCGAGTCCCGCGACTCGGACGCATTGCTGACCGCTGTACTGTCCAGTGTGGACGGTTTGGTGGAGGTGACCCATTCGACTGCCACGGGGCTCGTCGAAGTCTCCGCCGTCGGGGTGACCAAGGCGACCGGCCTCGCCTGGCTGTGCGAGCGGCTCGGTGTGGTAGCGGACGACGTGCTCGCCTTCGGGGACATGCCGAACGACGTACCCATGCTGTCCTGGGCCGGCCGGGCCGTCGTTGTCGCGAACGCCCATCCGGCCGCGAAGGAGGTCGCCGACGATGTGACGCTGTCCAACGACGACGACGGCGTGGCCGAATATCTCCTCGGCCTATAGGTACTGCCCGGTGTTGCTCTGTCCCTCCCCCGGCTGGCCGGGCATGCCGGGCAGGCCGCCGCCCGGCGCCATCGGCAGCGCGGGAATGTTTCGGCGCATCTGCTCGAGCTGCATACGCGTGGCCATCTGCTGGGCGACGAGCGCCGCCTGGATCCCGTGGAAGAGCCCCTCCAACCAGCCGACGAGCTGGGCCTGAGCGATGCGCAGTTCCGGCTCGCTGGGCGTACCCTCCTCGAACGGCAGCGACAGCCGCTCGAGCTCGTCACGCAGTTCCGGGGCGAGCCCGTCCTCCAGCTCCGTGATCGACCGCCGGTGGATCTCCATGAGCCGTTGCCGGCCGGCGACGTCGAGCGGGGCCGCCCGCACCTCTTCGAGCAGCTGTTTGATCATGGTGCCGATCCGCATGACCTTCGCTGGCTGCTCGATCAGGCGCGACGGGTCATCCGCATCCGCGTCGCCCTGCGGCTCGACCTCGACCGTGCCGAGTTGGCGGCCGTCCGGGCCTACCACCACTACGGTCCGCGAGTCGTCGCTCTGCCGCTCCTGCCGCTCAGGGGTCTCGTCCATCGCTCCATCTTTGCTCATCGACACCGGTGGTGCATGACCCTGGTGAGTCTGGTTGTGGCTTCGGGCCGGTGTCGTCTGGACTGAGGAGCGCAGCGACGAGGGAAGGCGACACCATGGTGGCCCGGAGCTCGCCGGCGAAGGCCGGCGCAATCGTTATAGCGTCTGTAGGCCATGACCCCCGATCTCACCATGCGGTACGGGCCGGACCCGGATCACTTGATCGATGTGCGGCTGCCGGCGGACCCGACCGACCGGCCGTTGGTGATCTTCATCCACGGCGGGTTCTGGCGAGTGGCGTACGACCGGGCGCACGTGGGGCCGCTGGCCGCGGACCTGGCGGGGCGGGGGTGGCCGACGGCGACGGTCGAGTACCGCCGGGTGGGGCAGGCCGGCGGTGGATGGCCGGGGACGCTCGACGACATCGCGGCAGCGGTCGAGGCGCTGCCCGCGCTGGTGGCTGAGGCGGGGGTACCGGTCGACGCCTCGGCGCCGATCCTCGCCGGGCACTCGGCCGGTGGCCATCTCGCCCTGTGGGCCGCCAGCCGGAACCCGTGCGGCGGCGTGCTGGCGCTTGCTCCGGTGTGCGACCTGCGTACGGCGTACACCCGGCGTTTGGGAAACGACGCGGTGGCCGCGCTGCTCGGCGGCGGCCCGGACGACGTGCCTGATCGTTTCCTGGCGGCGGACCCGCTCGCACGGCTCCCGCTCGGGGTCGCGATGATGCTTGTGCACGGCGTCGAGGATGATGTCGTGCCTATAGATCTGTCCCGCGGGTTCGTCGAGGCGGCGCGCGGGGCGGGAGACTCCGCGGAGCTCGTCGCTTTGCCCGGCGTAGAGCACTTCGGGGTCATCGACCCGGAGTCGGCGGCTTGGCCGTCCGTACTGCGGGCGCTGGCCGAGCTTGCGCCTGGCCAGCAAAAAGGGTAGAACGCGACAGGATCCAACCTGGGGGAGGGACGCGACTGTGTCCGAGCTAGACCGGCGGCAAGTACTGAAATACCTGGCCGCCCTCGGTGCGACGAGTGCCGTCCCGAGCCTGGCCGCCTGCGGCGATTCGGCCGGCAACAACGGAGGCGTCAACAATGCCGGCCCGGTGCGGATCGGCATGCTGGCACCGCAGTCCGGCATCTACGAGGTCATCGGTGAAGACCTGATCAAGGGCTTCGAGCTGTACCTGCAGCTGCACGACAACAAGCTCGGCGGGCGTGACGTCACGTTGATCAAGGCGGACGAGGGCGAGACCGCCGACTCGGGCAAGCCCGCGGCCGAACGGTTGATCAAGAATGAGGATGTCCTAGCGCTGACCGGCGTGGTCAACTCGAACGTGATGCTCGCGATCAAGGATCTGGTCGAGACGTCGAGGGTCCCGCTCATCGGGTCCAATGCCTCGCCAACCACGTTGCAGGGTGCCAAGTACATCTGGCGGACGTCGTACGTGAACGACGAGCCGGGCAAGGCGCTCGGCCGCTACCTCGCGGAGAACCTGCCCGGCAAGGGGCCGCTGTACCTCATCGCCGCCGACTACCAGGCCGGCAAGGACGAGATCAACGGGCTGCTGGACACGTTCCGGCAGTCGGACGGGGTGGTCTGGGGACAGCCGGTGTACACGCCGTTCGTGCCGCCGACCAAGAACTTCGCGCCCTACCTCAGCGCGATCAAGAACTCCAACGCCAAGGCGGTGTTCTGCTTCTACGCCGGGTCGTCGGCGGTGGACTTCGTCAAGCAGTACCAGGCAGCCAAGATCGAACTCCCGCTGTATGCGCCCGGCTTCCTCACCGAGGGGCAGGTGCTGCAGTCTCAGGCCGATGCGGCGCAGGGCATCTATACGGCGATGAACTACGCGATCGACCTGGACAACGCCGCAAACAGGGCATTCGCCGCAGAGTTCCAGAAGAACAACGACCGGGGACCGACGACGTACGCGATGGCTTCGTACGACGCCGCGGCCGTGCTGGACAAGGCGATCGCGCTCGCCGGCCGGGATCTGGACCGGATCTCGCTCAACCTGGCGCTCGGCCAGGTGGGCCAGATCGACAGTCCTCGCGGCGCGTGGCAGTTCAACCAGACCCGTACGCCGCAGCAGAAGTGGTACCTGCGCCAGGTCCGGATGGACGGGACGGTGCTGTCCAACACCCTTGTCTCGGAGCTGACGACCCTGGGCTGAGCCGATAGCGTGCCTGCATGGGATTGCTTTCGGAGCTCGTCGATGCGATCAACGGCGGTCGGGTCGAGGTCATCGATCTCACTGCGCCGCTGTCGATCCAGACCCCGATCATCGCGCTGCCCGAAGAGTTCGGGCAGACCTGGCGGTTCGCCCTGACCGAGATCAGCCGGTACGACGACCGCGGGCCGGCGTGGTACTGGAACAACATCTCCACCGGGGAGCACACCGGTACCCACTTCGACGCGCCCATCCACTGGGTGACCGGGCGCGACGCGGACGACGTGTCGCAGGTACCGGTACGGCGGCTCGTGGCGCCGGCCGCTGTCCTCGACGTGACGGCACAGGTCTCGAGCGATCCGGACTTCCTGCTCCAGGTCGACCACATCAAGGCGTGGGAGGCCGAGCACGGTCCACTGCCCGAGGGCGGCTGGCTGCTGTACCGCACGGGTTGGGACGCCCGCTCCGAGAACGACGACGCGTTCCTCAACAATGGACAGTCGCCGGGCATCTCGGTCGAGTGCGCGAAGTGGCTCGCGGAGGAGGCGCCGATCACCGGAGTCGGCGTGGAGACGGTCGGTACCGACGCCGGAGCCGCCCACTCGTTCGACCCGCCGTTCCCGTGCCACTCGTTCCTGTTGGGGCACGACAAGTACGGCCTGACCCAGCTGCGAAACGTCGGCGAGCTGCCGCCGACCGGCGCCGTCGTGGTGGCCGCGCCGCTGCCGATCGTGCACGGTTCCGGTAGCCCGGCCCGCGTACTGGCGCTCGTGGAACGGTGACTCGTGCTCGTCGCTGAGGCGGTCGGTCGGGAGCTGGCCCTGCTGGGTGTCGACCACGTGTTCGGGGTCGTGGGCTCGGGCAACTTCCACGTCACCAACGCGCTCGTCGCCGGCGGCGCGCGGTTCGTCGCTGCCGCGCACGAGGGTGGGGCGGCGACGATGGCCGACGCGTACGCCCGGGTCTCCGGGAAGGTGGGAGTGCTCTCGGTCCACCAGGGGCCGGGGTTCACTAACGCGTTGACCGGGATCGTGGAGGCTGCGAAGAGTCGTACCCGGTTGCTCGTCCTGGCGCCCGAGGCCCCAAATCCCCGATCGAACTTCCACATCGACCTTCGGGGAGTCGCCGGGGCGCTGGGTGCGGGCTTCAGGCGGGTGGCTTCGGCCGCGGACGCCCAGGCCGAGGTGCGGGACGCGTACCGGGACACCGGTACCGTCGTGCTCGCTCTGCCCCTCGACGTGCAGGCCTTGGTTGTCACTGCTTCGCCGCCGGAGGAGTCTCCGGTAGCGGCCCCGCTGGCGCCGCCATGGGACGAGTGCCGCGCGCTCGCCGACGCGTTGACCCGCGCGGAGCGGCCGGTGTTCATCACCGGCCGGGGCGGTACCGGCGCACGCGCCGCACTCATCGCCCTAGCCGACCGCTGCGGTGCGCTGCTCGCGGTCTCTGCGGCGGCCAAGGGACTGTTCACCGGCGAGCCGTGGAACCTCGACGTGTCCGGTGGTTTCGCCACGCCGCTCGCCGCCTCGCTGATCGCCGAGTCGGATCTGGTCGTGGCGTGGGGGTCCACATTGAACATGTGGACGACGCGGCACGGCCGGCTCATCTCACCGCAGGCGATCGTGGTGCAGGTCGACCACGACAGCCGGGCGCTGGGCCTGAACCGGCCTATCCAGCTGGGTGTGCCGGGCGATGTGGCGCAGGTGGCGGAGGTCGTGTCGGAGGAGCTGGCCAAGCGGGATTGGCAGTCGACCGGCTGGCGATCCGACGCGCTGCTGGCACGGATCGCCAGCGAGGGCCGCTGGCGCGACGTGCCCTATGTGGACACTTCCGGCGACGGCACGATCGATCCGCGTACGTTGACGACCGGCCTCGACGACCTGCTGCCGGCGCAGCGGATCGTGGCGGTGGACTCAGGCAACTTCATGGGCTACCCGTCGATGTTCCTGTCGGTACCGGACTATGCGGGGTTCTGCTTCACGCAGGCGTACCAGTCGATCGGTCTCGGTCTGGCGAGCGCGATCGGCGCGGCCCTGGCCCGCCCGGACCGGCTGCCGGTCGCGGCCCTCGGCGACGGCGGCTTCCTCATGTCCGTCGCGGAACTGTCCACTGTGGTCCGTCTCGGGCTACCGATGGTGATCGTGGTCTACAACGACGCGGCGTACGGCGCCGAGGTCCACCACTTCGGGCCCGATGGCCATCCACTGGGGACCGTCACGTTCCCGAACACCGATCTCGCGGCGATCGGGCGCGGATTCGGCTGCGACGGCGTTACCGTGCGGTCGTCGGCGGATCTGACGGGCGTACGAGACTGGCTCACCGGTCCGCGGGACAGGCCGCTGCTCGTCGACGCGAAGGTCACCTCCGCCAGCGGGTCCTGGTGGCTCGAGGAGGCGTTCCGCGGCCATTGACCCTTTGTGCCCCCTGGCATGCCCACCCGGCGGCGTGGCGCTAGGCTGGCCGGCGTCGCCCCAACTGTGGAGAACCGGATGAAGCTCTCGATCCTCATGCCCGTGTACAACGAGGAAGATCGCGTTGCAAACGCCGTGAAACAGGCGCTCGACGTGGACTACCCGTGTGAGATCGAGCTCGTAGTCGTCAACGACGGCAGCCACGACACGACCGCCGATGTCCTCGCCCGGATCGACGACCCCCGGCTGCGGGTGATCACCCACCCGCGCAACCAGGGGAAGGGCGCCGCGATCAAGACGGCGGTCGGGAACGCGGCGGGGGAGTACATGGTCATCCTCGACGCAGACCTCGAGTACGACCCGCAGGACATCCCGCGCCTGCTGCAGCCGGTGCTCGACGGCCACGCCGAGGTGGTGTACGGCAACCGTACGTTCGGCAGCCACAGCGCCTACTCGTTCTGGTACGTCATGGGCAACAAGGCCGTCACCACGGCGGCGAACGTGCTCTACAACTCGTACATCGGCGACCTGGAGACGTGCTTCAAGCTGATGCCGGTGCGCCTGTACCGCGAGCTGGACATCCGCTCCCGCGGCTTCGGCATGGAGGCCGAGGTGACCGGCAAGCTGCTGCGCCGGCGCATCCGGCCGTACGAGGTCCCGATCAGCTACCGGGCCCGGTCCCGCGAAGAGGGCAAGAAGATCACGTGGCGGGACGGCGTGAAGGCGCTGCTGATCCTGAGCCGCGAGCGGGTCCGCCCGGTGCGGCCGCTGCCCGGCGCGTAGCAGCCCATCCGGCTATTCAGCTATTCGGCTTTCGGCTATTCGGAGTAGGTCCGGGGCCGGGGC
>DASRII010000529.1:0-14901 GCA_035650075.1 Micromonosporaceae bacterium | reverse complement strand
TCTGCGCATCGACCGTAGCGAGATCCTCGATGCCGAGTGGGTCGACAACGGTCCGGGCTGGGTCGCCGTGCTGCTGGCGAGCGCAGAGGCCGTACTGGCACTGCGACCGGGCATCGTGGACCTCGACATCGGGGCGGTCGGTCCGTACCCGGCCGGCTCTCCCGAGGCGTTCGAGTTACGGGCGTTCTACCCGAAGGACGGCGCGACCGCCGAGGATCCGGTCACCGGCAGCCTGAACGCCTCCGTCGCGGAGTGGCTGCTGCGTACCGGCCGGGCCACCTCGCCGTACGTCGCGAGCCAGGGCACCGTCCTCGGCCGCCGGGGTCGCGTGCACATCGACGCCGATCCCGACGGCACGATCTGGGTCGGCGGTGGCACGGTCACCTGTGTCACAGGCGAGGTCGACCTCTAGCTCACGAACGGCGCAGACTCGCGCCGAGGAAGAAGATGCCGGGGTAGCCGCGGGTCTCGAACCCGTCGCTCGGGTTGCGGCGCAGCGTGGAACTCTCGATGCTCATCGTCCCGGTGCGGTCGTTGCTCACGAAGAAGACCGCACCGCCGCCCTCGACGGCGTGGTTGTCCTCGATGATCGAGCCGGCGATCCGTACCGTGAACCGGTTCCCGTCGGTGTAGATCGCGCCGCCACTGCCACCGCCCGGGGTACCGGCGCGGGCCGGGTTCGCGCCCCGACCGATCGCGGAGTTGTGGGTCATGACGCTGTTCAGCACCGTCCACGAGACGCCGATGCTGCTCAGCGCACCACCGTTGGAGCACGTCCCGCCGTCGAACGTGCTCTGCACGACGTAGACCGGCAGCCCACGCCACTGGCTCAGCACCCGGATGGCCGCGCCGCCGAGATCCGGCCCGGTACGGTCGCAGCGGTTGCGGAGGAACCGGGAGTTCACCACCTTGAACCGACCGCCCCGCACGAAGATCGCGCCGCCGCCTCCGCCCTCGGCCGTCTCGCCGGTCGAGTTGCCGTCGACGAACGTCAGGTTCTGCACGGTCAGCTGCGGATGGTCCTGGTCCTGGCAGTGCGAGGTGGTCCAGCCCTGGACCCGGTCACACGTGTTCATGTAGAGGATCCGGCGCCGGCCACCGCCGCTGAGTGTTACCAAACCACCACCGTCGAGCACGATCCGCGGACCGTTGGCGTTGCGTACCTTCGCGGTCGCCGTCATCGTAATCGTCACCGGATCCGGACCGCACGAGAACGTAATGATGCCGCCTGCCGCTACCGCGGCCACCACCGCCTCCGACGTGCAGCTGGCCGGTGTGCCGTTGCCGATCACCCGGGTCGGGCGGCTCGTGTCGACCGCGCGGGCCTCGGCCGGAACCGCCGCCCGCCCGTTCGGATTGCCCGCAACAGGCAGGGCCGGTGGCGTCGGGCTCGGGCTTGGAGTCGGGCTCGGCGACCGCGCGCCCAGCCCGCTGTCCGCGCTGGGGGGCGGGTGCGGCGCCGTATCGCACCCGACCAGGGCCAGCAACCCGGCAAGGAGTACGGCGCCAACCCACCGCGTCGATCGAGGACTTCTGCACATGATTTAGCGATCGAACCATGTGCACGAGTCCTTGATCAACCGGGGGAGCCGGCGGCGTCGAGACGCGCCAGCTGGTCGTCGGAGAGTTTGATATCCAGCGCGGGCAGCGCTGCCTCGTACTGCTCGAGGGTTCGGGGGCCGATCAGGGGGACCATGGGTGGGTCCGTCTGGTGCAGCAGCCAAGCGAGGACGAGCTGGTTCGGCGTGACGCCGGCCTCGGCGGCCACCTCGCCGAGCACCGCGAGCCGCGCGTCGGCGTCCGGGCCGCGGTAGGAGTCCATCATCCAGTGACCGTCCCGCTTGGCCGCGTCGTCGTAGATCCCGCGCAGGATCGGCGAGTACGCCACGAGCGTGAGATCGTCATGTGCCCGCAGGTAGTCGAGCTGCTCGTCGTCCACAATGGACGAATGGCTGAGGCCGGCCCGGCGGCGCAGGTACGAATGCTGTTGCTGGACCGCGACCGGGGCGGGCCAACCGTACCGGTCGCACAGCTGCCGGATGCGCTCGAGCCGCCAGGTGCGGACGTTGGACCAGCCGAGGTAGCGGACCTTGCCCGCGGACACGATGCCGGCCAGCGCCTCGAGCGTCTCCTCCAGCGGTGTGGAGCGGTCGTCGACGTGTACGTAGTACAGGTCGATGTAGTCCGTACGCAGGCGGAGCAGGCTGTCGTCGATGGCCTTGCGCAAGGTCTCCGCGCCCGCGCCCTCGAACCTGACGCTGTCCCAGTCCGGGCGGCCGTCCGTGGTCCACGCATGGGACTGGTCCCACACCATGCCGCTGCCCTTGGTAGCCAGAAAGACGTCGTCGCGTCGGCCACCGCGGGCCAGCCACCGGCCGAGCAGCGCCTCGCTCTGCCCGCCCAACGTGCCGCGCTGCAGCCACCAGGCATAGCAGTTCGCGGTGTCGAGAAAGGTCCCGCCGGCCTCGAAGTACCGGTCGAGCATCTCGAACGATGCCGCCTCGTCGGTCGACGTTCCCATCAGCATGCAGCCGAGTGCGAGGTGGCTGACCTGCTCGCCGGTGCGGCCCAGTTCCGTGGTCTTCATGACGGGCCACGCTAGGAGCTGGAGTGCACTCGAAGTCAAATTCACGGGAGTATGTGCGTTGGGTAGTGTCCTATATACTCTCGGCCAAGCGAGCTCGGCGCCGGAGCCTCGCGCGAAATCGCGTCCATGAGGTCGGAGGCGCTTTTGCTGTACTTTTTCCTGAGCTATGCCCGCGAGGACACCGACGAGTTCGTCGAAGGTTTCTTCCGTGATCTCTCGAGTGAGGTGCGCGGGTTCGCGGGACTAGGTCGCCACGAGGAAGTCGGTTTCCTCGACAAGCACAGCATCGAGCTCGGCGCGCGGTGGCCCAGCCGGCTCGTTCGCGCGCTGTCGGAGTGCCGGTGCTTTCTGGCGTTGTGCTCACCGCGTTATTTCGTCAGCGAGTCGTGCGGCAAGGAATGGACGGTCTTCGAGGATCGGCTGCACCAGTTCGAGCACGGGCCGGAACCGCCACCGGCGCTGATTCCGGTGCTGTGGTTGCCGACGCGGCGGATGCCGGCGACCGCGCAAGGCCGGCAGTACGACATCGACGTTCTCGGTGACGCGTACAGCCGCGACGGGTTGCGGCAGCTCATGCGGCTGCAGCGCAACCGGGACGCGTACCTCAACGCGGTCTCGGTGCTGGCCCGGCACATCGTGGACCACTCCGATCGGGAACTGCCGCCGTACCGCGGACGCATGACGTTCGAGCAGATTCCCAGCGCGTTCCACCTTCAGGCGGCGGTCCTGGACAACTACCACAACGACGACGAGGAGGCACCGCCCGCGGCCCGGCGGCCGGTCGAGGCCACCGCGCGGTACGTGCACTTCGTCGTCGCCGCGCCGACTCGCGACCGGGTCACGTCCACCCGACTGCGCCGGGACGCGAGCTTCTACGGGGACCAGCCGCCGGACTGGGCACCGTACCGGCCGGAGCCACCCAGCCCGATCGCCGAGCACGCCCGGCTCATCGCGGCCGACCAGAGCTTCCAGTCCGACGTCGCCGGCATCGAGGACCTGCCGGCCCGGCTCGAATTCGCCCGGCAGAACAACCAGCTCGTGGTCTTCCTGGTCGACGCGTGGGCGACGAAGCTGTCCGACCACCGGCAGGCGCTGCTCAACTGCGACCGGCTGCACGGTGACGAGTTGGCGACCGCGGTGATGGTCCCGGCCAGCTACCACGACGAGGAGACCCTCGAACACTGGCCCGACCTGTCCAACCGGCTGCGCACGATCCTGCCGAACCGCTTCGGCGGTGGCGACTACCGGATGTTCCGGCACGGGATCGTCAGCGACCCGGCGTTCGCCGCCGACCTGCGGGTGGCCCTGTCCGCCGCGCAGAACCGCGTGCTGGTCCGCGGTACGCCTCGTAAGGAACTGCCGCCGGATCCGGTACCGAAGAGACCGATCCTGCGCCTCCCCGACCTACCCGAATAGCAGATCGAAAGGCTCCCCCGATGCCGACGACTGGCCGCGTCATCACCTTCTACTCGTACAAGGGCGGCAGCGGCCGGACGATGGCGTTGGCCAGCGTCGCCTGGATCCTGGCCAGCAACGGCAAGCGGGTCCTCGCGGTCGACTGGGATCTGGAGTCCCCCGGACTGCAGCGCTATTTCCACCCGTTTCTCGCGGACAAGCAACTGCGGACGTCCACCGGGGTCATCGACCTGATCCGCGACTACGCGGCCGCCACGATGGAGCCGCGGGACGGCGACAACCCGCGCTGGTTCGAGGACTACGCCCGGGTGCTCAGCCACGCGGTCTCGTTGCGGTGGACGTTCGAGGAGCCGGGCGTCGTGGACTTCCTGCCGGCCGGGCGGCAGGGGCTGGCCTACGCCGAGGCGGTCAGCACCTTCGACTGGGCCAACTTCTACGAACGGCTGCGCGGGGGTGCGTTCCTGACCGCACTGCGCGAGGACATGCGGGCGAACTACGACTACGTGCTGATCGACAGCCGTACCGGGATGTCCGACACGGCCGGCATCTGTACCGTGCACCTGCCCGACGTCGTCGTCGACTGCTTCACGCTCAGCAGCCAGAGCATCGACGGCGCCGCCCAGGTGGCGTACACGATCCGGGCGCAGCGAGGTGAGCGGGGCATCGTCCTGCTGCCGGTACCGATGCGGGTCGAGGACGCCGAGCAGCTGAAGCTCGAGGCCGGGCGGGACTACGCGCGGCAGCGCTTCGAGCCCTTCCTGTCGCACCTGACCACAGACCAGGTGAGCCGGTACTGGGGCGACGTCGAGATCCCGTACAAGCCCTTCTACGCGTACGAGGAGATCCTCGCCCCGTTCGGCGACCGGCCGCATCAGGAGAACTCGCTGCTGGCGGCGTACGAGCGGCTGACCACCATCATCACCGACGGCGAGGTCACCGAGCTGGGCGCGATGGACGAACGGCAGCGGCGCATGCTGCTGGGCGAGTACGAGCGGCCCAAGCAGAGCCTGCCGACGGACATCCTGATCAGCTACGCCTCGGCCGACCGCGCGTGGGCCGAGTGGATCGCGGCGCAACTCGTCGAGGTTGGCATCCGTGCGGTGGCCCAGGAGGTCGAGTTCGGTTCCGGCCCGGGGTTCGCCGACGAGATCGCCCGCAGCCTCGGTACCGCCAGCCGCACCCTGGTGCTGCTGTCGCAGGACTACGTGCGGGCGGAGAACGCCGAACAGTTCTGGCACCTCGTGGCCGACCGGGACACGACCGGTGGCCGGTTCCTCGTCCCGGTACGCCTGGACAGCGTGCGGCCACCGTTGCCGTTCGCCGACCGGCTGCCCATCGACCTGTCCGGCGTGACCACCGAACGGCAGGCTCGCGAGGCGATCTTCGGGGAGCTGGACCTGCCGAGCTACCCCGCCAGCGGTACCGACATGGCGACCGACGTCGACACCGTGCCGCGCTTCCCCCGCACCCCACCGCGGATCTCCAATCTGCCGCAGCGCAACGCGACCTTCACCGGACGGTCCGCGGTCCTGGACGCGTTGCGCGACCGGCTCACCGGCAACGCGACGGTCGTCGTGCAGGCCCTCTACGGCATGGGCGGCGTGGGCAAGACGCAGGTAGCGCTTGAGTACGCGTACCGGTTCGCCGCCTACTACGACATCGTCTGGTGGATCTCGGCCGAGCAGCCCGGTCTGGTCCGGTCGGGCCTCGCGGCACTCGCCGAGCGGCTGGCGCTGCCGGCCGCGGAGAACGTACAGGCCAACGTCGACGCGGTACTCGAGGCACTGCGCCAGGGCGACCCGTCACCGCGCTGGCTGCTGGTGTTCGACAACGCGGGTGAGCCCGAGGCGCTGCGCCAGTACCTGCCGTCGGGTCCGGGGCACGTGCTGCTCACCTCGCGCGACCAGGCGTGGGCCCAGCAGGTGCAGGCGGAACCGGTACAGGTCGACGTGTTCCGCCGCGAGGAGAGCCTGGCGTTGCTGCGCAAGAGCCTGCCCGAGATGGGCGAGGACGACGCCAGCGCGCTGGCCGCGAAGCTGGGCGATCTACCGCTGGCGATCGTGCAGGCGGGCGCCTGGTTGGCCGCCACCGGGATGCCGGTGGACCAGTACCTCGACCTGCTGGACACGCAGCTCCCGCGGATCCTCGAGGAGCACCCACCGCCGGGGTACCAGTGGTCGGTCGCCAGTACCTGGCTGGTCTCGCTGGACCGGCTGCGCGCGGAGAAGCCGGCCGCGGCCAAGCTGCTCGAGCTGTGTGCGTTCTTCGCGCCCGAGCCGATCCCCATGTGGCTGGTCACCGGTGACCGGTTCACCGATGTGCTGCTGCCCTACGACCCGCTGCTGCGCGACCCGATCCTGAAGGGCTACCTGATCCGGGAGATCGGCAAGTACGCGCTCGCCCGGCTGGACACCGGTCGGCCGAGCATCCAGCTGCACCGGCTCGTGCAGGCGGTCATCCGGGGGATCCTGTCCGAGGACGAGGCCCGCGAGGACTCCCGGCACGTCCAGGAGATTCTTGCGGCGGCCAATCCCAAGGACCCCGACGACCGGGCCAAGTGGCCGATCTACGAGGACATCCTGCCGCACCTGGTGGTCTCCGGAGCGCTCGAGTCGACCAACCCGGACGTCCGCCAGATGATCGCGGACGTGGTCCGGTTCCACTACAAGATCAGCGACTACTCGAGCAGCCAGGAGTTGGCCGAGCGGGCGCTCGCGCAATGGGAGGCCACCGCGGCGGACCCGAACGAGACCGACGTCCTGCTGCTCCGCTTCCACCTGGCGAACTCACTGCGGTCGCAGGCAAAGTTCGAACAGGCCAGGGACATCGACGAGGCCGTCAACCGGGAGCTGAGCCATCGGCTCGGCGCCGACCACCCGTACACCATCATGAGCCTCGGCAGCATGGCGGCCGACCTGCGGGCGATAGGTGAGTACCGGGCCGCCCGGGAGCTGCAGGAGGAGGCGTACGACAGGTCGAGACAGGTGCTGGGCGACGACAACGAGCGGACCCTGATGGCCGCCAACAACCTCGGTGTGTCGCTGCGCCTCGTCGGTGACTTTCAAGCGGCTCTACGCCTTGACGAGCAGACGTACCACCGGCGCCTCGAGGTATCGCCGCCGGGCCACTCGTACGTGCTCTTCTGCGCCATCAACTACGCTCGCTCGCTCCGCGACGTTGGCCGGTTCCAAGCGTCCAGGGAGCTGTTGGAGAGCGTCGTTCGCGCCTATCGCGAGCAGGGCGTCGGCGAGGCCATCTCGGAGTCCCTCCGCGCGGCACGGAGCCTCGCCATCGCCCTTCGTAAGCTGGGCCATGTCCGGGAGGCACACGACCTGACCGAGACCACGCTGGCGCAGTTCGTCAACCTGCACGGAGCCCGGCACCCGGAGACCCTGGCCTGCCAGACCAACCTCGCCATCGATCAGTCCGCGCTGGGCGACGACCAGACCGCCCTGGCCACCTCCCGGGCCGCCTACGAGACCTATCGAGTGGTGCTCGGCGAGTTCCACCCGTTCACGCTGGCGTGCCTCAACAACGTGGCCATCTTCACCCGCCTGCTCGGTCGGGCGGACGAGTCGCGGGCGTTGTCCACACGCGTGGTCGACAGCCTGCGAGAGCATCTCGGCGAGAGCCACCCGTACACCCTGGCGTGCACGGTCAACCTGGCGAACAGCCTGTTCGACGACGGCGATCTCGCCGCAGCGTGCGACCTGGACGAGCAGACCCACCGCGGTATGCGGGACGTGCTCGGGGCGGATCACCCCGACGTGGTCGCGGTGCAGAGCAACCTGGCGATCAGCCGGGCCGCAACGGGCGACGACGTCGGAGCCCGGGCGCTGTACGCCGACGCCCTTGCCAGATCCCTACGCACGATGGGCGACGGGCACCCCAATGTCATGGCCATACGCAACGGCGTACGGCTCAACTGCGACATCGACCCACCGCCGCCGTAGCGGATGCGTGGGGTTCAGACGTAGTTCTGAAACCCGGCGACCGCTTCACGCTGGGCCACGGTCCGCTCGACGACGTATCGAAGCGCCTCCGAGATGGCGGCGTCGTTGCGCTGGAGTATCTGGTCCAGCGTGTATCCGTCGAGTTTGATCAGGCATCCATCGATGCCCGGCTCCACGCCGTCTGTGGCGTGGGCTACCGGCTCTACAGCGGTCACTGGGTCAACATAGTGGATACCGGCAAGGTCGTCATGGAGGCGCCCTAGAGGCCGAGTTCCCGCTCGAGCGGGGTACGGAAGCTCGGCGTGACCTTGGCCGGTCCGAGCCACGTGGCCAGCCGGGCCGCCTCCGCCGCCACCTGCGCCTCCGCGCCGGATCCGATGTCCTCCAGCAGCCGGTAGACGACCTCGCCGTCCGTGCGCTGGGCCCAGCCGCCGACGACGCGGCCGGCGTACCAGACCGTCGGACCCGCGTTGCCGTTGACGTCGAACAACGTCTTGCGATGCGGACCGAGGAACCAGTCGCGGGCGGCGTACCCCATCACGGTCGGGTCGAGCGCGGGCAGCAGGGCGACCCACGGCTCGGGTACCCGGGTCTTCTTGGTGTCGCCGGCCAACACCACACCGGTGCCGCCGTCGTCGAGCTCGACCTCCTCGACGTCGAGCCGGACGAGCGCCTTGCGGGCCTCGGTGAGCGTCCAGCCCGTCCACCACTTGAGGTCGTCGACCGTACCGGGACCGAACGACGCGAGCCACCGGCGCGCGAGTTCGACCTGTGCGTCAGCCGTCGACCAGGTCGCCGGGGCGGCGGGCAACCAGCGCTCGGTCGGTACCCACCGGTGTTGCCGGCTCACCCACGAGCCGCGCGGCCGCCCCCGGACAACCCGGCCCTGTGCGGAGAGTAGAAACAGTATCCGGGTCAGGATCGACTGCTCGGCGGCGTAGCTCTTGCCCTGGGCCAAGGTGACCTTCGTGGCCAGCCGCGGGTCGTCGCGGGACAGCTCGGCGGCCAGCGCCTCGCCGCGCTCGGTGAGGGCGGTCATCGTGATCTCACTGAGCTCGTCGAGCCAGCTCTCGACCTCGCCGGTGAACCCGCCCTGCCGTACCAGCTGAACGAGCTTGCGCCGCTCCCGTACCGCGATCGCGTCCGTGCAGGCGGCGTGCAGCACCGGTACCAGCTCCGCTGGGGTCACGAACATCGTGCGCCGCATCGCCAGCATGCGTACCAGCGTCCGGTCGTCGTACAGGACCCGCTCGATGCCCGCGATCTCGGGCGCGGTCATCCGCGCCCACAGCGAGAGATAGACGGTCGCCGGGTCGGTGGCGTGCAGCGCCACCAGGTCCTCGGCGACGGTGACCGCGGAGTCGGCGCGGGCCTTCGGAGCGATGTGGTGACGCAGAGCCAGCCGGGCCCGCCGCTGTTCCGTCGAGATCCGCGGCACGCTAGCCCCAGCCCGGGGCCGGCGCCGTCTGGACTGAGGAGCGCAGCGACGAGGGAAGGCGGCACCCCCGAGGGCCCCGGGCTCGCGCCGGCGGAGGCCGGCGCATCTAGCTCAGCCTCCGTACCGTGGCCGGCAGCGCACCCCCGGCGAGCAGGTCGGCACCGGCGTCGGCCAGTGTGGTCAACACCAGCCGTTGGGTCCACGGGCCGAACGACACCCGGGCCACCCCGGCCTCGGCCAGCTCCCACAACGCGGTACCAGGTCCGGCCAACACGCTCACCTTCCGCTCGCCGATGCCCTCGACGAGCCGGCGGACCGTGGCCGGGTTACCGACCCCAGGGACGAACACGCACGCCGCTCCCACGTCGAGAAACGCCCGACCACGTGCGATCGCGTCGTCCAGCACCGAGGCTGGGTCGCGGTCACCGGCCAGCAGGTACGCGTCCGTGCGCGCGTTGAGGACGAACGGCACCCCTTCGGCCTCCCCCGCGCGCACCGCTGAACGCATCAGCTCGACCGCCTCGTCGAACGGCCGCATCTCGTCCTCGATGTTGCCGCCGACCGCACCGGCACCGATTGCCCGGCGTACCGTCGCGTCGACATCGCCGTAGCCCGCCTCGAGGTCAGCGCTGACCGGTACGTCCACCGCCACGGCGATCCGACCGATCGCGGTGATCATCAGATCGAGCGGGATCTGTTCGCCGTCCGGGTACCCGTGCGCCGCCGCGATCGAGTGGCTCGCGGTGGCGATCGCCCGGCAGCCCGGCAGGCCCGCTACAACCTTCGCGGTCGCGACGTCCCACACGTTCACCATCACGAGCAGTTCGGGATCGGTGTGCAGCCGGCGCAGCTCGGTAGCCAGATCGGCAGGCGTCATGTCCGTGAACCCTAACCTCCGCTCCCGTACGGTCGCGTGATGATCTCCATGTTGTGGCCGTTCGGGTCGGCGAAGTAGGCGCCGCGACCGCCGTCGTTGCGGTTGATCCGGCCCGACTCGCGGTGGAACGGGTCGGCGAAGTACGTGATACCGGCGGCTTCGATGCGGCCCATGATGGCGTCGAACTCCTCTTCCGACACCAGGAAGGCGTAGTGCTGGGACGTGATCGGCTCGGCGCTCTCCAGGTAGTCCAGCGTCACGCCGTTCGCGGTCTCGACACCGATGAACGGGCCGAACGGCGGCCCCACCTCGAGTCCGAGGAGACCCGCCAGGAACTCGGCGGATGCCTGCCGATCACGCGCGGCAACGATCGTGTGGTTCAACTGTACGGACATAATCGGACCTCCCCGTATCTGGGCGTTCCAGTCGAGCCTATTTGGCATGCGCGTCGGATGGCGATCTCGTTATCCCGTAGGTACCCTCGCCGCTCGTGGGGAGGGCACAACGGGGCGCCGTGTTGGAGCAGTCTGCCGAGATTTCGGTGGACGGCTACTTCGCCAACCGCAGGCGGATCCGGCACCTGTTCGAAGTAGCGCCGGAGACGCACCCCGACGCGTTCACCGACGACGCGGGCGCGATCGGCGGATTTCTGTACACGATGGTCCGCGCCGAGGGCGACGGGCAGACGGACGTCCGGCTGCTGGTCGACGACGGTGAGCGGTACGCCGACCTGGCCACGGACCTCGCGCGGAGCCTGCGCTGCGACGTCTACCTCACGCCGCACGGCGCCGTCGTCGAGTACGTGCGGGAGTCGGGGTTCCTGGCCGCCGACCTGTGGGACGCGATGGCCGTGGACCGGGAGACCGGCGAGCCGGCCCAGTGGCTGGTGATCCGCCCGCCGGATCTGCCCGACGGCGTGCCGACGTGGTTCGTCACCACCCGTGGAAAGCTGCGCCAGAGCAACGGCCTCGTCACCGTTACGCTGCCGGACGGCCTCGCGTTCGCGACCCGGGCCACGTTCCGCGACACCGCGTTGCTGGCCGGCCGGATGAAGGGCGCTTCCTCTCCGGTGACGACCGTCGCGGTCAACGCCGGCCTGGGCCGGTTCGAGATCAGCCGGTTCGACGCGGCCGTCGCGCAGCTCGGCGGCGTCGAGTTCGCCACGCTCGTCGGGGCCAGCCTCGACACCGTCCATCCGGACGTGCAGGTCGCGCTGACCTGGCCCGCCGATCCGACCGTATGCGCCGCGCTGCACGAAGAGCTGACGAAGCTGGCCGACGCGCTCGACCGGACGGTGTGGGTACCGCAGCCGCAGGGTGCCGCGTTCGTCATGCCCGGGTGCGGGGAGTTCGCCGCCGTCGACGAGGTCGGCGGACCGTCGGAGTGGCGGGCGTACCCGCCGGGGGGCGCCACCGACTGGCAGCCGCGGTACACCACCGACCTCGACGGGCGCCTCGTCCCCGCCGACCGGTCGACGGCGACCGAGTTCCCCGGCCTGGCACCGGCTCCCGGCCTGTACGCACTGGACCTGGCCGTCCTCGACGACGGCCGGCTCGGCCTGCGCGACGAGGCGGGCCGCGAGCTGGTGGTCGGACCGCGCGAGCTGCGCCGGCTGCTGCGCGAGAACGGCTGGTCCGGCGAGGACCTGCTGCTACTGTCGGCGCCCACGGCCGAGCACTGGGGCATGACGATCCGCCACATTCGCACCGTCGTCGACATGCTGGGGGTCGACTTCTGGCTACCGGCCGCCGATGCCAAGATCTGGGTGCAGGCCGAGGGCACGATCGCCGCCGACGGGCCGCACGGCGGGTGGCGCATCGTCGGGTACGGCCGGTCCGACGACGCCCCGATCGACGACATCGAGCTTCCATCGGCTTTGATTCGTGCGCGCCGCCCCCACCGGCCTTCGCCGGTGCCCGCGCCGTTGTCCGCGGTGGCCGAGCCCGAGTTCGAGCCGGAAGCCGTCGCGGCCGAGGAGGAGGACGAGGACGAGGTAGAGGTCGACGACGGCCACCGGGTCAGCTGGCTGCCGTCGGTCCCGACCACCAACTGGCGCCCGATGGACGTGTACGTGTGGACACCGTTGCCCACCGACCACCACGAGGCCTGGGAACTCCCTTCGGCCGACCTGTTCCTGCTCGCCGGGCAGGATCCGCTGCGGTTGGCCGACCGCCGCCGGACCGGGTACCTGCTGCGGGTCTCCGTGCCCGAGGAGACCGCCGTCGACCTGGCCGAGCACATGCGGGACGCGCCAGCGGCGGTCCGCCACCGCGTCCTGGACACGGGCGGTACGCACCTGCTGCCCCTCGCCTGGCTGGCCGACCTCCGGGTCACGGCCCGGTACGACCTCGACGGGCACGGTGGGGTCACCGCCCGGCGGGACATCGACGCCGGCGCGCTGGCCATCCGGTTCGAGGGCGCCGACCATGGCGTACCGGGCCTGCCGAACGACGTCGCGCCGTGGCCGGCCAAGGGCCAGCGGACCGGCACCCGGGCGTACCTGACCATGCCCGAGGGTGCCGTGCACCGCCGGCAGGTCGTGCACCGGGGGTACGTGGCGCTGACCCGGACCAAGCCGGCGCTGGAAGAGGGCCACCGCATCGTCGAGGTCAAGGTGCGCCAGGGACGGGCGATCGACGTACCGGCGACGCTCGACACGCTCGGCGGACTGCCCGTCGCCGGCCGGCTGCACGACTTCGTCGGCCTCGATCTGCTGCTGCCCGAGGACGAGCTGGCCATGGCCGTCGCGACGAAGGCATGGCGGACCGGCCCCACTGGCAAGCCGGTCGTCGACAAGCTCGGCGTACCGCTGCTGGAGGCGCTCGCGGCCGAGATCCTCGATCACGCCGCATGATGTCCTCGACGGGGACGGCTCGTTCGTCCTCGAGGTGAAGGCGGGCAACCGGGCCTCGTCTCATCACAGAGGAGCATCGTCATGGCGCAATATCTGGCTCTCACCTACACCGCCGACGTGGACTGGTGGGCTCCCGAGTACGCGACCGAGCTGGCCGAGTACCGGCAGTTCGGCGTGGAGTACGCGGATCGCATCGTGGCCAGTGCCGTGCTGCACCAGACCAGCACGGCCACCGTGGTCCGGGTCGTCGGCGCACGGGGCGGTGAGGTGATCACCGCCGACGGACCGTACGCGGAGACCAAGGAGGCGCTCACCGGGTACTACCTGATCGAGGCGGAGGACCTGGACGCCGCCATCGCGATCGCCGCGGAGATCCCCGCGGCCTGGGGCGGTGCGGTCGAGGTACGGCCGGTCATCGTCGCGAAATGACGGCCGACGCCCACGAGCGGCTCGCGGACACCGTCCGGATCGAGGGTGCGCGCATCCTGGCCACCCTCGTCCGGACGGTGGGCAACCTGCAGGTGGCCGAGGACGCGGTCCAGGAGGCGGTGATCGTCGCCCTCCGCGACTGGCCACATCGGGGGGTACCGGACGACCCGCGCGCCTGGCTCGCGGTCGCCGCCCGGCACAAGGCGATCGACATCCTGCGCCGGGAGAGCGCCCGCGCGGGCAAGGAGCGAGAGGCGGTGGACCTGGTGGAGCTGTACTCGCCCGACCTGCCACCGGACAGCGTCGTCCGCGACGACCAGCTACGGCTGATCTTCACGTGTTGCCATCCGGCCCTGGCGGCGGAGACGCGGGTGGCGTTGGCCCTCCGTACCCTGTGCGGCCTGGCCCTCCCCCAGCTTGCGGCGGTGCTGCTGACCAGCGAGGCGGCGATGGCCAAGCGCCTGACCCGGGCTCGGCAGAAGATCGCTACGGCCCGGATCCCGTACCGGGTGCCCTCCGGGGCGGAGCTGCCGGCCCGGCTCGCCGCGGTGTGCGGGGTGATCCATGCGCTCTACACGGCCGGTCATGCGCCGCTCAGCGGGCCGGTGGCGTACGACGTCGACGTCTGCGCGGAAGCGGTACGGCTCGGCCGGCTCCTGCATGAGCTGATGCCCGACGAGGCGATGCCGGCCGCGGTACTGGCGCTGCTGCTCCTGACCGAAGCCCGCCGCTCGGCTCGGCTCGACGCGGCAGGTGAGCTTGTGCCGCTTTTGTCCCAAGATCGTTCGCGTTGGGATCGAGGTCTTGTCGCGGAGGGGCTGGCTCTGCTGGACGCCTCGTTGCGGCGCACCGGGGGGATCGCCGATCCGTACCAGTTGCAGGCGGCCATCGCGGCGGAGCACGCCCGGGCGCCGAGCTACGCCGCGACCGACTGGGCGGAGATCGTACGGCTGTATGACCTGCTGATGAGCGTGGCGCCGAGTCCGGCGGCGGCGCTGTCTCGGGCGGTGGCCGTCGCCGAGGCGTCGGGGGCTTTGGCGGGGTTGGCGGCGCTCGAGGAGATTCCGGCCAGCGCGCGGTGGCACGCGGTGCGTGGCGAGCTGCTCGCGCGCGAAGGGCGGTTTGTCGAGGCCGTGGCGGAGGTCTCGGCCTCCCTGTCCGGCGAGGTGACCGGGCCCGAGCGCCGGTACCGTGAACGCCTGCTGGCGCGCTGGGCTTGTCAGTCGTCTGGCAGTATGGGTCCGGCGGGCGGCTCGTGGCGGCCTGCTCCGGGGCGGTAGCTCAGCAGGTTAGAGCAGGGGACTCATAATCCCTCGGTCACGGGTTCGAGTCCCGTCCGCCCCACTG
>DASRII010000528.1:0-10647 GCA_035650075.1 Micromonosporaceae bacterium | reverse complement strand
ACCGCGGCGCACGCGTTCACCCTGCTGCACGACGACGAGCCGGCGGCGTTCGCCGCGCAGGTCGCCGCGCTCGGCAAGAACACGACGCTGCTGGTGGACACGTACGACATCAGCCAGGGCATCCGCAACGCGATCGCGGTGGCCGGGCCCGACCTGCGGGCGATCCGGATCGACTCGGGCGACCTGTCGGTACTCGCGGCGCAGTCGCGAGAGCTGCTCGACTCCCTCGGCGCCGTGGACACGAAGATCGTGGTGTCCGGGGACCTCGACGAGTACGCGATCGCGGCGCTGGCGGCCGAACCGGTGGACGTGTACGGGGCGGGTACCGCCGTCGTGACCGGCTCCGGAGCGCCGACGGCAGGCCTGGTCTACAAGCTCGTCGAGGTAGCCGGCCGCCCGGTGGTGAAACGCTCGGAGCACAAGGCGACGATCGGCGGGCGCAAAACCGCGGTACGCCGGCACAAGCCGACAGGTACCGCGACCGAGGAGATCGTGGTGTCGCGCGGCACGCCGCCGGGCGAACCAGGCGACCGCCTCCTGCAACGTCCCTTCGTCCGGGGTGGTTCGCCGGTGGGTGATCTGCCGTCCCTAGTGGACAGCCGGGAGCACCTGCGGGAGTGCCTGATCTCGATACCCTGGGAAGGGTTGAAGCTGTCGGCGGGCGACCCGGCGATCCCGGTGACCGTGATCGGAGGCGGAGGCTAGCAATGAGCGACGCACTGATCATTGTGGACGTTCAGAACGACTTCTGCGAGGGCGGCTCGCTGCCGGTGACCGGCGGGACCGGGGTGGCCGCGGCCATCTCGGATCTGTTGCGTGCCGAGCCGCACCGGTGGCGGCACGTGGTGGCGACGAAGGACTACCACGTCGATCCGGGCGAGCACTTCAATGACCAACCGGACTATGTGGACTCGTGGCCGGCGCATTGCGTCGTCGGTACCGCTGGCGCGGACTTCCACCCCGAGCTCGACACCGACCGGATCGAGGCGGTGTTCCACAAGGGTGAGCGCGCGGCGGCGTACTCCGGGTTCGAGGGCAAGGCCGGCAGCATCGGCCTCGCCGCGTGGCTGCGCATGCACGACGTGTCCTCTCTGGACGTCGTCGGTATCGCGACCGACCACTGTGTACGCGCCACCGCGCTCGACGCCGCGCAGGAGGGCTTCGCGACGACCATCCTGCTGGACCTGACTGCCGGCGTGGCCCGCGAGACGACCGACCGGGCGCTGGACCAGTTGCGCGAGGCCGGCATCACCCTCGTCGGCACCCCCGTCGTGGCCGGCTAGCTGCCGCTACCAGATCGCATCCCAATTTGGTACCGTACAAGTATGACCATTCAGATCGCCGTTCGCCTGCCTGACGACATCGTGGAGTACGTCGACCAGCAGGTCACCTCAGGCGCGGCACCCAGCCGAGCGGCTGTGGTCGCCCGGGCGCTCGAACGCGACCGCCGGCGGCAGATCGCCGAACGAGACGCTCAGATCTACGCCAGCAGTGAACGAACCGATCTGGACGACCTCGCCTCGTGGGCAACGACGCAGCCGATGGACATCGACTGATGCGCCCAATCCATCTCGCAGCTCTCGACAAGACACGCCCGGTGTTGATTCTGACCCGCGAACAGGTGCGCCCGTACCTGACGTCGTTAACCGTCGCGCCAATCACGACGACCATTCGTGGGCTGTCCACAGAGGTCGCGGTTGGCCCGGCCAATGGTCTCGATCACAAGTCCGTCGTCTCCTGCGACAACATCACGACCTTGTCCACGACGGCGATCGGTAGGCTGCTCGGCTACCTGCACCACGCCCAGGAATCTGAACTCGCAGAGGCGATCGCCGCCGCGTTCGACCTCGATCTTTAGCGGTCAGTCGCGTAATAGCGGGCGGGTGAGGCAGGTCGGGCCGCCGTCGCCCTTGGCCAGCTCGCTGGCGTCGACCACGTGCACCTCGACCCCGCGCGCTTCGAGCGCGCGGCGGGTGCGCGGGCTGCCGTCGTACATCACCGCGACACCGGGCGCCACAGCGAGGACGTTCGAGCCGAGCGCGTCGTACTCGTCCGGGTCCACGGCCACCCACGCGATGCCCAGCTCGGTCAGCAGCTGCAGCAGCGGTACCGGCGCGATCGGCTCGAAGACCACGGCCAGGTCGTCGGCGACCGGGGACAGGCACGACATCAGGTGCAGCACGTGCGCCGGCCCGCGGTCGTGCGGCATGTCCACTGTGTACAGTTGCTGCCCCTCCCGGGCGAGGAGGTCCCGCAGCTGGTCGTGCGCGGCCTGGTTGGTGCGGTAGCTGCGTCCGCCGACCAGTACGTCCCGGCGCAGCCAGCAGAAGTCCCCACCGTCCGCGACGGCCGGCGGCTCGAGCCGCCCCGCGAGAGGTACGCCGAGCTCGGCGAGATCCGCCACGAGCCGCGGACCCTCGGCCACCCGACCGGGTTTCGCCGCGCGGAATTCCACCACGCCGGAACCCACTACGAACACCGGGTCGTACGCGAAGCAGGCGTCCACCTCGCCGTCGATCGCCTCGAGCACGGTCACGAGGACACCCAGCCCGGCCAGGGTCTCCGCGAACGCCTCATGCTGCGCCACCAGCCGGGTCCGATCCGGCGGCCGCCAGCCCGCCTCGGCGAAATCGCCGCTCACGGCCGGGCGCCGCAGCGCAGCCCAGCGCAGTCGCGACACCGAGGACCGCACGCCGTAGTCCGTCATAAGGTCACGGTAAACCAGCGAGATCGTCGTACCCCTGCGCCAGGATGGTCAAGATGAAGATCGAGCCGTACCGAGCTGTGCTGCGCCTGCCCGGCGTACGCAGCCTGCTGCTGGTCGCGATGCTGGCCCGGCTGCCGGTGGTGGCGTCCGGCATCACGCTGACCCTGCACGTGGTGCTCGATCTCGACCGGGGGTACGGCGCGGCGGGGCTGGTCGGGGCGGCGTTCACCGTCGGAGCCGCGATCGGCGCACCGCTGCTCGGCCGGCTTGTCGACCGGCGCGGACTGCGGCTGATGCTCGTGATCACCACGGTCACCGAAGCGGTCTACTGGGCGGTCGCGCCCGCGCTGCCGTACCAGGTGCTGCTGCCGACCACGCTCGTGGCCGGCCTGCTGGCTATCCCGGTCTTCTCCGTCGTCCGCCAGTCGATCGCCGCGCTCGTACCGGAGCACCAGCGCCGCCCGGCGTACTCGCTGGATTCGATGTCGGTCGAGCTGTCGTACATGGTCGGCCCGGCGGTGGCGGTCCTGCTGATCACGACGGTGTCGGCGCGGGCGGCGATGATCGCGGTGGGCGTGAGCACCGTTGCCTCGGGCATCGCGCTGTTCCTGTTGAACCCACCGACCCGCAGCGCGGTGGAGCAGGAAGAGGCCGCGGCCGTGCCGGTGCGGCGGCGGGAGTGGCTGCGCCCGCGGCTCGTGGCGATGTTCGTGGTCGCGGCCGCCACGACCCTCGTCCTGGGCGCCACCGACGTGTCCGTCGTGGCGGTGCTACGCGATGCCGGACAGGTCGAGTGGACCGGGGTGGTGCTGTCGCTCTGGGGGTCGTACTCGCTGGTGGGTGGCTTCGTCTACGGCGGGGTCACCCGAGTGCTGCAGCCCGCGATGCTCATGGGCCTGATGAGCCTGTTGACCATCCCCGTCGGGCTGGCCGGCGACTGGTGGTGGCTGTGTCTGGTCCTGATCCCGGCGGGTCTGCTGTGCGCGCCGACGCTGGCCGCGACCGCCGACGAGGTCAGCCGGCTGGCGCCCGCCGCCGCGCGCGGGGAGGCCATGGGGCTGTACGGATCCGCGCTGACCATCGGCCTGGCGGTCAGCGCACCGCTGGCCGGTACGGTGATCGACGCCCTCGGCCCGGCCTGGGGCTTCGCGGCCACCGGGCTGATCGGCACGACGATCGCGCTCGTGGTCCTGCCCATCCAGCGCCGGCAACGTCGGCGGCAGCCGGAGTTAGGCGACGCCGACCTCGCTCGGACGGTCGGTGCCACGTAGCGCCCGGCGCGCCCATACCCCACCGGCGACGATGAAGAGCCCGCTCACCAGGAAGATCGTGTCGAAGGTCCGGAACCGGATGCCGAGCACGGTGGTGTCCAGATCGTGCAGGACGGTACTGGCCAGCGCGCTGGCTACCGCGATCGAGCCGATCGACGCGAGCTGGACCACGGGGTTGAACACCGACATCACCCGGCCGAGCAGGTGCTGCGGCGTCTCCCGCAGCGCGATCGGCCCGACGACCGAGTTCACCACCGCGATCGGCACCCCGGTCAGCAGCAGCACGACGAGCGCCACGACCAGATCGGTGCTCCGCGAGTACACGACGAACGCCAGCCCGGCCAAGATCAGCCCGAGCCAGAACGAGCGGTTGACCCCGATCCGGGCGGCGTACGCCGCGGCCAACAACGCCCCGGCTACCGCCCCGATGTCGAACGCGGCGCCGAGCAGTCCGTAGAACTTCGGGGCCACGCCGAGGTTCTCGACGACGAAGAACACGTCCAGGGCGTTGACGGCGCCGGCGCCGGCCATCACGATGACCGCCGCACCCACCACCGCGACCAGCGCCCGATTGCCGGCAAAGAACCGCAGCCCCTCGCGGAACTCGGTGATCACGCCGGAGGCCGGGCCGCCAGCCGGGCTCGCCGCGACCGGCACCCGGACCGCGCGCACCGCCACATACGACGCCAGGAACGAGACCGCGTTGACGACCAGTGCCCATTCGACGCCCAGCGTGAACAGCAGCGGCGCGGCCAGCGGTGGGCCTACGATTCCGGCGAAGCTGGCGGTGGCCTGACCGAGGCTGGCCGCCCGCGGCTGGTCCGCCGGCGCGACCACGGCCCCGAGCAGGGCGAACCGCGCCGGGTTGAAGAACTGGGCGGCCACGCTGGCGAGCGTGACGACGGCGTACGTGACGACGAGCTGGCCGGCCATCGGGACCGAGCCGGCCGGCAGCAGCACCAGCACCAGGAGCAGGCCGACGAGTACCGCCCGGACGACGTCGGCCAGCAGCATCGTGCGCCGGCGGTCCCATCGGTCGACGAAGACACCGGCGAACGGGCCGATGAACAGAGCCGGCGCGAGTACCGAGATCAGCACCCCGCTGACCGCGAGCGGAGCCCAGGACTGACCCGCCGCGAGCACGGTGCCGACCCACAGCACGATCGTGGTGTCGAAGACGTAGTCGCCGACGAACGAGATGGCCTGGCCCAGCCAGAGCAGCCGGAAGTTCCGGTTTCGTCGGAGTCCGGCGACGGGGGCGGCGTCAGCGACCACGCCGCGCAGTGTAGGGCCGAGCTACAGCCGCTCGCGACCCTCCAGTTCGCGGGTGACCTCTTCGGCGCGCAGCCGGGCCGCCCGCGATGTGTCGACCGCGAGGTCGGGGAACTTCGCGTCGAACGCCGGCCGCTCGGAGCGGATCCGGGGCATCTTGTCGAAGTTGCGCAGGGGCGGCGGGGAGCTGGTCGCCCACTCGAGCGAATTGCCGTAGCCCCACGGGTCGTTCGCGGTGACGACCTGGCCGGCCTTGTACGACTTCCACACGTTGTACAGGAACGGCAGCGTCGATGCGCCGAGGATGAACGCCCCGATAGTGGAGAACATGTTGAGGTTCGTGAAGTTGTCCGACGGCAGGTAGTCGGCGTACCGCCGCGGCATGCCCTTGGTACCGAGCCAGTGCTGCACCAGGAACGTGGCGTTGAAGCCGATGAACGTCAGCCAGAAGTGCACCTTGCCCAGCCGCTCGTCGAGCATCCGGCCGAACATCTTGGGGAACCAGAAGTAGACGCCGGAGTACACGGCGAACACGATCGTCCCGAACAGCACGTAGTGGAAGTGCGCGACGACGAAGTACGAGTCCGAGACGTGGAAGTCGATGGGCGGGGCGGCCAGCAGTACGCCGGACAGCCCACCGAACAGGAACGTCACGAGGAAGCCGATCGCGAACAGCATCGGCGTCTCGAACGTGAGCTGCCCGCGCCACATGGTGCCGATCCAGTTGAAGAACTTGATGCCGGTCGGTACCGCGATCAGGAAGCTCAGGAACGAGAAGAACGGCAGCAGCACCTGGCCGGTGACGAACATGTGGTGCGCCCACACGCTCATCGACAGCATCGCGATGCCGATCGTGGCGGCGACCAGGGTCTTGTAGCCGAACATCGGCTTGCGGCTGAAGACCGGGATGACCTCCGAGATGATGCCGAAGAACGGCAGCGCCACGATGTAGACCTCGGGATGGCCGAAGAACCAGAACAGGTGCTGCCAGAGCAGGGCACCGCCGGTCGCCGAGTCGAACACGTGCGCGCCGAGCTGCCGGTCGGCCTCGAGCGCGAGCAGGGCCGCGGCCAGGATCGGGAAGACCATGAGCACGAGAACGGACGTGATCATGATGTTCCAGGTGAAGATCGGCATCCGGAACATGGTCATGCCCGGCGCCCGCAGCGTCAGGATCGTCGTGAGCATGTTGACGGCGCCGAGGATCGTACCGAGGCCGGACAGCACCAGCCCGACGATCCACATGTCGGAGCCGACGCCCGGCGAGTTGTCCATGTTGTTCAGCGGCGAGTACGCGAACCAGCCGAACTCGGCAGCCCCGCCCGGGGTGACGAACCCGAGCATGACCAGCGTGCCGCCGAACGCGTAGAGCCAGTACGCCAGCGCGTTCAACCGGGGGAACGAGACGTCCGGGGCGCCGATCTGCAGCGGTACGACGAAGTTCGCGAACGCGAACAGGATCGGTGTCGCGAAGAGCAGCAGCATGATCGTGCCGTGCATCGTGAACAGCTGGTTGTACTGCTCCGGCGACAGGAACTGCATCCCCGGTCGGGCCAGCTCGGCCCGCATGACGAGCGCCATGAAGCCGCCGAGAAGGAAGAACACGAACGACGTGACCAGGTACATGATCCCGATCTGCTTGGCGTCCGTGGTGCGCATGACCTTGGCGATCTGGCTACCCCGAGTCGGCTGTCGCACCGGCCACGGCCGGGTCACGATCGGCTTCGGTGCGACGGTGGTCACGAGGGCCTCCTGATCTGGGCGCATGCTGATCCGCAGGCGTACTTCCGACGCAGAATATCCCCGGTCACAGCGGGGTCGAACGAAGGGGTCCCGGACGCGCGCAACCTTTTCCCGTACTCAGAGACTCACTGACTGCGTGCTGACTCCCTGGCGGCGCGCACCGCTGCTGTTGTGGCGGCGGCCTGGCGTGGCCGCCGCCCTCGGCGCGGCGGCGTTCGTCGCGGTGCTGCCGGTCGCGGCGGCGCCGCTGTTCCTGTCCGCCGCGCAGAACGCGACGCTGCACCGGCAGGTCTCGACCACGTGCCCGTGGTCGGTCGGGGTACGGATCACCAACTCCCTCGAGCTGACCTCGGTCCCGTATCTGATGGACGGAGCCGAGATCTTCCAGCGGCGCAACGACGTCATCACCGCCGCGTCCGCGCCCGGCCTGTCCGCCCCGGTGATCTCGCTGGTCGGCGACGTCGTCGTCGATCCGGTGGGCCGACCGTCGCTCGACCCGAACATCCGGGGGCTCAACCTGGTCGGTTCATCCGATTTCGCCGATCACGTCGAGGTCGTCGAGGGACCGGTGGGCAAGGGCATCTGGGTACCCGACACGTTCGCCGCCGCACAGGGCCTGCGGGTCGGCGACCAGGTGCGCATCGGCCAGCGCTCGCAGGTCTCGTCCCGGTTCGAAGGGGTGCCCGCGCCGAGGACCTATGACGTGCCGGTCGCCGCGATCTTCCGCGATCTGCGGTCGCTGCCGGACCAGCCGCACTGGTGCAGCCTGCGGGACGTCTACCGCGGCCGGCCGGGCCAGGAGTACACGAACGAGCCGGTCCTGCCGTTGGCACTGATCGACAACGACACGTTCATCGCCGCGGGCAAGGCGGCGCAGCTGCGGGTGACCCACACGATCGAGTACGCCGTGACCGACCCGGACCAGCCCGCGCCGGAGTCCGCCGTGCTCGTCACCCGGATCGGGCAGATGCAGCGCCAGGTCGCCACCGCGGATCAGGAAGTCCTGGGTACCGACTTCTTCAACCGCACCACGTTCGCCTCGGGGCTCGGCCGCATGGTCCGCCGCGCGGACCTGGTCCGGGAGGGCCTGCTGCCGCCGGTCGTGCCGATCACCGCCGCCGGTACCGCGGTCGGGCTGGCCGTCGTGGCGGCGGCGGCGGTGTTCTGGGTACAGCGGAGGCGCCAGGAGCTGGTCGTGCTCGCCGCGCACGGGGTGACCCCGAGGGCGCTGGGCGGCAAGGCCGTGCTCGAGGCACTGCCGGCGGTACTCGTCGGAGCCGCCGCCGGCTGGGCCGCCGCGTGGCTGCTGGTGCGCTGGACCGGACCGAGTCCGATCCTGTCCGCGGACGCGGTACCGCGGGCGTCGCTGGCCGCCGGGGCTACCGCGCTGGTCGCCCTCCTGCTCGTCGGGATGGTGGCCGCCGCCCGGTGCCGCGGTCTCACCGATCAGACGGGCGGCCACGACCGGCACCACCGGTGGAGCCGGGTGCCATGGGAGCTGCTGCCGCTGGCCGCCGCGCCGGCCGCGTGGGTGCTGCTGAGCGACACGCGTACCGCCGACGCCGCGGGCGGGGTCGGGGACGTGGCCCACCTGCCCGCACGCCTGCTGGTGGTACCCATCCTCGTGATCGCCGGCGCGGTGCTGCTGGTCGGCAGGCTGGGCGCGCGCCGGCTGCGCCGCCGAGGGCTGGCCCGGACGCCGGTGCGACCGACGGCGCTGCTCGCGTGGCGGCGCATCGTCCGGGACGCGACGACCACGGCGGTACTCGCCGCGGCCACCGCGGTGCCGATAGCGATGGCGGCGTACGGCGCTGCCGTGACCGACTCGATCCGTACCACCGCGGACGCGGAGCTGCAGCTGCTGCTGGGCAGCGACGTCGTCGCCGCGCTGAGCCCGGGCTCGGCGACGGCGGCCACGCCGCCCCCGGTACCTTCGCTGCCCGGGCTCGCCGGGCGGATGACCGAGGTCAGCCGGATCAACGCCCAGCACCTGGGTGACCTCCAGGTCGACGTGATCGCGGTCGACCCGGCCACGTTCCCGAACGGCGCGTTCTGGGACGACCGGATGCCGGGACCGACGCTCGCCGACGCGACCGCGCTGCTGCGCGCTGGCCCGGTACCGACCGTCGTCGCCTCCTCGAACGTGGTCACCGGCGAGGCGACGCTGACCCTGCTCGGCCGCGAGGTACGGGTCGACGTGGTGTCGAGCCGCCTCCTGCCCGGGGTTCAGGGCGGCTATCCCGTGCTGCTGATGCACCGCGACGCGGTACCTCCCCGCTCGTTCGACTCCGGCCGGCAGCTCTGGATCAGGGGCGACCCGGCCGAGATCGAGAACACGGTCGCGGCGGCCAAGGTGCCGCTGGCCCGGCTCACGTCCGCCGACGACCTCCAGGTCGGGGCGTTGCACGAGCCGGTGACCTTCACCTTCCAGTACCTCATCGCGCTGTCGGTGTTCACCGGACTGATCGCGGTCGTCGGGCTGCTGCTCTACCTCGAGTCGCGTACCGCCACGCACCGCCGGGCGTACGTCCTGCTGCGCCGGCTCGGTCTGCGCGCGGGTGCGCACCGCCGGGCGTTGATCGTGGAGCTGGGCGGGCCGGTGATGGTCGGGTTGACGGTGGGGCTCGGGCTGGCGGTCGGGCTCGCGTACGCCCTCGCGGCCTACTTCGAGATCGACGCGTCCCGGCCGCCCGGGGCGATACTCGTCCTGCCGTACCCGCTGGCGGGTGTCGTCGCCTCGATGGCGCTGGTCGTGGTGACCGGTGCCGCACTGCTCGCCCACCGGCGGATCAGCCGGGCCAACCCCGCGGAGGTGCTCCGTGATGTCGCCTGATGCCGTGGTGTGTACGAACGTCGTGCGGACCTACCGGGTCGGCGACAGCACCGTTCCCGCGCTGCGCGGAGTGGACCTGTCCCTACCCCGCGGTACCGTGACCGCGCTGGTCGGCCCGTCCGGCTCCGGCAAGTCGACGCTGCTGCGGCTGCTCGCCTGCCTGGACCGCCCGGACGAGGGGCGGATCGACATCGACGGTACGAACGTCGCGCGACTGTCCCGGGGTGGCCGGGTACGCATGCGCCGGCGCCGGCTCGGCTTCATGTTCCAGAGCCCGCCGGACAACCTGCTGGGCTACCTCACCGTCCGGGAGCACCTCGAACTCGGCGCCCGGCTGCGCGGGCTGCGCCGGCGCGACGCTCAGATCGACGCACTGCTGACCCGGCTGGGTCTGGCCGACCGGGCTCACCACCGACCGCTCCAGCTGTCCGGTGGTGAGCAGCAGCGGGTCGCGATCGCGTTCGCCGCTGTCGGTCCGCCCGCGCTGATCGTGGCCGACGAGCCGACCGGGCAGCTCGATCACGCCACAGTGGACTCGGTACTCGGCGCACTGGCCGCGCTGGCCGAGACCGGGGTCGCGGTGGTCGCGGCGACCCACGATCCCGCCGTGGCCAGCCGGGCCGACCGGGTAGTGACGATGCGCGACGGACGGATCCATCTATGAGCGAGCCGGTCGTTCGCTTGGTTGGGGTCTCGCGCCGGTTCCGGCGCGCGGCCGAGACGGTGGTGGCACTCGACAACGTCAGCCTCGACCTGTTCCCCGGCGAGCTCACGGTGGCGGCCGGGCCGTCCGGCTCGGGCAAGACCACGTTGCTGTCCAT
>DASRII010000527.1:0-4475 GCA_035650075.1 Micromonosporaceae bacterium | reverse complement strand
TGCAACGTGGAGAACGCGTCGTACGGGGTGACGCTGTGCGCCGAGTGCGGGGTGGTGTCGGCACTGCACGCCGGTGGGGGCGGCCGGCTCGTCGCACTGTCCTGTGTGGACGCCGCAGGCGAGCCGCTGATGCCGTGCGGTCGGTGCCGGCAACTGCTGTGGGAAAACGGCGGGCCGGACTGCCTGATCGACGCGCCCGGGGCACCGAGGCGCATGGCGGAGCTGCTGCCGTACGCGTTCGACGTCTCGGATCTGGACGCACTCGGGGCCGCACCGGCCCACGCCCCGATCCTGCCGGCCCGGCTGGCTCGGTACCACGGCAGCGGTACGGTCTTCGTCCACCCGGACAGCGTGGGCGGACAACGGGTGTGGACGGGGTACTGGGAGCGGTCCGGCGAGATCGTCGAGGAAGGCCCGACCTGGCCGTCGGCCGCGGATGCGGTGGCGTGGGGACGGGTACGCACCACGCGGATCGTCGTCGTCGACGCCGACGGCGGCACGTCGTGGGCCGGTGACGGGGACCCACCGGGTGAGATCGGCCGGCGATGGACGCCGTAACGGTCATCGCGACCAAGCGCGACGGCGGGCAGCTCTCCGACGACCAGATCGACTGGGTCGTCGACGGGTACACCCGCGGGCTGGTCGCCGACGAGCAGATGGCCGCGCTCGCGATGGCGATCCTGCTGCGCGGCATGACACCGCGGGAGACGGCCCGGTGGACGCACGCGATGATCGCGTCGGGAGAGCGGCTGGATCTGTCGTCGGTACCGCGCCCGACCGTCGACAAGCACTCCACCGGGGGAGTGGGCGACAAGATAACGCTGCCGCTGACCCCGCTCGTGGCGGCGTGCGGCGCGGCCGTACCCCAGCTGTCCGGCCGGGGGCTCGGGCACACCGGCGGGACGCTGGACAAGCTCGAGTCGATCCCGGGCTTCCGCGCCACGCTGTCCAATGTGGAGTTTCTGGAGCAGCTGAGAACGGTGGGAGCCGCGATCTGCGCGGCGGGTGAGGGACTGGCCCCGGCGGACCGCAAGCTGTACGCCCTGCGCGACGTCACCGCCACCGTCGAGGCGATCCCGCTGATCGCGAGCTCCATCATGAGCAAGAAGATCGCCGAAGGTACCGGCGCACTGGTCCTCGACGTGAAGGTCGGTTCCGGCGCGTTCATGAAGTCCGTCGAGAGCGCCCGCGAGCTGGCCGAGGCGATGGTCGAGCTCGGCGCGGCGCACGGGGTAGCGACGAGCGCGCTGCTGACCGACATGTCCACCCCGCTCGGCTTGGCCGTGGGAAACGCGGTCGAGGTGGCCGAGGCGGTGGAGGTGCTGGCCGGCGGCGGGCCGGAGGACGTCGTCGCGCTGACGGTCGCCCTCGCGCGCGAGATGCTGACCGCGGCGGGACTGTCCGATGTGGATCCGGCGGAGGTGCTGCGGGGCGGTCGGGCGATGGACTCGTGGCGGGCGATGGTCCAGGCTCAGGGCGGCGATCCGGACGCGCCAATGCCGGCGGCCAGCGAGACGGAGACGGTACGGGCTGTCGCCGACGGCTACGTGTCCACTGTGGACGCTTATGCGATCGGGGTGGCCGCCTGGCGGCTGGGTGCGGGGCGGGCCCGCAAGGAAGACTCGGTCTCCGCGGCAGCCGGCGTGCTGCTGTATCGGAAACCGGGGGACTCGGTGACGGCCGGCGACGTGCTGTACGAACTGCGTACCGACGATGCCAGCCGGATTCCGGCGGCGCTGGCGGCGGCCGACGGCGCGGTCGTCGTCACGCACGCCGCGCCCGCGCACACTCCGCTGGTCCTCGATCGCGTGGGGTAGTCCTGCGGACACGTGGCGCTAACTTGGCACGCTGGGTAGGCTCGCACGCCAAGTAGGCTGTCCCATAGATGATCAGGCACGAATCGGTGAATGTGATCGCACCCGACCCGCTGGCGGTCCGCGCAGCGAGCCTCGACGAGCTGCGCCGGATCCGGCTGCCGCTGCCCCCGCCGAAGTTCCCGCTGGTGTGGGAGGCCGGGGACCGGGTCGAGCTGCGGCCGCGCGGCGACATCGAGGCGCGGGCGGCAGTACTCAACGTCGTGCTGGCGCGGTGCTTCGGCATGCCGCCGGAGCTGGCGATGAGCTGGCTGCTCGGCTGCCACCTGGTCGACGCGGTGACCCCACCGGAGTGGCACTTCGTGGTGTCCGGCAAGGGCGATCACCGCTCGTTCGCGCTGCACCTCGAGGCGCTGTTCGCGCTCGCCTGGCTGCTGGGGCTCGTCAAGAACCTCGACCCGATCGCCCCGCCGGACGACCGGCTCGTGGATCTGTTCCCCGACCTGCCGCAGGGGGAGACGTTCTCGCAGTGGCGTTCGCGGACACTGTCCGTCCCGCGGGAGCCCCGGGAGGCGGCAGCGATGCTGGATCTGTACTACTGCCTCGACTGGTCGTACCTCGCGCTCGAGCGGCGCCGTGGCGTGCTGCCCGGCCCCATCGACTCCAACGCGATCGGTCAACGCCGCTGGGCCCTCGAGTGGGGAGTCGTCTTCTTCGGCCCGTACCACGCCCCACCCGGCGGCTGGGAGGAAGTAGACCTCTCCTGACCCCCCTGGTTGATCATGAACTTAGATAGCCGGTCGACGGCGTGTCGCGTCACCAACTTCATGATCAACGGGGGCGGTAGGCCGTTACCCGGACCGCAGCGGTGACGGTGACGGGCGCGGGGAGCGCGTTGACCGCGTTAGCTAGCGCCGAGGGGGCTTGGTGGCGGGCGGATGGGGTCATCGTGACCAGGGTGGCGACGTCGGCGTGGGACAGGGACAGGGGGCGGCTGAGAGGTACTTCCTCGATCGGGGTGAATTCGGACAGGGAGGCCGCCAGGCGGTCCGGTTTGGCCGGGTCGACCTGGAGGAGATCGAGCGCGGAGACCAGCTCGGCGAGGTGCGCGGGCTCCGGTGTCACCGACAGCAGGACGCCGTCCGGGCGCAGGAGGCGGTGGAACTCCGGGCCGTTGCGTGGCGCGAAGACGTTCGCCACGAGCGCCGCGCATCCGTCGACCAGCGGTAGCCGGGACCACGCGTCGCAGACCGCGGCCGCGGCCCGGGGATGGGCGCGGGCGGCACGCCGGGCGGCCGCCTTGGACGCGTCCAGGACCAAACCGGACGCGGCCGGCAGCGCGTCCAGGAGGCCGGCGAGGTGGTACCCGGTACCGCCGCCGACGTCCACCAACAACCCGTTGTCATGGGCTCGCGCCAGCTCGACCAGCGCGTCGAGCACGAAGCGGTAGTGTCCGGCGCCCAGGAACGCGGCCCGGGCGTCCACCATCGCGGCGCTGTCACCGGTGTGCCGGACGTGACCAGGCAGCAGGTTCACGTAGCCCTGCCGAGCCACGTCGAACGAGTGGCCGGCCGAACACCGGACCGCGTGGCCAGTCCCACCGAACGCCGCGCCGCACGAAGGACAGCGGAGGTACGGCAGAACGTCCACTAATGTCTGCACATGGCGAAACCTACTGCCTCTCCGGCCTATGCCTTCCGGCCGAAACCTTCGTTCCACGAAATCGTCAAAGCCCCGAAGGCCTTGTTGCACGACCACCTCGACGGCGGGCTCCGGCCGGCGACGATCATCGAACTCGCCGATGCCGTCGGGCACCGGTTGCCGGCGAGTGACGAGGCCGGGCTCAGCGCGTGGTTCGTCGAGGCCGCCAACTCGGGCTCACTCGAGCGGTACCTGCAGACGTTCGCGCACACCGTCGCGGTGATGCAGACGCCGGAAGGGCTGCACCGGGTGGCCGCCGAGTGTGCGGAGGACCTCGCCGCCGACGGGGTGGTCTACGCCGAGGTGCGGTTCGCGCCGGAGCAGCACCTCGAGGCGGGGCTGACGCTGCCCGACGTGGTGGAGGCGGTGCTGGCCGGCTTCGGCGACGGAAGCGCGCGGGCCGCCGAGGCCGGTACGCCGATCCGCGTCGGCACCCTGCTCACCGCGATGCGCCACGCCGCGCGGTCCACGGAGATCGCCGAGCTGGCCGTGCGGTACCGCGACCACGGTGTGGTGGGGTTCGACATCGCGGGTGCCGAGGCGGGTTACCCGCCGACCCGGCACCTGGACGCGTTCGAGTACCTGCAGCGGGAGAACTTCCACTTCACGATCCATGCCGGCGAGGCGTTCGGACTGCCGTCGATATGGCAGGCGATCCAGTGGTGCGGAGCCGACCGGCTGGGACACGGGGTACGCATCGTGGACGACATCACCACCGGCGACGGCGCTCCGGTCATCGGGCGGCTCGCGGCGTACGTCCGTGACAAGCGGATCCCGCTCGAACTCTGCCCGTCGTCGAACGTGCAGACCGGGGCCGCGCCGTCGATCGCCGAGCACCCGATCGGGCTACTGCGCGACCTGCGCTTCCGGGCGACGGTCAACACGGACAACCGGCTCATGAGCGGGACCACGATGTCGCGGGAGATGGCCCTGCTCGTCGAGGCCTTTGGGTAAGGCTGG
>DASRII010000526.1:0-69292 GCA_035650075.1 Micromonosporaceae bacterium | reverse complement strand
GATGGCGGCGGCGCGTTCGACGCGCTCGTGCAGTGGGCGCCGTTCGGACTGGACGTCTCCTTCGAAGCGTGGGTCCGCATCTTCAGCCCCGCCGGCACGCTGCTCGGCGCGCGGCTTGCGGTTCAGGTCACGGGGCCCCAGCCGTGGCACGTCGTCGGCGTCGTCTCGGTACAGATCCTGTTCTTCACGATCACCGCCGGCGTCGACTTCACGATCGGCGACCCGCAACCGCCACCCATCCTCGACACGGTCGACGTTCTGGCGCTGCTGCAGGCCGAGCTGGCCCGGCCGGAGAGCTGGACTTCCAGCCTGCCGGCCGCCACGAGGCCGGGCGTGACGCTGCGTCCCGCCGCCGGCGCCGACGAGGCACTGGTCGTCCATCCACTGGGGACGGTCTCGGTACGGCAGAAGGTGGCGCCGCTGGGCACGATGATCACCCGGTACGGCGCGGCCCGCCCCGCGGCTGGACCGCGCACGTACGACCTCGACGTCACCAGCCCGGCCGGAATCAGCGCGCACCCGTTGCTGGACCACTTCGCACCGGCGCAGTTCACCGAGCAGACCGAGGACGAGAAGCTCGCAGCGCCCTCGTTCGCGCTGTTGCCGGCGGGCCTGACGTTCACCCCGGACGCCGACGGCGTACCGGCCGCGCTCGGCGTCACCGTCGATGTCGGGTTCGAAACCGTCCACATCGGAGCACTGGGATGAGCGTACGTACCTTCCTTCCGTGGTACCGGGTCGGCTACGCGTCGGCGCTGGACGGTGCCCCACCGGCCGGATCGGGCCGGGCGCGGGTACCGGCGACCGTGCGGCTGCGCGGTGCCTCCGGTGCCGTGGACATGCCGCTGGAACTGGCCGGTCCGGGTGACGTAGCCGGGATCGACCCGCGGGAGATCCTGCGTACCGAACCGTTCGACGGCTGTACGGACTTCGAACCGTCCTACTTCCCGTACGTCGAGCTGGCCTCCGCGGATCTGCCATGGCGCTTCACCCCGGAAGGTCCGCAGTCGCAACGGGTGCGGCCGTGGCTGGCGCTCGTGGTCGTACCGGCCGACGGCGCCACGCTCACCCCGGCGGCGGCCGGTACCTCGGTGCTGCGCTGTGACGTGACCGAGCTGCCCGACCCGTCGGAGTCCTGGGCGTGGGCCCATGTCCAGGTCACCGACGGCATTCCGGTCGCCCGGCTGCTCTGCCCGCGCCGGCTCGAGGCCGGGGTGCAGTACCTCGCATGCGTGGTGCCGACATTCGCGGCCGGACTGCTGTCCGGTACGACGGGCGACCCGCTCGGGCCCGCCTGGAGCGGCTGGGGCACGGTGGAACTGCCGGCGTATCACCACTGGAGTTTCCGGACCGGACCCGAGGGCTCGTTCGAGGCGGTCGTCCGGCGGCTGCGGCCGAGACCGGTACCGGCCGGCACCGGTGGCCGGGAGATAGCGACCGGGGCACCAGGCTGGGGAGCGAAGGCCGGCTCGCCGTCGGCGACGGTACGCATGCAGGGCGCCCTGCGACCCATCGACGTGACCGAGCCCGAGGCCGACGATCCGCTGCTCGCCGAGTCGCTGCGCACCGCGGTCAGCTCGTCCGGTACCGGTCTCGAGCTGCGCCCGCCGCTGTACGGGCAGGACTACCAGCGGGGTCTGACCGCCCTGCCGCCGGGGACCGGTGGCTGGCTCGCCGAGCTGAACACCGACGCACGTCGCCGGATAGCCGCCGGGCTGGCCTCGTTCGCTGTCGCGGTACACCAGGAAGACCTCGCGGACAGCGCGTGGCGGCAGCTCGCCACCGCGCGTGCCGACGGCCGCCAGCAGGTCGACCCGGCTCTGGCCGACGCGGTGACCGGATCGCTGTCCGACCGGCACCTGGCGGCCGCACCGGCGGTGCCCGCGCTGAACCGCCTGCTCCGGGCCGGCGGCGCTCCGCTCTCCCCGGTGGCGCCCGCACCACCACGGCCGGTCCCGGCTGACGACCTCTTCGCACCGCGCTTCGACGAGCCGGGCTACGCGCTGCTGCGCGGGATCGCCCCGGAATGGCTGTTGCCGGAGCTGGGTGAGCTGCCGACCGACAGCGTCGCACTGGCGCAGACCAACGGGGCGTTCGTCGAGAGCTTCATGGTGGGGCTCAACCACGCCCTCGCGCGCGAGCTGACATGGCGGCGCTTCCCGCTGCGCGTAGACGGCACGTTCTTCGACCGGTTCTGGGGCTCGTCCGGCGGAGCCGGGTCGGTGCTGCCGCCCATCGGTGAATGGGATCCGGCCGACGAACTGGGCTCGCACAGCGGTGCCGCCGATCGCCTGGTCCTGCTGCTGCGCGGCACGCTGCTGCGCCGGTTCCCGACCGCCTCGATCTACCTGTCCCGTGACGAGGAACGACTGCCGCCGGAGTTCGCCGGGCGGATCGGCACGGACTGCGCGTTCCTCGGCTTCGGGCTGACCGTCGAGCAGGCGATGGGCGCCGGCTGGTTCGTGGTCGTGGAGGAGGCGCTCGGCCACGCGAGGTTCGGCTGCGACGACCCACCCGATGACGGTACGACCCGAACCCTCGACACCTGGCAGGACCTCGACTGGGCGCATCCGGCCCTGATCGGGCACACCCACGCGCCCATCGCCGGACCGCTCGTAGGGGTGGCCCGACCGGTGGCGCCGGGCTCCTCCACCACCGCCGCCTGGGGCCTCGACGCGGCCAACCAGGCCGCCGCCGTCCTCCAACCCGCGTTCCGGGCACGCATCCCGGTCGCGCTGTGGCTGACCACTTAGGAGTGTCCATAGTGTACGAACACATCCGCGCCCTGCTGGCGGGCAAGCTCTCCGCCGCCCAGACGGTCGCACAACAGGCGGCCGCGGCACGTGACCAGGTGCAGGCCAGCCTCAGCCAGCAACAGGCGACGCTGGCGGCCCTGCAGGCCGCCGCGTCGACCGCGCAGGCGAACCTGAACGCGCGCAACGTCGACCTCAGCAACGCCGAGGCGTTGGTCATTCAGCGCGCCAACGCCCTGCAGGCGGCGCAGATCGCGCTGAACCAGGTCGAGCAGGCCATCGAAAACCACATGGACATCGAGCCGCCGTTCCACCTGCCTGGCACCCCGGGGCCGAACCCCGACTGGTTGGAGTGGAACCAGGAACTCCAACAGCTGGAGCAGCTCCGCGACACCCGAGAGAACCAACGGAACAGCGCGAGCCAGGCGCTCGCCCAGGCACAGCAGAACCGCACGGCGGCGATCGCCGCGGTCAACGCGGCGGCGGCCGCGCTGGCCCAGGCGCAGAACAACGTCACCACAGCGAACGCCGGCATCGCCGCGACCCAACAGCAGCTCGCCGCCGCGCAGGCCGCCGCCACCGCCGCCCAGCAGGCCGCCGACACGCTCGCCGCACAGGTGGCCAGCCAGGTCGCCGTCCTCGACGCACGCACCGCCGTGCTCCAGGGCGAGCCGCTGGACCGTACCGCGGTCGAGCGCGTCACCGACGCCGAGCTGGCCGACCTGGAAGCCGCGTGGCGGCACCGCCACGACCTGCTCGACCAACGACTGGCCGGCCAGACGGCCCGTACCGCGATCCTCGCCGCCCATGGCTCCACAGTGGACGGCGTGACCTCGCTACGGAACCAGATCGCCGGCTGGCCGGACAGTGGCCGCTGGCCCGCCCTGGCCACCATGGTGAGCGCACTCGACACCGCGATCGCGGCCGGGGATCCGACCGCGTTGCGGAACGCGCTCGTCGGGCAGGTGCCGGCACTCCAAGCGGTTGTCGGCCTGGCTACCACAGACCGCAACCAGGCGCAGTCCACACTCGACACTGCCGCGGAAGCCCTGCGACAGCACCAGGAAATGGCACCCTGATGCGCCCCGTCGACTATGACCCCTCCCAGGACCCGCAGGACTACCTGGACGCGCTGACCGAGTGGGAAACGATCCGAGACCAGCTGGTCAACGCGCAGACCGCGGCGTCCGCCGACCTGGTCGCCGCCCAGGCCCGGCTGAGTACGCTCACCGGCTGGGCCGCCACCTTGCAGATCGCCGTGTCGGAGGCATCGGCGCACGTCGACCAGCTCGCGGCCAACACCGCCGAGCGCGCCCGCATCGACGCCGAACTGCCCGAGCTGGCACAGCACATCGAGGACCACGAGGCCGCCCGCGAGGTCGGTACCGCCCGGCTCCTCGGCGGTCCGGACAACGAGACACCACTGGTACTGCTGCCGCTACGGCTGCAGACCCGGTGGCTGGACGGCACATTGCACGTGCGCATCTACCCCGACGACGTATCGGTCGACGCGCACGACCCGACGCTGACCGCCGACGAGCTGACCTGGGCGACGCACTTCTGGGAGGTGTACGCCGCCGCGGCGACCGATCCCGAGGAGACCTGGCAACAACTGGTCCGCCGGTTCGGCCCCACCCGCGCCGCCTGGCTGGTTCTGGCGACCCGGCCGGACTCGCCGCCACCCAAGGGACGGGACACCGAGTGGCCCCAGCCACCCGTGGTACGGCTGCTGCCGGACCGGTTCGCGGTCGTAGCGCTGGCCGACGGAGTACCGATCGACGTCGCGTCGCCGGGCGAGGCGCCACGGTTCGTCACGTGGTCCGCGCGGGTGGTGGAGCCGTTGCGGCTGCCCGCGTTCGACGCCGATGCCGTGGGCGGTACCGCGTGGTGGAGCGATCTGGCCGCGGCCCGGGCGGCGGGCATGGCGGTCGCCATCACGGTCCCGGCCGACGCACCGCCCATCGAAGCGCTCGTGGTACTGGGTGTCCGAAGTGGAGCCGGTGGACTCGGCGAACTGCTGTCGGCACACTCGGTCAGCTCCGGCGTCGAACTGCTGGCCGCCGGTACCGCGACGAACAACAGCGCGGCGGTGCGCTCGGCGCACAGCCCGCGCGCGCAGGAGTTGGCGGCGCGTGCGGTGCGGGACAGCGTGCTGCACGATCAGCCACAGCTCGGCGAGCAGACCGGTGGCGGCCGGATCGCACGGTTGCTGGGCGTGCCCGGTACCGGTGTCGCCGCACTGGCCGGCGCCACAGTGGACGGTACCGCGTTGGTGAACGCCGCACGGCTCGTCGTCGGGTTGGGCGCGCAGGGTGCGCTGCGGCGGCGGCTCGGTCCCGGTACCGACGGATTGTGGTCATGGCTGGAGCCGGGCGGCCCGGCGCCGGCGGTGCGGATCGGGCGCCAACCCTACGGTGTGCTGCCCGCGACCGCGCCGGGTCGGTGGCGGCCCCGCGACGGCGAAGCGGGCGCGGGACTGGCCGGGGCACTCGGCGCATGGGCCGCCGCGACCGGACCCGCGGTACGGACCGATCCGGCCGCGCCACCGCCCGGTGTCGGCGGCGGTCCGGCGCGTCATGTCACGCTCGACGACGACGCCGAGTTGGCGACGCTGTTACTGGAGTCGGCGTCCTCAGTCGGGTGGACCGACGGTTCAGCGGTCACGGCCGACGGGCTCGACGGTCTCGTCGGGCCGACCGAGGGCGACACCTCGGCCGCGACCGTCCTGCCCGTCGTGGCCGCCACGGCAGTGGCGGACCTGGCCAGCCTGCCGGTCGCTACCCGCACCGGCTCGCTGCTCGCCCAGATCGCCGTCGCCGCCAAGCGCGCCGCACCCTCCGATCGTCTGACCACAGTGGACACCGCTTTGTCGACGCTCGCCTCCGCCGATCGGTCGGAGCTGGCGCGGGTAGTGGCGGAGTTCCTCGATACCGCGTCACACCGGTTCGACACGTGGGTGACCGCGGCGGCCACCGAACGGCTGGACGCGCTCCGGCGCGCACACCCGGGCAACGTGGCGGTAGGCGCGTTCGGCTGGCTGACCGATGTCGCGCCACGCGTGCTGCCGCGCTCGTTCGGTCATGTGCACGCGCCGTCGCTCGCGCAGGCGTCGACCGCGGCCGTGCTGCGATCGGGCTACCTCGGTGAACGCCGCCGGGCGTGGACCGCGCTGGTCCGGCAGGCCGAGGCCGATGTCGCCGCGGCGCCGGGCGACGAGGACGCCCGTCGTCGGCTCGACAAGGCCCGGGCAGGCCGGGACGCGCTCCTACCGCTCGAACCTGCTGCAGAGCGACGGCTGTCGCTGGCCGTCGACCTCTCGTCGCACCGGATGCGGGACGCGCTCTGGGTTCTCGCCGCGGTCCGCGCCGGCCAACCGCTCGCCGCTGTGCTCGGCTACCAGTTCGAGCGCGACCTGACCACTGCCGGGCTACCGCAGTACCTGTCGGCGCTGCGCAAGCTGACCCGCTTCCGCACCGGTACCGCGCTCGAGCAGGTCGAGCTGCAGCTCCAGGATCGCCGGCACGAGCTCGCGCTGGCGCGCTCCACGCTCGCTTCCTTGCAACAGGCCGCGGCCGAGCTACGCGACGCGCTCGAGGCGGCCCGCGCGGCGGAGCAGGCGGCGCAGGTGCGTTACAACCGCGCGGTGGACGCGTACGTGCCGTACCACCTGGCGGAGAACGAGCGCGCGGACGCGGCGGACACGGTCACCGAGCTGACCATCCAGCTGGCCGCCCACGACGCGAACCGGCCCCTGCCGGCCCACCATACCTTTCACGTCAGACTCCCTTGAGGACACTTGTCATGGCAATGCGCGACGATGGTATTGGCTTCACCGTCGACCCCGAAGACAGCGCGGAACTGGTCGCGTGGACCGCACAACGTGCGGCGATCCTGCGCGACCTCGGCGCGGCACAACAGCGCGTCGCGGCTCTCGACGCATATCTCGCCTCGCCGGATGCGGTCGCGGCCCGGGCCGAGGTGTCGGCCGCCGGTGACGCGCTCAGCCAAGCGCGGGCCGCGGCCACCACCGCCCAGGAACGGTTCGACTCCGCCGACGCCGAGGCCCATCGCTTCGAGGCGAACGAGGTGGCCGCGGCGGTCGCGGCGGTCGACGCGGCCACGCTGGTGGTGAGCCAGGCGCTCGCCGAGTTGCTGCGCGAGGCCTCGAACTCCGCCGCGCTCACCGCGACCGTTGACGGGCTGGCGCTGCGTGAGCGGTACCGGGCCGCGATCGCGGTCGACCCACCGCACTGGGACCACACGACCATCCCGTTCCCCACCGGCCCGGCCGACATCATCGATCCCGAGCTGGCCCTCCCTGCTGTCGGCGATGCCGACCAGATCCGCCTACTGTCCATATTGGACCGTCTGGACGAGCGGGTCGACGCCGTGGCGGACCTCGTGACCGCGGAGAGCGTGCACCAGCTCGTCCAGGGCAACCCCGCCCGGTCGGGTGGCTCGCTGGCGGTCGCCGCACAGGGCCGGGTGCCCGACGAGTTCGACGTGATCCGCACACCACGGCCCGGGTACGACGTCACCCATCGGCTGCTGGCGCTCGTCGATCCGGGACGTCCCGCCCCGTGGACCGTGCCGTGGCCGGGTCCCAGCGCGCGCCTGGACCCGGTCACCGCGACCTGGGTCGCCCGGCTGCTGCCCGATCCGGCGCACGTCGCCGTGCTCGTCCGGCTGGTCATGCCGGAAGTGCCCGGTCCACCGCCCGAGCCGGGCCCCATCGAGTCCGGGCCGCCCGGCGGTGAGTCCGGTCCGCCCGGGCAGGATGACGATGGGGAGCCCGACCCGAGGGTGCCCGTGGACATGGCACTGTCCGAAGTGGACCTCGACCCGTTCGGCTGGATCCGCGTGGCGGCCAACCCGGCCGAGCTGGAGCTGCGGCTGGCCGACGCGGGACAACGGCGCTGGCGCGCCGTTCACGGCGAACCGCCGCCGGAGGGCCGGATCGTCGTCGAACCGGTGTCACCCGTGCCGGGGGGTGTCCAGCTGGCCGACCTGCTGGCGGCCGCGCGGGCCGCGGGAGCGGCGACGACCGCGGCCCGCGCCCTGGATCCGCAGGACCTCGTTCACCCGGCCGCGGCCGACGCGACCCCACCCAGCGCCGCGGCGGTCGAGGTCGTGGCGGAACGGGTGCGCGCCGTGGAGGCATGGCTCGATCAGCTCGTCGAGAGCCTGGAGTCGCCGCCGGCGGAGGTACCGGCACTGCTGGAGCTGTTGCTGCAGGCGGCCAGCGCGGGGGTGGCCGAGGCGGTGCCGGCGTCGACGGACCCCGAACTGCTCTTGGCCGCGGCCGGGGCCGCGGTGGCACGGCTGCGGCCGCGCCGGGCCGCGTCGCCGTTCACGGCCGATCCCGCGAACCCCACAGGCAGCCTCGTCCGCGCGCGAAGCCGCGCCGAGGAGCTTGCCGGGTTCCGGCTGCCGATGCCGGCCGCGTTCGTGTCGCCGCTGGACGCCACCGCGACCGCGGACCTCGCCGCCGGGGCGAACCGGCTCAGCGGGTCCGGACGATCGTCGGTGCGGGCCTGGCTGCTGGACCACGCTCGCGTCCGGCCGGCGACCCGTACCTTCCTCGCCACACTCGACCTCGCCGAGACGCTCGGTGCGGCGGAGCGGTTGGAGCCCCGGGTGACGCAACTGCCGACGCGGACCGTGGACACGTGGGCGGGTGCGACGCCGGCACCGAGGGCGGGCGCGGTATCGCTCGTCGTACAGGCCAGCTTCGGCAACCAGGTGCCCGCGACAGTCGCGGGGCTCGTGCTCGACACCTGGTCCCAACCCGTTCCGGCGGAGGGCCACGACACCGGCGTCGCATTCCACTACGACCAACCCGATGCCGCGCCGCCGCAGACGCTGCTCGTCGCGGTGCACCCGGATCCGAGTCCGGACCGCCCGGCGCACACCTGGGACCTCGACACGCTGCTCGACGTGGTCACGGCGACGTTCGCCCTCGCGCGGGACCGGGCGACAGCGGCCGAGCTGTGCACCGTCGCCGGAGTGGAGGTACCCGATGCCTGACCTGAGCCTGCGTCCCGTGTCCACCGCGTCGACGCCGGAGAGCCGCGAAGAGGCGCTGTCCGCACCGGTACGCGATCCGCTGTGGTTGCTGGCCAGACAGTGGCAGACCCGCGGGTTCGTCGCCGACGACGCGGGCTCGCCGATCCAGGTGCGGCTGGGAGCGGCCACCGCTCCACTGTGGATGGACGGACCGGTCACCGCCATCGAGCCACTCGTCGAGGCCGAGCCGCGACCCCGCATCGACGACCTCGACCTCGGCCGGCTCGTCGAGCTGGCCAGCGACCTCGGCAGGCGGCTCGTCGACGCCGGCGTGGCGACGGCTCGGACCGCGCTCGCTGCGGCGTTCCCGTTCGCCCCGACCGACGCCGGCCTACGGATCCAACCGTTCGTCCGCCGGATACCCGATCCGCGACCGCTCTACCACACGCTCGTGGCGGCGCTCGGCGTACGCGGGGACAGCGGCACGATGCCGGCGATCCCCGGCCTCCCACCGGGCTCGGCCGCCGGGGTGGAGGGAGCCTGCCGGGCGTGGCTCGGTTGGCTCGCCGACGCCGTCGTCGGTACCGGCGCCGATCCGGCCCCCGCCGCGTGGGACCCGGAGCGGCTCGAGTACCGGTTCCGCCTCACCGCACGGCTACCGCAGGCCACCACGGCGCTGCCGGCGGACGAGTACGACGGATCCGGCATCGAGTGGTACACCTTCGACCGCGCCGACCTCGACCCGTCCACGGGATCGGGCGAGCAGCCCGCAGCGGTCGAGGTCCATCCGGTACCGGTCACGTACCCCGGCATGCCCCGGCCGCGTTTCTGGGAGTTGGAGGACGGCGACGTCAACCTCGACACGTTAGCCGGCACCGATGCCGCACACGCCGTCCTCGTGTCGTTCGCGCACCAGTACGCCAACGACTGGTTCCTCGTACCGCTGGCCGTACCGGCCGGCGTCACCGTCATCGCCCGGCTGACCGTCACTGACACGTTCGGTACCACCACCGAGGTACCGGCCGTCGCGGCCGTCGACGGCGGTCGCGGTCCCTGGCGGATGTGGGAGCTGACGAGCACCGACCCGGATCCGGCTGCCGGCGCGGGGATGCGGCTGCTGGTACCGCCGTCGCCGGCACCGCTGGCCGGACCGTCCATAGAGGACGTTCTCGTGGTCCGTGACGAGCTGGCGAACCTGGCCTGGTTGGTGGAGCGCACGACACGGGACGGGGACGGTGAGCCGGTCGACCGGTACCAGCGTTACCTACGGCTGCGGCCGCCCACCGACCCCGCGTTCGACGCCGGTGGTCGGGCCGCCGAGCGACTGCGGTACCGCCTCGGCACGGCACTGCCCGACTACTGGTACCCGCTGATGAGCGCGACCGGCGACGGCGGCCGGCCGTTGCTGCGGCTGGCCGAGGTGCCGCCGGAGGCGATCGGCGTGGGCGACGAGGGGGTCCGGGGCCGGATCGTGCCGCACGACCCCGGTACCGCGATCGCCGACGAGGAGGCGCTGCGCGAGGGCCTGCACCTGACCCGGCAGGACCGGCTGGTCACCGGCGGACGCGCGGTCGTGGTGTGGCGGGCCCGGGTCAAGGCACCGGGCTTCGGCGAGGGCTCGTCTGGGCTGCGGTACGACATCCTGGAGCAATGACACGCACCGATCTCGCCGAGCTGCTTCCGGACCTGCGCGCGCATGCCGGTACGGCGACCAGGTTGCACCCGACGCCCGGCACGCCCGCCGTGACCGACAGCTCGATCGGCGGTCCGCTGCTCTGGCCGGCCACCGAGCCGTGGCCCGTGTGCCCGGCCGAGCACGAGCCCGTCGGCGACCCACGCCGGCCCGACGGCGAGCGGCTGCGGCGCCGGACCCTCGCGGCGGCCTGGGCCCGGACCCGCCCCGGCGAGCAACTGCAACTGACCGACGAGGAGCGGGCCGCACTCCGCGAGGCGGACGAGCCACCGCCGCCCGGTGGGCAGCCGGCGTGGTTGCTCGCCGTGGCACAGCTGTACCGCAAGGACGTGCCGGGTTTCCTCGGCCCGCCGGACGCCGACGTCCTGCAGGTGCTGTGGTGCCCGCTGGACCACCTCCCGCTCTACCTACCGGAGGTCACATTGCGGTGGCGGCGCAGCGCCGACGTCGTCGACGTGCTCACCGACGTGCCCGAGCCGGCCGTGATGGAGAGCGGGTATTACCTGCCCGATCCGTGCGTCCTGCATCCGGAGCAGGTGGCCGAGTACCCGTACCGCGATCTGCTGCCCGGCGACCTCGCCCACCGGGTCCGCGAGTGGGACAACGACCGGCCGAGCGGACAGAGCTACGGCGACCTGGCTATCGCGCGCGGCTGGAAGATGGGCGGCTTCGCCGACTGGAGCCTGACCGACCCGCAACCGATGATCTGCGAGTGCGGTAGCGACATGCGGCTGCTCCTCGCGGCGGGCGGGGACGACCGCGACCCGACGTCGGTTCAGATCGGTCGCGGCTACACGCTATGGATCTTCTACTGTCCGCGGTCGTTCGACCATCCACATCGGACGACGATGCAATAGGCACCTGCGGCTGGGCGAGCCACCCATCATCACGACGACTCCGGGAGTGGGCTACCGGATCGCGTAGTGTCGACCAGGATGCACGCAGATGAGATCCGGACCGACGTCGCGCTCGTACGCCGGCTGCTCGCCGGTCAGTTCCCGCAATGGGCCCAGCTGCGGATCGTGCCCGTCGAGTCGTACGGGACCGATCACGACATCTACCGCCTCGGCGCTCACCTGGCCGTCCGGCTACCGCGCATCGGATGGGCCACCGGGCAGGCCGTCAAGGAGGCGACGTGGCTGCCGAAGCTCGCGGCGCACCTGCCGCTCGCGGTTCCGCAGCCGCTGGCGATGGGGCGTCCCGCCGAGGGCTATCCGTTCGCCTGGTCGGTGTACACCTGGTTGCCCGGTGACAACGCCAACGGCACGCTCGTCGACCTCGAGCGGGCGGCCATCGACCTTGCCGCGTTCGTCAACGCGCTACGGCGGATCGACACGACCGGTGCGCCTCCACGACGTCCCGGAGCACGCGGCGCGCCGCTCGCGGAGAACGACGAGAACGTCCGACGGTCCATTGTGGAGCTTGGCAACCGGATCGACGGCCGTGCCGCGCTCCGCTCCTGGGAGGAGTCGCTCGACGCGCCGGCCTGGGCCGGCCGGGACGTGTGGCTACACGGTGACCTGCTGCCGGGAAACCTGCTCGTCGTCGACGGCCGCCTGTCAGCGGTCATCGACTTCGGCCTGAACGTCGGCGATCCCGCATGCGACCTGCAGGCGGCGTGGAATGTGTTCGCCGGCGAGAGCCGGCAGCGATTCCGGGCCGAACTCGCCGTCGACGACGCGTCCTGGTTACGCGGCCGTGGCTGGGCGCTCTGCCAGGCGGTCGTGGCACTGCCGTACTACTGGGACACCAATCCCGGAATGATCCGCCAGGCCTCCCACGCGCTGGCGCAGGTGCTTGCGGCGACGAACGGGCTACGCAATGTCCACGATGGTGAGTGAACTTGCCGGATAATACCCATTCTGTGGTGATAGTAGTGTTTTTGCGCGCGACAAAATGTCGGCCGTGTCACCGGTCGTGAGAAGCGTCCGGCGCTCGGAAAATCTTGATTTATGGGCGATGGAATCGACGGTGGGGTTCCCTGGTGGGTCGCCGCCCTCCGTCTCGCAAGGACGGTGCTTCGTAGCTCGGCTCGATGGGCGGCCGTGCTCGGGCGCGCCGCCGGCCGGGCTGCCGCGCGCGGTGGCATCGCGGTGCGGCGCGCGGCCAAGCGGATCGCAACGGCATCCGGACGGGCCACGGCGCGCGGCGCCGTCGCCATAGGCCGAGCCACCGCCCGCGAAACCGACCACGCACGCACGGCACTTCGCCGCGTCGCCGCAACCCACGCCGCCGTCGTCCGCCGCACCCTATCCGCGTCCGGCCGAGCCGCCGCGCGATCAGCCATGGGGGTACGCCGAGCCACAGCACGCGGAGCCGTCGCGGTACGTCGCGCCGCTGCTCGGGAGGGCACTTACGCGCGCATCGCACTTCGCCGCATCGCGGGAACCCATGCCGCTGTCGTCCGCCGCGCCCCGTCGGCCTCCGGCCGAGCCGCCGCGCGACTGGCCACCGCGTCCGGCCGAGCCGCCGCGCGATCAGCCATGGGGGTACGCCGAGCCACAGCACGCGGCGCCATCGCCATAGGCCGAGCCACCGCCCGCGAGGCCGACCACGCACGCACGGCACTTCGCCGCGTCGCGGCAACCCATGCCGCTGTCGTCCGCCGCACCTCGTCGGCCTCCGGCCGCGCCGCCGTACGACTGGCCGCCGCATCCGGCCGAGCCGCCGCCCGCGAAACCGCTCACGCGCGTACCGCACTTCGCCGTATCACGGCGGCCCAGGCGGCGACCCTCCGCTCCGCGGCCCGCCCGGTGGTGGCACGACTCCGTGCACTGTGGACGGTCGTAGCCCGTACCGTCGACCGGCACACCGCACCGTTCCGCCGGTTCGCGAACCGGGAGATGTCCTACGCCGACGCGGCGCTCCACCGGATAGGGGCCACGCACGCACGGCTGTACCACCGCGTGGTCCGGGCGCCGGAGCGACGGCTGGCCATCTTCCGGTACGACCGCCGGTTGGCCAAGGCCGAGCGCCTCCGCTCGGAACGGGAGGAGACCCGGCACTGGGAAGCCATCCTGCTCGCCGAGGCGCAGCGCCTGACCGCCGCCAAGCAGGCGGCCCAGCGAGAGGCGCGGCGGCGCACGGCGGCCCAACGCCGGGTGACCGAGCGCCGGACCGTCCTGCGGTTGCTGGCACAGGAACGGGCCCGGCGCAGGCGTCGCCGCCGGATCGCGATCGCGTTTCTCGTCGCGGTGTTCCTGGGACTCGGCGGCCTCGGGGGAGGTGTCTACTACGCGGACGCGGTACCGACTCCGGCCGAGCTGGAACTGCCCGAGTCCACGATGGTGTATTTCGCCGACGGCCGGACGCCGATGGCGAAGCTGGGCAAGGAGACCCGCACGATACTGGCCTACGACGACATGGTCGAGCCCGTGAAACAGGCCATCGTCGCCGCGGAGGACCGGTCGTTCTGGATCCACGACGGAATCGACCTCACCGGTGTGCTCCGCGCGGCGTGGCACAACGTGGCCGGTGGCAAGCCGCAGGGCGCCTCGACCATCACCCAGCAGTACGCGCGCATCGCCGCCGACCTCGAGGGACTCACGTACTCGCGGAAGCTGCGCGAGGCCGTCATCGCCTGGAAGCTCGACGACAAATACTCCAAGAAGGAGATCCTGGCGTTCTACCTCAACACGGTTCCGTTCGGTCGGGGCGCGTACGGTGTCGAGGCTGCGGCACAGGCGTTCTTCGGGAAGTCAGCGAGCCTGAGCGCACCGCCGGAGCGCCGGGTCACGGTGGCCGAGGCGATGCTCCTCGCGTCGCTGGTGAAGCAGCCCGAACCGAGTCCGGTGAATCCGGACAGGGAGCCGGGCTACGACCCGGCCCGCGGTGGGACCGCCGCGGCGAACTCCCGGACGCGATGGGAGTACGTCAGAGCGGGGATGATCGAACTCGGCTACCTGACGCAGGCGGATGCCGACGCGCTCGACTACCCCACCGTGCGGGACATCACGACGCTCGCCGGACTGTCCGGAATGGACCAACCGACCGGGCTGATCGCCAGTCACGTCATGAGTGAGCTGCGGCAGAGCGCGACCTTCCGCAACAAGCCGGTCGACCACATACTCAGCGGCGGGTACCGGATCGTCACGACGATCGACCGGCGCGCCCAGGAGGCCGCCGAGGCGGCAGCGGACATCCGGCGGGTGACGGCGCCTGTCGCGGTACAGGGACAGCCGGCCAACTGGCAGGCGGCGCTCGTGGCGGTCGAACCCGGCACCGGGCGGATCCTGGCCTATTACGGCGGACGCAGCGGGACGGGCGCGGACCACGCCGGTTGGTTCTACGACGACAGCGGCCGTCCGCGTGGCTTCGGACAACACCCACCGGGTTCGTCGTTCAAGATCTACGACCTGGCGGAGGCGTTACGTGAAGGTATCCCGATAACGTCGCGTTGGGATTCGCCGGCCACGAAGGAGTTTCCGGCGAGCGGCCGCACCCGCGCCACGAAGGCGGGGCCGATCCGCAATTCCACCACCGCGAAGTGCCAACCGCACTGCACACTCTGGGAAGCCACCGTCGCCTCGCTGAACGTCACGTTCTTCGAACTCACCGAACGCCTCGGCACGGCGAGTGTCATCGACATGGCCCGGCGAGCCGGCATCGACTCCATGTGGTCCGACCGGCTCGGTAAGGCCGAGGCGACGCGGGTGGATCTGCGGAACAAGGAGCTGACCGAACTGGCCCAGGGTTTCACGACCGAGGTGGGCATCGGACAGTACGGCATCACCGTGCTCGACAACGCCAACGGTATGGCGACTTTCGCGGCCGGGGGCAAGCGCGCCCAGGCCCACTTCGTGAAGGAAGTGACCAAGCGTGGTGACCGGGTGTACAGCGAACAGCTCACGCAATCCGACGTCGGTCTCAGCCCGGGACAGCTCGCCGAACTCAACTGGACGCTGAGCCAGGTACCGTCGGCGCGGCTGCCCAACGGGTGGGTCGCCGCGGGCAAGACCGGGACGTGGCAGTCGGCGGAGAACATCAATCGCAACGCGCACACCTGGATGGTCGGCTACACCCGAGCGCTCGCCGTGGCGGTCTGGCTCGGTACGACCGACGGGCACGCGCTACGGACCGCGGACGGCAAGTACGAAGTCACGGGATCCAGCCACGCCGCACCGATCTGGCGTCAGTTCATCGTCGACGCGACCGCGGCCATGGGCCTCGATCCGGCAAAGCAACCCATGGCCACCCCGGCCGTCGCGCCGAGCGCGGGACGCACCCCGTAGGATTGGAGAATGCGAATATTTCGGTACCTTTCCCTGCCGTTGACGGTGCTGGCGCTCGTCGTCGGTCTGGCCGGGCCGGCCACGGCGACAAGATCGGAGACGGTCATCGTGCTGCCGGGCGCCAGCTCGGCGGAGGGCATCGCCGCCGGAGCCGGGTCGACCTTCTACGCCGGTGACCTCTTCGGGGGCGACATCTTCCGCGGCGACATCAGGCGTGGCACAGCGGAGCTGTTCATCGACGCGCCCGCCGGCCGGATGGCGGTCGGCATGGCGGCCAGCGTCCGGCACGGTCTGCTGTTCGTGGCCGGTGGCGCCTCGGGGCAGGGCTTCGTCTACGACCTGCGGACCGGCGCGTCCGTAGCTAGTTACCAGTTCGCGACATCCGGCTCGTTCGTCAACGATGTGGCGGTCACCGCCGGCGGTGCCTGGTTCACGGACTCGACGCAGGCGAAGCTGTACTTCGTACCGGTGGATCGGCACGGTACGCCCGGATCCTTCCGCACGTTGAACCTCACCGGTCCGGCCGCGGACACCAGCGGTGCCTTCAACCTCAACGGGATCCAGGCCGCCCCGAACGGCCGTACGCTCATCGTGGCCCACTCGTTCCACGGCAGGCTCTACACGGTCGACCCGTCCACCGGCGCCAGTACGCTCATCGCCGGCGTCGAAGTGCCCAATGTGGACGGTATCCAGCTCGCCGGCCACCGGCTGTGGGCGGTACAGAACGCCAACAACCTGATCAGCAGGTGGCGGCTCGACGCGAGCCTCGGCAGCGGAACTCTGGAGAAGGTCATCACCAGCGACAACTTCGGTGTACCGACGACGGCGGCGCTGTTCGGTGCCCGGATCGCCGCGGTCAACGCTCATTTCGACACCGGCATCCCACCGACCGCCCCGGCGTACGAGGTGGTCGTCGTCAACGCCTGACCCCGACCTGTCCGGCCCGCCCGCGTGTACGGGCGGGCCGGATCGCGTCAGCCGGGGAGTTTGGCGGCCAGTACGTCGATCGGCTTGATGTCCGGTGGGGCGCTCAGCAGCTCGTCGGCCTTGGCCAGCAATGCCGACGCGATCGGCCCGTTGAGGTGTGCCTGCCGTCCGTCGTCCGACGGGAAGGCGTCGAAGATGCCGTACGTGTCGTCAGAGATCTTGATCGCGAACCACGCGATCGTGTCGTTCTCGGCCTGAGCCAGCGGCAGAGCCGCAGTAAGAAACGACGCGAGTTCGTCGGCCTTGCCCGGCTTGGCCACGAGCGTCGCGAGCAGTCCAACAGTGACCATCCCTGCCTCCTCATGACACAGCGGTTTCGCCTCCGACCTTAGCCCGGTTCAGATAGATTTCACCCAGCAGGTATCGGTACGTATACGGGGGGTTGCGATGTCGGACGCTGACACCTGGCGGCGGTTCGCGCTGGAAGTCTTCAACGAAGGCAAGGTGGATCTCATCGACGAAATCGTCTCCGCGGACTACGTCGATCGCGACGAGCCGTTGCCAGGAATCCCACCCAACCGTGACGGGTTCAAGATGCTCGTACCGGTGTTCCGGACCGCGTTCCCGGACCTCCACTGCGAGATCATCCGGCAGCTCCAGGACGGCGACGTGCACGTCGGCCACATGACGGTCGAGGGCACCATGCAGGGCGACTTCGCCGGCATGCCGGCCACCGGCAAGCACGCCAAGTGGCAGGAGATCCACATCGGCCGGTTCAAGAACGGCAAGCTCGTCGAGCACTGGTCGGTTCAGGACCAGCTGGGGATGATGCAGCAGCTCGGGCTCGCGCCGGCACCCGGCGCCTGACGCTCGCTCGGCTCAGCTATCGGCGCCGCTGTGGGCCAGCCGCCATTCGCGGCGGGCGAGCAGGGCGAGCACACCGGTGACGATGAGGCAGCCGACCACGATCAGCCACTCCAGGCCGCCGTCGCCGCCGTCGGGCTCGACGCCGAACACGATCTCGATCCATTCTCTGGACACGAGCGTGACGAGCGTCAGCAGTCCGGTGATCGTCGCGGCGATGGTCTCAGCCCAGAACCGGCGTCGTAGGTTCCGTCTCATTCTGCCTCCTGGGGGGTGGAGTCGTGAGCGGCAGCGTACACCTCAAGCGACGGGGAACTCTGTCGCGTTCATGGCAAAGCCGACCATCCACGTAGGACGAAGCCGGACGAATACCGGGTTGGGGCTCCACTCCCGGGGTGACGAACCGTAGTGGGCGACGAAATGCGCTTCGAGCGGCTCGAATCCGTCGTCCCCCGGGGTGAGATACTCCGCGTAGCCGTGCGCGAACACGGCCATCCGCTCACCGTCCACATGAGTCACGCTCAGGGCCGGCCGGACCCGCAGGTGCCGCGCCTTGTAGGCGCTCGCCGCGGTGCTGAACATCCAGGTGCCGTGCAGGAAGTGTCCGTCGACGCAGCTCGTACGAGGCTCGCCCGCGGCCGTCACGGTCGCCACGACGAGCACCTTCATCCCGGTCAGCGCCGTCACCAACTGTTGTGCCGACAGCCGCCAGGACTCCTGGACGATGTCGACCAGATGCTGCCCCGACGAGCCGATCGACTCGTCGAGCAGCCGCTGCAACGCGGCCAACTCCTCCGGTGTCTCCTGCATGCCGCCGATTGTGCACCACCACACGTGGAGGGCGCTGCCCGGACCGCGCCCTCCACAGTAGACAAAGCAACTACGCGCAGAAGGCGTACGCCCGGGTGTACCAGTTGTTGCCGTAGCCCGGCTGGAGTTCCTGCGCGAAGACGAACGCGGTCGAGTCGGTCGGTACCAGTCCACTGTAGATGGAGTGGCCGATCGCGCCGTTGATGGATCCGCCGAGGCCGAGCAGTTGCTTGCCGGCCGAGCACTCGGCGCTGACGATGTCGTTCGACGAGTCGATCGGCGTCGCGGACTCGGTCCGCAGCTCCAGTCCGGCGATCGGGTCGGCGCAGACGCCGTACGCGAACAGGCTCCAGTCGTCGGCGTAACCGTTGTCGTCCTCGTACGCCGTGACGGTGACCCGCTCGAAGGTGGACGAGGGCATGAAGTCGTCCAGGATCACCTGGCCGTCACCGCCGATGACCCGGCCACCGGTGCTGATCAGCTGCCGGTCGCCGGTGCATTCGGCGACCGCCGACCTGAACGAGTCGGAGTTCGTACTCGTGTGGAAGGAGATGTACTCGAGGCCGCTGAGACTCCCGCAAATGGCCCACACGTCCACCCGCCACGAGGCCGCGTACACGCCGTGCTCGGCCGAGCTGGCGGTGAACGCGTCGGTGTTGCCCAACGCCTGCAGGCGGGTGAGGTGCACGACCCCGCCGCCGTTGGCGTTGCCGGCGCCGCCACCCAGCACGTGTGTCCCCGATGGACACTCGGCGGTGGCGGACTTGGTCGGTGTCGAGTCCCACGCGCTCGACGCCTCGACGATCACCACCGGCGGTACGTCGGCCAGCGCCGGCGCCGCGCCCGTACCTACGCCGGCCGCCACCGCCGCGCCGACGACGAGCCCGGCTCCGGCCAGGCGGGTCAGTTGGATCAGTTTCATTGCAAGCGCTCCTCTCTCGGTGCTTTACCGAAAGAGGAGCGATCACATCCATCACCAACACTTTCCGCTCACGACTCGTCGGGCATCACGTGTACCGCGGCCTCCTCGGCGGACAATCCCTTGGTCTCCCCGCTGTCGTACGCGATCGCCTGATCCTCGTCGTCCTCGCGGAGACCCTGATCCGGCTCGACCAGCCGACCGACCGGACGGTCCGCACCCTGGGCGTCGATGGACTCGTCGGGCTCCTCCCGGACCAGCCGCGCCGACAAGGACTCGCCCCGCCGGGCCTCTTCCGGGGTGACTCCGAACTCGTCGACGCCCTGTGGCTCGTCCGTCGGTAGCGCCGGCGGCGATTCGGCCAGACGGGGATGGTTGGGATCGTCGTACGCGCTCGACGTGTCATCGGCGGTGTCCGGCAGCCCCTCGGACTCCGGTGTTGTCGATTCGGTCATCCTCAACCCCTACCCGGGTCACGCCAGGCCCTAACTCGCGCCGAACGAGCGCCCTACGGCAGGGCACCTAGACCACGATGTCCGCGCCGATCCCTTGTTCCCGAGCGGCCGCGATGACGAGAGCGGCCGCCGCCGCGTCCTGCACGGCTATCCCAACGGACTTGTACAGGGTGATCTGGTCGCGTGAGGTCCGCCCCGGCTTCGAGCCCGCCACGAGCTCGCCGAGTTCGGCGTACACGTGGTCCGCCGAAATGACCCCGTTGCGAATTGGTATCAGTAGATCGTTGCTTCCGGCCGGCAGCGGAGCCAATATCGTTCGGCGGTTCTCCACACACACGAGCGCGTCGGCGATGGTGGCGTCGTCGATCTCCCGGCCTTCGGCGTTGTAACCCACGGATGTCACGTGGACTCCGGGACTCAACCACTCCCGGCGTACCACCGGCTCGGCGGCGTGGGTGGTAGCGCAGACGATGTCCGCGCCGTCGAGCGCCTCGGCGTACGAGGACACCGCCCGCACCTGTGCCGACTGCGTACCCGACAACTCCGCCGCCAGCGCCGCGGCCCGGTCCGGATCGCGCCCGGCGATGCGGATCTGGTCGATCGGCCGTACCCGGCACATGGCCCGCACGTGTGATCGGGCCTGGACGCCCGTGCCGAGAATGGCCAGGACGGTGGCGTCCTCCCGGGCTAGCAGGCGTGCGGAGAGCGCGGAGCACGCGCCCGTGCGTGCCGCGGTGATGGCCGTACCGTCGAGGATCGCCGCGGGCTGGCCGGTGTCCGGGTCGAAGGTGACGATGACCGCCTGATGCGTGGGCACGTCCGTGCCCGCGTTGCGGGGAAACAGCGTCACCAGCTTGCTCATCAGTACACCGACCGACGGCACGTAACCCGGCATCGCGCCGAGGAGCCCGTCGCGTTCGGGCACGAACGCGGCGACGCGGTCGGGTGCGGAGGCCCGACCGGCGGACAGGTCCGCCATCGCCGACGCCAGCGCGTCGATCAACGCATCCAGGTCGAGGAGTTGTTCCACCTCAGCTCGGGTGAGCACCAGCATGCGGCATTCTGGCACGGCGCGGTCCGACGACGGACTAACGCTCCCGCCAGATCCGATCGAGTTCCCGGTCGTTCTCGGCCACCTCGGGCGGTGTCAACGCCCGCACCGCGTGCTGGTAGGCGTCGCGCGCCCGGCGCTGGGTGTCGCGGATCGTACGGGTGACCAGCTCGCTCAGGGCGGAGCTGTCGTACCGCTGCAACACGCCATCCCGCAGCCGCAGCCGGGTGATCCGGCCGGACGGAGTGACCCTGACCTGGACGCGCCGGTCCGAGCTGAGCCCCTCCACCTCCACCGAGGCGAGCCGGGCCGCCTCGACGGCCACCGCGTCCATGGCGTCGGCGGCCGCCCGCGCCACCCGCTCGAGGCGCTCCGGGTCGAGGTCGTCGACGGTCATGGCCGCACGCCGCCTTCGGGCGGTGTCCGCTCGGGCGCTGGCGCGCCCAGCGCTCCTCGGTACCGGCGAGTCGCGGTCACGGCACCTCCTCTTCGGCGGTTGGGTCGAAGGCCAGTTCGAGGCCGTCGGGGATGGCTTCGGGCCCGGTCGCCTCAGTGTCCGCCGGGGCCATCCGGACGGCGAGCGCCTGCCACGCGTCGTCCATCCGGTCCTGGGCGGCCGCGACCGCGGCCAGTACCGCGCCCTCCACCAAGTCCGACGTACGGGAGCCGACCAGCGCGCCGAAGCTGATCTGGACCACCACGCCGTCGCCGTCGACGATCGCGGTCACCAGGTTGTCCGGGTCCCGACCGGTGAACCGGGCCGCGCGTATCCGTTCCATCTCGGCCGGCATGTCGACCGTCCCGATCAGGTCGGGTACCGCGGCCGTGGGGTCAGGGGGGTGAGACATCGACACCAAGCTACCTCTGATGGACAATGCTTTCCATGGCTAGCACACCGGACTCGACGCTGCCCAGTGCGCAGCCGACCGACCTCCTGGCAACCCCGGCCGAACTCCGCGCGGCCGCGAAGAAGCTGGACAACGTCGCGGACGAACTCGAGCGCGAGGGCCGCAATGTCGCGTCGGCCGCCAGTGGCGGGGGCATGAGCGGATTCCAGTTGGCCCTCGCCGCGGTCCAGACCCTCGGACAGCTCCAGTCGTGCAACGACATGAACGTCCGCGAGATCCGGGAGATGGCGCAACGCCTCCGCACGACGGCGGACAAGTACGAGCAGCGGAACCAGACGTACACCCGGACACTGACGAGCTGAGGCGCAGGAGGTCCCGTGGCCAGCTTCGAACAGATCATGGCGTCGCAGCCGACGATGTTCCAGAACACCACGCTGGCGAATCTCATGTCCTCGGCTCAAGTCATCGGCGGGGCCTTCTCGCTGTACCAGAGCGTGTCGAACCTGGGGAGCGGTGGCTCGGGCGCCTGGGGTGGGCAGGCCCAGATGGCGCAGGCCGGCCAGGCCGGCAACGTGTTCAGCTCCGGCCAGCAGTTGCTGGGTACGCTCGGCCAGACCCAGATGGCCATCAACATGGGCGCCCAGCAGATGCAGATGGCCAAGATGCGCCTCACCCAGATGGTCGCCCAGGCGAGGACCGAGGGCTTCATCGTCATGACCGGCGGCACCGTCACCCTCGCCCCGTGGATGTACGACGCGAACCCGGGTCGGGTCGCCGCCTACAAGGCCCGCGCGGCGATGTTCAACGCGCAGATCCAGGCGGTGGTGTTCCAGACGACGGCCGCCGACATCGCGGTGGGACTCTCGCTCGCCAAGACCGGTGTCGACATCCTGAACGCATTCATCAAAAAGGATTCGGGCGCCGGCGCGACGACGGTGGCGCCCGGTGGCTCGCTGACGCCGGGCACGCTGCCGATCCAGCCCGGGATCGGCACCACCCCCGGGATCGGCATGCCCGGTATCGGTACCGGGTTGGCCAGTCCCGGTCAGCTCGGTCCGTACCCGGGCATGGGCGGCGTCGGCGTCGGTGGTCTCGGCCCGGGCCTGACCGGTGCCCCCGGGACGTACGGTGTCCCGATGGGAGGGCCGGGCAGCATGACCGGTATCCCGGGGGGTCCCGGCAGTGGCGTGTACGGAGTCGGTGCACCCGGCCTGGCCGGCGGAGGCAGGGCGGGCGCCGGAGGGGCCGGCGTGCCCGGCGGCCGCGGCATGGCAGGTGGCGGCAACACGGTCGTGGGCATGGGCGGAGCCCCGGTTGGCGCGAGCGGTGCCGGCAAGGAGGAGGAACGCGAAGCCACCGGCTGGTTGTTGGCCGAGGACGAGGAAGTCTTCGCGCCCGGCGACCTGCCGGACAGCACCGACGGAGTGCTGTCGTAGTGGAAGAGCCGGACACCTTCGACGAGCGCCTGAGCAGCCTGTCCGCGATGACGGTCGACATCAACCACCTGCGGAGCGTGCGCATCTATCTCGAGGAGTTGGCGAACCTGGTACGCAACCAGATCCTGGTGGCCGGGTACGCCGACAAGACGCTGCGCCTCGGACGGTACGAGCAGAGCGTCTTCGGCAGCGAGGAGATCCTGCACCAGGTGCCCGCGCTCAAGCAAAAGACCCGCGGGATGGCCGAGAAGGTCAACCAGAACCTCACCAACATCGCCACGTCGCTCGCCGAGACCGCGCGGGTCGTGGACCGGATCGCCGCGACATACGCCACGGCCGAGCAACGCAACCGGCTGTCCATGGCCGAGGTGAACCGGCTGCTGCCCCGAACGAGGACGCCCGGCAATGCCTGAGGACCTGAGCTGGGAAGAGATCGTCAACCGGGTCACGATCGCCAGCAACTACCTCATGGTCCGCAGCTCCGCCGACCAGTGGGAGGCGGCGTTCAAACGTACCGAGGCCGTCGCCGACAGCATCCGGCAACTCGCCCGGCGCACCGGCCAGACCTGGACCGGACCGGGCGCCCAGGCGTTCTATGCCCACCTGGAGAAGTTGGCCAAGGCGCTCGACGACGTCCGAACGCATCACGTCGGGGTCGTTCCGGGTCTACGAGCCTGCGCAACAGATCTGGAGACCGCGGTCCGGTCGATCCCCATCCCGACGGACAAGGTGCCGGAGGTCCGGGACAGGCAGGCGATGTACTCGCGGGCGGGTGTGATCGACGAGGTCTCGCCGGGCATCTTCCGGCAGGCGTTCTACCAGGTCGGGTACGAGGACCTGTTCGGCATGTACAGCTCGCAGGCTCGGCAGGCGTACCAGAAACTGCGCGACGACTACGAGCGCGATCTGCGCGCGTTGCCGGAAGGCAGGCAGGTCGACGTACCGGGTGCCGGTCGCGGCCGGCAGACCCCGGGGGCGCGCGGCGGACCCGGCACGACCCGACCGCCGAACAACATGATGCCCGGGATGATGAATCCCAACATGATGAACCCGAACATGATGAACCCCAACATGATGGGGATGCCCACGACGGGTATGCCGACGACCTCGAACCTGCCGGCGCCGCCGGACACCCAGATGCCGTCCACCGAGATACCCACGCCCTCGTTATCGGATCCGAGTCTGGACCCGACGCGCATGGGCGGACCGGGTCTGGCCGGAATCGGCAAGCTGGGCGGAGGACCCGGAGGTATCGGTGGTGGCCTCGGCCCGGGTGGCATCCCGCTCCCGGACATCGGACCGTCGGTCGGGCCGCCGGGCGGGATGACCGGTGCGCAGACGGCACAGACGCTTCTGACGGGTGCGGCGGGTCGTGGCGGCGCCACGACACCTGGCGGGCTCACGCCGGGCTCGGCCTCGAGTGCGGTGGGCATGGCCCCGATGGGAGCCGGCCTGGGCGGTCACGGCGGCCCGGGCGGGGAGACCGGTACCCAGCTGTTCGAGGACGACAAGCAGATCTTCGGACCGGGCAACCAGGATCTACCCGGCGGCGTACTGGAATAGCGTCAGCGGTACTCGGGTCGCGTCTGCACCTGCCACTGCCCGTTGGCGTCCAGGCCCATGTGTGGGAACGCCACGTCCCGGGTCGGGTTGGGCCAGTTGCCGTTGGGGCTGAACACCGGTGTCTGGTACGCGGTACCGGATCGCTCCTCGATGAGCAGGTTCCGCATCACGATGACCTGCTGGGCCACCGCCCACTTGGCGCCGAAGTAGGTGGCGACGAGGGTGGCGACGGCTCCGAAGATCTTGTCCACTGCCGTCGCCAGCGCGGTGAGTAGCCAGCGCAAGTGGACCGTGAGCCAGACGGGAAGAGACGCGACCACGCGGAAGACGGCCACGAGGAACCCCGCCGCGGCGGTCAACGCGACATACAGTCCGACGATCACCTTCCAGGCGAACACGAGGATGACCAGCGCGACCACGATCGCCAGGTACAGGAACGTGACGTTGATCGAGGCCGAGCTCACGGCGCCGGCCGTACGGATCGAGATGGTGCCGAGCCGGTCGCTGGCCTGCCGCTGGTACGGGATCCGGCTGCGGTAGGCGTCCCCGGCGATCCCCGCCCACGGGAACTCCCGCACCCCTCGGCCGGGGTACCCGTCGCCGGCGATCAGCTGCTGAGGGACCGTGGTGCGCAGGGCGTCGGCGCTCTGCCCGTGGGTCTCCATCTTCGTCAGCACGTTCGACAGCCGGACGGAGGCGCCATTGATGTTGGTCCACCGTCGACTGTCGAGGTACGCATACCACGGGAACGCGAGATCGGAGAGCAGCGGCGTGACGTATCCCCAGAACTTGACCATCTGCTGCTTGGCTCGTTCGACCACGCTCGCGTCCGGCCGGAGCTCGGGCGGCAGTTGCCGGCAGACCTCCTCGAACCGGGTCTGCCGGTAGGCCGCGTCCCGCTGCGCCGCCTCGAGCTCCTGGTACCTCTTGAGGATCTCCTCGCGGGTTCGCGCGTACCCGGCCGGGTCCGGTCCCCCGGTCACGGCCGCAGCCCTCCCGATTGCATCAGCTGGCGGTGGAAGGACTCGTGCGCCTCGTAGTGCGCCTTGATCTCGGCCAGCCGGGCGGAGAAGTCGTAGAACGCCTTGTGCCCCTCGTCGGCGCGGTCCCGGACGAAGTTGATGAGGCCGTCGTGCACCTCATGGAACTTTCCGAAGAAGTATGTGTCCCGGCACTGGAGCGACATCTGACTGGCCAGCCTGATGACGGTGGTCAGCTCAGGGGCGGCGTGCTCGGTCCAGAAGTTGCGGTGCGCCGTGATGTAGTCGTACGTCACCCGCGTGCGGCGGGGGTCTCCTGACATGTGGTCCTCCGGTCGGCCTCAACGGAGCTTGTCGGGGTCGGCGATGAGCGCCTGAAGTTCGGTGAGTACGCGCGTCAGGTCCGGCAGCGCGTTCAGCGCGGCAAGAGGCGAGCCGGTCAGCTGTCCGGCGGGCCCGCTCGACAGGGACCGCACCGCGTCGCGGAGGGCGTCGTTGAGGTCCGCGGTCTCCTGCCGGCCCACCCACTCCGGGTCGGCGGTGCAGGACACCAGACCGAATGGCGCCACGGTCAGCGTGAGCCGTGCGGCGGGCGCGGTACCTTCCGCCGAATCCGGCAGATCCCATTGCGCGGCAATGGAGTCAGCGACGTCGATGGCTCGGTACACCTCGTCGACGATCTCGGCGTACGGGCGCGGCCGCACCCGACCGATGTCGACGCCCGGTACGTCCGCCGGCGGTTCACCCGTACCCTCCACGAACGCCAGCACCTGGTCTGCCCGGTCGAGCCGCGCGCGACGGTCGTCCGGAGCCGGTTCGGCGGCCGCTGCCTCGTCGTCCCGGGGGGCCAACACGTTGCGGCAGGCCTCCTCCACCGCGGCCGACAAACCCTCCGAGCCGACGAGCCGGCGCCAGTCGTCGTCCAGCTCGACGGACTCGAGGAGCCCGCTGGGCGCCGCGACGGCGCGGACGGCACCGCTGGTGTCGGTCGCCTCGCGCCGCTCGCGGGGGGCGTCGACTTCGGCGTCCGCGGCCGGCACCCCGGCGAGCAGGCTGTTCAGCGCCCAGATGCCCTGCTGGAACCGGGCGACCTCGCCGGTGACCGCGTCCGGGTCGGTAGCCGAGTCGATGCTCTCCGACAGCCGGTCCGCGGCCGACATCAGCCGCTCGAACTGGTCCAGCTCGCGGGCATCGTCCGTCATGCCATCACCTTCACCTAGAACCGGCTCGACCGCCAGCCGCGTTGCCGGCCGCGGCGCACGACGGGTACGGCCGCCAACAGCAGCAGGACCACCGCGGCGCCGGCGGCCATCACCCACGTCGCGGCGACGGTCAAGCTGCGCGGCGCCTCTCGCGCGACGGTCGCGGGACGGAGCTGCTCGACCGGTACCGCCTTCGGCGCGGTCCCCACTTGGAGCGCGCCCACGGCCCGGGCCGGGTCCACGATGCCGTAGCCGATGTCGGGGTTCCACCCGTCGGGCGGATGCTCTGCGGTCTTCGTGATTCGCTCGATCACCTGGGCCGGTGTCAGGTCGGGATGGTACGAGTGCACCAGTGCGGCGACACCGGAGACGTACGCGGCCGCGAAGCTGGTGCCGCCCTCCTCGCTGAACAGGAAGCCACCGCCGGCCGGAGATGGCCCGGCGATGCGCACGCCGGGCGCGGCGACGTCGACGTACGTCCCGGTGCTGGAGCTGGCGACGTGCTCGTCATCGGTGTCGATGCTGGCCACTCCGAGCACCCCGTCGTACGCGGCCGGGTACAGCGGTTGGCCGGGTTGCGCCGACTGACCCTCGTTGCCGGCGGCGGCGACCACTATCACCCCGCGGTCCAGCGCGTGCTGGATCGCCGCCTGCAACTGGGATGTGGGCAGCGTGGTCAGCGACAGGTTGATGACGTCGGCGCGGCCCACGTCGACGGCCCACCCGACCGCGGTGGCGATGCGCAGGGACAGGTCGTTTTCGAAGGACCGCCGCTGATCCCGCAGTACCCGGACCGGCACGATGCTCGCCTCGGGCGCCACGCCGTGGAAGCGGTAGCCCGAGCTGACCGTCTCGCGGCCCGCGATGATGCCGGCGATGAGCGTGCCATGGCCGTTCTCGTCGCACTGGCCCGGACCCGCCTTGGGATTGACGAAGTCGACTCCGGCGCGAACCTTGCCGCGCAGGCTCGGGTGATCCGCGGACACGCCGGAGTCGATGACGGCGACCGTGGTGCCGGCACCCATCGTCAGCGGCCAGGCCAGATCGGGCCGGAGCCGGGTCAGCGGCCACGGTGGCTCCGCCAGTGGCTGTGTCACCACAGGCCCGCAAACGGCGGCGAGACTGGAGTTCGCCGCGGCTACCGTGTGAAGTGGCGGCACGAGCCCCAGGCTCAGTACCGCCACCGTCGATGCGAAGCGACTCAGGATTTCCAAAGGTCTCTCAGGCGGATCTCCGTCTCCACGCTGTCGTCGACGATGCCGACGACATTGACGCCCAGCTTGACCATGACGTCCTTGAGCCGGTTGTACGCCGCGTCGAACCTTCCTTGGTGCATGTCGTACTCCTGCTGGGACGGACCGTCCCAGGACGCGCGCAGCTTGTTGATGTCGGTCTTGAGCGTGCCCAGGAGCTGATCCATGGCGCGGGCCCCGTTGATCAACCGCATGGCCTGGTCCTTCGCACCGGGGAGATTGCCCCAGTCAACGTCACCAACTGATGCCATGGCTGTCTCCTACCGCCGCGTGTTCAGGTCGCTGTAAATGTTGCCGAGGCGGCGCTGCTGGTCGTCGACCAGAGTCTGGAACCCGGTTCCGGACGCGCGCAGCATTCTGATGATCTCGTCCATCTCGGCCTTCATCACGCGCATGTCGTCCATCCAGGTATCGATGTTCACGTCGAACATCCGGCCCGGTTCCCGGCTCCGCCAGTTGGACCGCAGAGCCTGCGCGTCGTTGTGCAGCCGATTGAGCGCGGCCTGGGTCTCGTCGTTGAAGGCCTGCGCCTTGGTCGCGGCGGCCGTGAACTCCTGCGGTGTCGCCCTTTGCTGCATCACGCCTCACTACCCCGATCCGCGACGCGGGCCGCGAACCCCCTCGAAAACGTATGTGCATCGATGGCAATCACGGTACCGCCCAAATCGGCGGTGGTCACGCCCTGTCTTCCAGCCATGCCGTCTGTACCAGGTTCACGCCGTCGCTGCGCCGCACCAGGATGCCGCGGCCGGTGGGCTGCGGGCTGCCCACGATGTTGCCGATGAGCGGACCCTCCTCGCGGTTGCCGGACATGATCAGTCCGGGCGCGTCGAGCTCGCGCAGCTTCTGCAGCAGCGGGTCGTACATCCCCCGCCCGGCTCCGCCGCTGCGCCGGGCCACGATGACGTGCAGGCCGATGTCGCGTGCGTGCGGCAGCAGGTCCACCAGTTGGAGCAACGGGTTGCCGCTCGACCCGGCGACCAGGTCGTAGTCGTCGATCAGGAGGTAGACGTCCGGGCCGCTCCACCACGTCCGGTTGCGCAGCTCCTCGGTGGTCACGTCGGGTCCGGGCAGCCGGTCGTTCATCGCCTCCTGGAGGCCACCGGCCAGCTTCTCGGCGACCTGGATCGACGGCACGTACTCCAACAGATGCTTGCCCTCGACGACGCCGAGCAGCGTACGCCGGTAATCGACGATGGCGAGCCGGGCCTGGTCGGGGGTGGTGCGTTCGACGATGGAGCGGGCGATCAGCCGGAGCAGGTTGGTCTTGCCGCATTCGGCGTCACCGAACACGACGAGGTGGATGTCTGACTCCGGCATCAGGTAGATCGGGGCCAGATGCGTCTCGTCGAGCCCGATCGGGATCGCGGGGGCCGGCCGGTCCGCGACCCGCCACAGCTCTTCGGCGGGCAGTTTCCGGGGCAGCAGCCGTACGCGGGGCGCGGGTTCGTGCGGCCACGCGGCGCCGATCCGGTCGACCAGCTCGGCCGTACCCGCCGGCAACTCCTCGTCGCCGACGCGTCCGTCGATGCGCGGCGCGGCGGCCAGCACATGCATCCGGTTCGGGGACAACCCGCGCCCGGGGGCGCCTTGCGGCACGTTCGCCGCCGCCCGCCGGTCGATCTCCGAGTCGCCCGGGTCGCCTAGCCGCAGCTCCAGCTTGGTGCCGAACAGCTCGCGTACGTTGTAGCGGATCTCGCCCCACCGGGCGGCGGTGAGCACGACGTGCACGCCGAAGCCGAGGCAGCGGCTGGCCATGCCGGTGACGATCGCGTCGAGGTCGTCCTGCTCCTCGCGGAACAGGCCGTAGCCGTCCACCACCAGGAACACGTCACCGAACGGGTCGTCAGCGAACTCTCCCCGTTCCTTGCGATCCCGGTACGCGTCGATCGACTCGATGCTGTCGCTGGCGAAGCGCGCCTCCCGGTCCTCGAGGATGCCGCGCACCTCGGCCACGGTCCGCCGTACCGACTCCAGGTCGCGCCGCAGCGCCGCGCCGGAGACGTGCGGCAGCCCTTGCAGGGCGCGCAACGCGCCACCGCCGAAGTCGATGCACATGAACTGGACCTCGCGCGGGCTGTGGGTCAATGCCAGGGAGCAGATCAGGGTACGCAGCAACGTGCTCTTGCCGGATCGCGGACCGCCGACGATGACCACGTTGCCGGCCGCCCCGTCCAGGCGCGCCGCGAACGGGTCCCGGCGCTGTTCGTATGGGCGGTCCTCCTCGCCCACCGGCACCACGAGTCGAAGCCGTTCCCGCCACGCCGGGGCGATCAGACCCCGTCGCTCGTCGACGGTGAACGCGCCCAGCAACGCGTCCAGCGGTGCCGACCGGTCCAGTGGGGGCAACCAGACCTGGTGGGCCGGCTGGCCGTGCCCCCGCAGCCGGCTGATAATCACGTCGAGCATCGTGATCTTGCGGCCGGCCCCCTCGTCATCCGGGGCTCCGGTGTCCACTTCGGACGGTGTGAGCTGGGGCGGCGCCGGCAGGTACGCCACGCTGTACGGAACGAGTTGGCGCGCCACGGCCGCCGGGTTCACCCGCCTCGGGCCACGCCGTTGGAGGTACGGGCCGGAGACGTACGCGGCCCGGAACCGTTGCATCGTCTGGGTACCGACCTTCAGGTACCCGTGTCCCGGCGCGTTGGGCAGTTCGTACGCGTCCGGTACGCCGAGCACGACCCGGCTCTCCATCGCGGAGAACGTACGCAGACCGATCCGGTACGACAGGTGATTGTCCAGCCCGCGCAGCCGCCCCTCCTCCAGCGTCTGGCTGGCCAGCAACAGGTGTACGCCGAGCGACCGGCCGAGCCGCCCGATCATCACGAACAGGTCGATGAAGTCCGGCTTCTCGGCCAGCAGCTCGCTGAACTCGTCGCAAACGATGAGCAGGCTGGGCAGCGGGGCCAGCGGCTCCCCGGCCAGCCGCGCCAGCTCGTACTCGTGCCTCGACACATAGTTGCCCGCGGCCCGCAACAGCTCCTGCCGCCGGACCATCTCCCCGGAGATCGCGTCCTGCATTCTGTCCACCATGGACAGTTCCTCGGCGAGGTTGGTGATGACCGCGCTGGTGTGCGGCAACGCGTCCATCGAGGCGAAGGTCGCGCCGCCCTTGAAGTCGACCAGGACGAAGTTGAGGTCGTCGGACGCGTGGTTGATCGCGAGCGAGATGACGAGCGTACGCAACAGCTCGCTCTTGCCACTGCCGGTGGCGCCGATGAGCAGACCGTGTGGTCCCATGCCCTCGAGCGCCGACTCCTTGAGGTCCAGATCGATCGTGGACCCGTCGGGGCTGACGCCGAGCGGGATGCGCAACCGCTCCCGTGGACTCCGGCGGCGCCAGGTGTGGGCCGGGTCGACCGCGGCGGCGTCCCCCAATCCGAGCAGGTCCGGCAGTTCCATGACGCGCGACGTCGCTTCCTCGGTCTCGACGAGGTGCGACAGGCGGTACGGCGCGAGCCGGCGGGCGACGCCGGTCGCCTGCTCGACGCTCATCCGGTCCGGCCGGCCGAGTCGCGTCCGGCGGTCACCCCGGTCCGCGGTCACCGTGTCGGCCCCCACCTCGAGGCAGAGCAGCCAACGGCCGGCATCCGGGGGCACCATGCCGGACAGGTCGACCACCGTACTGCCCAGGACGCCGTTGCCGGACAGAGCGCTCGCCGGCCCGGCCTCGCCGCCGTCGAGGATGACGAGCAGGTGCGGCGCACCGGTCAACGGCCGGGCGTCCTGCGAGTGGCGAGGGCGGCCGGTGACCTCCTCGCCGAGCGCGGTGTCGAGCGCGGCCATCGAGTCGAATACGAGCCGGGTCGCGCCGGCGGCGTCGGTACGCCGGTCGTCCTGCGCGTGCGGCAGCCACTTGATCCAGTCCCAGTCGGCCGTCCGCTCCGGCGCGGCCACCACGGCCACCCAGGCGTCGTCCGGTGCGTGGAACGTCGCGAACTGGCAGACGATCGCGCGCGACAGGGCCAGCACGTGGTCGCGCTCGCCGCGCAGCACCACGCGGCTGAACGAGCGCAACTGGATCGCCAGCGGCAGATCCGGTACCGCCGAGTGGGCGCGCACGAACCGTCGCAACGCGATCGCGGTCAGGGGCTCGAGGTCCTCGACCGGACGGGTCTGCGGCTGCACGATCGCGATCGCGAGCTTCTGCGGGCCTTCGGCGACCCGGACCTCACCGAAATCGTTGTCGGTACTGCGCCGCTCCCACATCCGTCCCGACGCCGGAGCCGACCACAGCGTGCCGGGTGGCGGGTGGCGCCACAGCAAGGCGGCCCGCTGCTGGCCCGCCGCCTTGCGGGCCTGCCGCCGGGACTGCGCGAGATATCTCATGTACTCGCGACGTTTCGCGTCCACCTCCGCGCGGCGCGAGCCGTGGCTCGAGCCGAACGACATCGCGGCCATGCCCAGCATCGACACCCCGAACAGGCCGCCGACCACATAGGTCAGCACGCCGCCGCCGCGGTTGGAGTACATGATGGCCATCGCGGCGCCGCCGGCGATCATCGGCAGCAGCATCAGGAACTGCGCGGCGCTGCGGGCGAGCGGTTCCGCGAGTTCCGGTGGTGACTCCAGCACGAGCTCACCACGCGGCAGCGGCGGGACCGGTTGCCGCGGGGGCCGGCGGAACACGACGGTACTCACGAGGCGCCTACTATATCGATACGTCGATAACGATAAGGAGTCTCATGGCAGCCAGTGGGCTCAGCCGGGTCACGATCGTGGCCCCGCGCAGTCGGCTGGACATCGCACTGCCGTCCGACGTCCCGTTGGCCGACATGCTGCCGGCGCTGCTCGACTTCGCCGGCGGCGGTACCGATGACAACGGCCGGCGCAACGGGTGGGGACTGTCCCGGCTGGGCAGCGGCGAGCTGGACAGCTCGTGTACCCCGGCCCAGCTCGACGTGCGCGACGGCGAGCTGCTGTTCCTGCGACCCCGCGGTGACGACGCACCGGTCATGGTCTTCGACGACCTCGTGGATGCGCTCGCCACCGGTACCCGGGACCGCCTCGGCCGGTGGACTCCCGCAACCACCCGGCTCGCCGGTCTGACCGCGGGCGTGCTCGCTCTCGTAGCGGGCGCGGTCGCGCTGCCGTTCGCAGGCCCGCCGTTCGCGGCCGTCGGCCTGACCGGCCTGGTCCTGGCGGTGGCGCTGCTCGCGGTGGCGATAGTGTCCGCGCGCGCGCTCGGCGACGCCCGCACCGGCACGGCGTTCGCCGTCGTGGCAACGGTTTACGCGGGCATCGGCGGTCTGCTGGTGCTGGCCGGTGACCGGCCGCTGAGCCAGCTCACGTTCGCCCACGTCGCGATCGCGGCTACCGTAGCGATCGTGTCGGCCACGGTGGCGTCGGTCGGCGTTCCGGTCGCGGCCCCGATCTTCCTCAGCGCCGGCATATCCGCCGCGGCGGTACTCGGCACGATGGGTATCGCGACCGCGTTCGACATCACCCCCGCCGCCGCGGCGACCGGCACGGTGGTCGTGGCGTATGCCGTCCTGCCCGCGCTGCCGATGCTCGCGTACCGGATGGTGGGCCTCCCGGTGCCGAAGGTGCCCACGGAACGGGAACACCTGCGCCAGGAGGTCGAGACGGTCGACGGGGTACGGGTGCTCGACCTCGCCCGGCGGGCGGACGCATACCTCGCGGCGATGCTGAGTGCGGTCGCGTTCATCAGCGCGGGTACGGCCATCCTGGTCGCGACCGAAGGGGTACGGGGGATCGTGCTCGCCGCCGTCCTCGGGCTGCTGCCGTTGGTCCGCAGCCGGTGGTTCACGAGCCGGGCCCAGCGGCTGCCGCTGATGCTCTCCGGCGGCATCGCGCTCGTCGCGAGCGTGGTCGGGATCTTCGTGATGGCCGACCAGACGACCCGGCTCGTCTGGGTGTTCGGAGCGACCATCGCCGTCGCCGCCGTCAGCATCGGTGTCGGGTTGACCGGCCCGCGCCGGCAGTCGTCCCCCGCCTGGGGCCGGCTGATCGACATCGTCGAGATCGTGCTCACGCTCGCCCTCGCCCCGCTCGCCGTCTGGGTCAGCGGCCTGCTCGAATGGATCCGCGCCGTCCGCGGATAGGTGTAGGTGCCACACCGCTTTGCTCTGCGCACCTATACGCAACACATTTGGGCTGGCCAATGTGTTGCGTATAGGTGCGCAGAGCAAAGCGGTCTGAGACCGACTATCACCCGAAGAGCTGACGCTCCACTGTGGTCGGATTGAGCCAGGCGTAGCGGACGGCCGGGCCGCGGAACGCGGCGACCATCTCGTTGTCCATCGCGCCGAACCGGCCGACGAGATCCGGTCCCAGCAGGAGCGCCGAACCGATGAGCGCCGCCTCGGGTGGGTCGAGCCGTTGGGTGAGCACCAGGTCCGCTCCGGCGATCACCGGCAGGCTCGCCTGGGTCACCCGGGACAGCACGGTGAGCTGCGTCTGCCACGCCTGCAGTTGCAGCCGGCCGCTGGGCCCGGCCGGACCGGCGTCGTACAGCCGCAGCAGTGGCTGGATGGCGCTCGACGGCCACACCGGCATCGGGCCGCCGAACATGTGCCGCACCCGAGCGGACCCGCCACTCGCGCGGTCGAGCGCCAGCCAGTGGGACAGACCCGCCATCGCCCCGTGCTCGGCGGGCGTCGCGGTGTCCAGCGCGTCGACGAGAACCAGCGCGCCGTGGGCGAGACACCGGTAGGCCAACACCTGCGCGGCCCACCAGCCGCCGACGAACGTCACGGACAGTGGCTCCGGGCCGAACAACCGCACGAGTACGGGCTTTGCCGCGCTGTCCCGGCCCAGCACGACACCCGAGGCGTCGACGCTGACCCCCAGCGCGTCGAGCAGGCTGTCGGCCGGTACCCGGGCCGGCGCGATCGTCCGCCGCGTCACGGGAACCGCCAGCCGTACGGCGCCGCTGTCGGTGTGGTCGCGTACACGGCCGCGGCCTGTTCCCCGTCGAGGCGGACCAGCTTGACGCCGAGCCCGCGGGCCATCGTCCGGACCTCGCGCAGGCACGCGCCGACCGTGGTGGGTGCGGCGACGACCCGGACCAGAGTCCGCGCCGCCACCCGGTCACCGGGGACCGCGCCGAGCACGACGGCGGTACAGACGGACACGGCACCCGGCACCCGGGCAAGCTGGCCGAGCAGGTCCGGTGACGCGTTGGGCGGCCAGCCCACGACCGCGTAGCAGACGTGGACTGCGTGGATCGCCCGCCAACTGGACCACGTTTCGTGGGCGATCGCGGGCACGTGCGTGATCCCGCCGTCGTACGGATCGGGCCCGTAGACGCCCACCAATGCCTGCTGCAGGTCGGCCCCGTCGAGGACCCGGTGCGCCAGGCCGTTCGCCGTCAGCGTGCTGCTGATCCGGGACAGCGCCGCGCCGAGCGCCCGGTGAATGCCGGCGACGTCACCGCCGTAGTCGGCGGCCGCGGTAGCCGCGTCGCGCAGCCCGAGCCGGACCGCGATCCAGACGTCGCGCTGCGGCGGTACCGACAGCGTGTCGCGAAGTTCGCGGTACGACTGCGCACACGCCGAGCGCGGGTCGACCGCGGCGCTCGGCAACGGGGTGTGGCGCATGACCACCTGGACGGCGCTGACCGGGGCCGCCGGCTCACCCGCCAGACGAGCGAGCCAGTCCAGCCGCAGGACCGAGCCGTCGCCCCGGGACAGCCCGTCGTGCGGCGTCAGGGCGATGCCCGCGAACCAGCCCAACTCGTCGGCGCCGATACCGATGGGCACATTCCTATCGATCACTGTCCGCACCGCCAGGTGCGGCGCGAGCGCGGCCAACTCGGCCCAGTACGGCCCGGCCGACCGCGCGCCGAGGGCGGCCCGCGACCGCACCCCGCGCCGCTCGTGCAACCGAACCCAGCCGCCGACCGCCTCGTACCACCAGCGTCCGCGGTACCGGCCGACGACGAGGAGCAGCAACGGTACCGAGCCCAGCGAGACCAGCACTGCCGGATACGCCGGGAGCGCGTAGACCGCCGCGGCCACGGCCATCGCAGCCAGCTCGACGGCCACGGCCTGGCCCAGCCCGAACCGCCCCGCGCGATTCATGGCCATGAGATCCGGCACGCTCGATACCCTACGCGGGACCATATGATGCTGACCATGTGGACCCGGCGCGAACAGCACCAGGCCTACCAGTTCCTCACCCGCCGGATCATCTCCGCGATCCTGTCCGGGGAACCGGAGACCAACGAGCTGCCGATGCGCCGGTTCGCCATCGCGCTGTTGTCGGGCATCGCGGTCGCCGTCCTCGTCGTCGCCGGCTTCGGCATCTACGGCCTGCTGTCACCCGGAGGCGGCCGCCCGGCCGAGAACGCCATCATCCTGGAACGCGAGACCGGCGCGAAGTACGTGTACCTGCAAGGTCAGCTCCACCCGGTCCTCAACTGGGCCTCCGCCCGCCTGATCATCGGCCAGCCCGAGCCGGCGGTCCGTACGCTGTCCAGAGCCTCGCTGCGGGATCTGCCCCGCGGCCGCCCGGTCGGTATCCCGGATGCGCCGGATGCGTTGCCGGACAAGGGTTCCCTCGTGGGTCTGCCATGGAGTGTCTGTACCGCTCCCCGCTCGGCGACCTCGATCGCGCTCGCGACCCACGTGATGGTGGGACAGGTTCCGGCCGGCGGTACGCCGCTCGCGGCCAACGAGGGCGTGCTCGTCACCTCGGGTGCCAGCCCGGACCGGTTCCTGGTCTGGCGTGACCACCGGCTGCGCGTACCGGACAACGCGACGGTCGCCGCGCTCGGCTGGACCGGGCTGCGGCCGGCCTCGGTCGCGGCACCGTTCCTCGACACCCTGCCGGCCGGACCCGACCTCGTCCCGCCGGCGATCGCCCGGACCGGTGAACGCGCCGGCCGTACCATCGCCGGTGCGGACACGACCATCGGGCAACTGTTCCGGGCGGCCGGGCAGGACTACGTGATGCTGGCCGAAGGGCTGGCTCCGGTGGGCAAGCTCTCGGTACGGCTCTGGGTGGCCAGCGGCCAACGGATCACCGACGTGTCGGCGCAGGAGATCGGCCGGCTGCTCGTCAACTCCACTGTGGAGCCTCCCGGACTGCCCAACGAGATCCCGACGGCCCATGGCGCGGACGACCGGTTCGCCATGGCGTGCCTGACCTACCGCGGCGCCACCGAGCTCGAGCGGCCGGTCACTGTCGAGTCGTTCGGCCGGGTCGTGGACGGCATGTCGCTGAGCGACTCGGCGGTACCGGAGAGCACCGGAGCCGACCGCGTGGTGCTGCCCGGCGGCCGGGGTGCCCTCGTCTCGACGCTCACCTCACCCGGTGCGACTGCACAGGGCAGCGTCTACCTCGTGACCGACCAGGGCATCAAGTACCCGCTACCGCGTGCCAACCTCGACACGGTCCAGGCGTCGCTGGGTTATGCCGGTGTGCGGCCGGTCGTCGTACCCGCTTCGATCCTGGATCTGGTACCGACCGGCCCGGCGCTCGATCCGGTGGCCGCGACCCGGTTCACCGCCCCGGCATCCGTCGACCCGGCGCCGTCCCGTTGAGCCGGTTCCGTAGAGACATCGATCGGCTACACTGGCTGGCGCAAGCTCCTCGGATCTCCGGATGGTCGTCATGGGTGTGGACGAGGTAAGCGTCGATCTCCTGTCACTCGACGGCTTCCGGGAGCGTCTGGAGGCGCGCCGGCAGGAAGCGGAAGCGGCGCTGTCAGCTCTCGCGGACGATGTACGCCCGGAGCTGGGCGGGTTCCACGACGCGCAGCTGACAGCCGATCAGTACGAGTCGCTGCGCGACGACTACCAAGGTGCGCTGCGCCGGCTCCTCGATGCCGTGGTGGCCGCCCAGACCGCCACCACCGTTGCCGTCCGGACGTACCGCACGTCGGAGAAGCTTCAGGAAGACACCTTGAGGGCGTTCGGTGATGGGCCTTCCCGTGGTCGATGAGTACTACGAGCGGTACCGGCGGCTCAGCCACGACGAGCTGTACCGCCAACTCCGCGCGGGCACACCGACCCAGGTCGAAGGGCTGGCCGCCAGCTGGCGCCGGACCGAGGACGCGTTGCGGGCACTGGCCACCACCCTGCGCCGCGACCTCGACGCGCTGGCGCGGTTCTGGGTCGGCGTCGGCAGCGACGAATACCAGCGCCGGCTGACGATCGTCGCGGCCTGGGCGGAGGCGCTGCTCGACGAGGCGGTCGCGATCAGGACCGGCCTCTCGCTGATGTCGAGCATGCTGGCCGACACCCAGAGCCGTGCGGAGCCGGACGCCCCCGCCGCGGAGGACTGGGCAGCGGACGGTTTGCTCGGCCCCGCGCTCGGCCATACCGGGACCGCGGCCGACCGGGCCCGCGCGCAGGAGCGCATCGCGAGGTTGGTGGCCGAGCTGGCCGCTGGGTACGCCGTCGCCGACCATCGCGTCTGGCCGTCGGCAGCGCCCGAGGTGCCGCAGGGCCTGCCCGGAACCGGCGTGCACCACCAGCACCACCAGCACGGCCCGCCGGACCGGTTGCGGGACCGGGGCACCCGGTTGGCGGGACACGTCCACGGGCACATTCCACCGCTCGCGACCGTGTCCACTGTGGACGTTCCGATCGCGACCGCCCCCACCGCGCCGGCCGCCGCAGCACTGTCCACTGTGGTGCCACCGCCACCGACCACGCTCCCGGCCCACGTGGCCAAGCCGGCCGGGTCCGGCCTCGCCGCCGCCCCCGCCGCCGGACACCTGGTCGGTCACACGCAGGCGTCCGGTACGGCCGAACCAGGTTCGGCGGGTGGCGCCCCACCGCCGTCGATGATGGGCGGCGGCGGGACCGCGGTGGTCGGTACGCCGCCAGCCACGGTCGCCGGCTACCACCGGCCGTTCGACGACATGTCGTGGGCCGCCGGCGAGCACCAGCTGTGGGTGGACGGCACCGACGACCCACCGCCGGCGGTACTGGGAGATCAGGTCTGAGCCGTCCGCCCGTCGGGCGGCGGGAACTGCACGTTCGGCGCCGGAGCCGGTGGCGGTACCGGTTCCTCGGAGTGCGGGCTGCGCCACACGGTGACCGCCGGCCAGGCGGCGGTGGTGTCCTCGTCCGGCCAGGTGGTCTGCTCGGGTTGCTGGCTCGCCGTCGCCGGCTGCGAGGTCGGCGGCATCGCCCTGGGCGGCGTGGCGAATATGGAATAGTCAGCCCCGCCCGGCGCGACCGGGGCCCGCCAGCTGTCCTGCGCGGCGGGCGCGGGCGCCGGAGCGGGCGCAGGCGCAGGCGTGGGGGTCGGAGCCGCGGCGGGCGCGGGCAGCATCGGCGGCCCGGAGATCGGCATGGACGAGACCGGTACGCCGGAGATCGGTACCGGCGCGGCGGGCAGCGCCGCCGGCTGGTACGGCCCGTAGCGGACGAGCGCCCGGTCGCCGGAGCGCAGTCGCCGCCCGAGGATCAGCACGATCGCGACCAGCACGATGACGAGCAGCAGAGCCACGCCGGCCACGACGAACGGCCAGATCGGGGTACCCGAGGCGGAGTCGCCCTCGATCGCCTGCCGCTCGCTGGCCTGCCGGCGATAGTTCAGCGCGGGCAGGTGGTTCGGCTGGGCCGCGATCACCGTGTCGAAGCTCGAGATCGCGTCGCCGTAGTGCCCACCGAAGTACGCGTCGAGCCCGGTCCGATACGCCTGATCCGCCGCGGCGAGGTCGTTCTTGACGCCGGCAGTGGACAGCAGGCTGAGCACCTGCGAGGGATCGGCGGCCAGCCGGTTGCTGCGGTCCTCACCGGTCAGGTCACCGGTGATCATGCCGATCACGGTACCGTTGTTGTCGATCACCATGCCGCCGTGCGAGGCGCCGCCGAGGTGGCCGTCGAGCTGGGACTGGACGGGCGAGGCGGTGCCGTTGCGCCCCACGACCTTGCCGGCCCGAAACTTCGCCGTGTACGTCACCGGCCGGGCGTTGGGATCGCTGGTAGCGAAGCCGACCTGCACCACGGACATGCCGGGATCCAGCGGCACCTGACTCACCTTGGCGACCGGCATCGCGGTCGTCTCCAGCTTGATCAGCGTCGTGTCACCGCTGTCGATCGGCTGCGACTCGACGACCTGGCCCGTGATCGCGGCCGCGCCGTCCGGCTCGGTCGACCCGAGGAACAGCTGCCCGGTCACCGAGGTCACCGGCTGCGTGTCCACCGTCGTACCGGTGAAGTCGGATGTCGAGGTGATCTGCTTGACCCAGTCGGCCTTCTGCGCCGTGGCCAGCTTCTTGGCCTCGACCAACGCGGTGGCGACCGCGTTCGCGGCCAGGCTGCGCAGCACGGCGGGGCTCGGCTGGAGGCAGTGGGTCGTCGTCACCACGTGCCCGACCGAGCTGACCCCGAACCCGCTGCAGTACCGGTGGACGCTGACCGGGGTGTCGTTGACGAGCGCGCCGGTCTTGCGTACGCGCAGGTAGCCCTCGACGCGCACGTCGAGGAAGACGAGCGACGGCGACGCGATGGCGGCCGCGCGTTCCTCCAGCGAGTACGGCGGAGCCGCGGCAGCCGGTGCGGTCAGTGGCGCAACGGCCAGCAGACCGACGATCACCGCGGTCGCGAGACGCAGACAGCGCATAGCAGTCTCCGTGGTTGTGCCCCCAGGTCCTATCCGCTGCAGTCTATACACGCGCGGAGCGGGCGGTCGCGGCTGCGACCGCCCGCTCCGGGTCGAAGGCGTTACTTGACGATCGTGTACACCACAGCGTGGGCAACCTCTGTCCCGCCGGAGGCGATCGCGAGCTTGGCGAAGTGGTCACCGAAGCTCGAGCCCTTGGCCGCGGTCATCGTGATGGTGACCGTGGCCGACGCGCCGGCCGCGAGCGTGACCGACGACGGGCTCACCGAGAACGTGACACCGGTACCGGTGGCCGTCCCGACCGACAGCCCGTACGTCCGGGAGCCGGTACCCAGGTTGGTCAGCGTGACCGTGGCGGTACGGGTCTGCCCGGAACCCGCCGGCACCGAGCCGAAGCTGGTGCTGACCGGGTCCAGCCCGGCCACCGCGCCGGTAGCTGCGAGGAGGTTCTCGCGGCCGGCACCGATCACGTTGACGTCGGTCTGCACCGCGGTTGCCTGGAAGTTCTTCAGGACGCCCTGGTCGGCCGTGTTGACGATGGCCGACCGCACCTGCGCGGCGGACCACGTCGGGTGCTGGCCGATCACCACGGCGGCCGAGCCGGCAAGGTGCGGCGTGGCCATCGAGGTGCCCTGGAAGAACGCGAAGCACGGCGGAGCCGAGCAGAACTGGTGCGGGATCGAGCTGAGCACGTTGACGCCGGGCGCCACCACGTCGGGCTTGACCCGGAAGTCCACGTCGGTCGGACCCTGGCTGGAGAACCCGGCCATGATGTCGACGTTCGTGGTCAAGAAGTAGGACATCGTGGCGCCGACCGTGGTCGCCGCCCCGTTGTTCGCCTTGACCGCCATGCCATCCGCCAGGCTCAGCTGGTACGCCGGAACGGTGGGCTCGTTCGGGATACCGCCGAGGCCCATCGCGATCGGGTCACCGCCGACGTTGTTCACGACGAGGACGACGACCGCGCCCGCGTCCTGCGCGGAACGGATCTTCTCCGAGAACGTGCAGTCGCCCCGGGAGATCAGGGCGATCTTGCCGGTCAGGCTACCGGCCGGCAGTGGGGTGCACGCCGTGCTGAGGCCGTTGACCGGACCCGCCACCACACCCAGCGGTGCGGTCAAGTCGGCGGAGACGGTGGCGAAGTCGCCGGCCGCCGCGCCGTACGTCGCGCCGCCCACCGTCACTGGTGCGCCGACGAAGTGCGGGACGGTGCTGGCGCCGGCCGTCAGCGCCCGCGCCGCGCTACCCGGCGACTCGATCGTGAAGTGTCCGGGGCCGGAGTTGCCCGCGGCGACCGCCACGACCATGTTCGCCTGGTCCAGGTTGTCGACCCCGACGGTCAGCAGGTCCTGGATACCGTGCGCGCCACCGCCGAGGCTCATGTTCGCCACGTCGAAGCCGTCCGCGTACGCGGCGTCGAGCGCGTTGAGGATGTCCTCGCTGCGCGCGTTGCCGACCTCACCCGGGAACACGTTGTAGTTGCCGAGCAGTGCCCGCGGTGCCACGCCCGACATGTCGTACGGGATGTCCGCGCCGGCCACCGTCGCCGGGGTCAGGTGGTTGCAGGCCACCGTACCGGCCACGTGCGTGCCGTGGTCCTGGATCGCCTCGGGGGTGTACCCGCGAGATACGGCCTTGTTGTTGAACACCTTGGCCGCGATCACCTTGTTGTTGGTAAACCGCTTGTCACCGAGCTGGGTCTGCGCCGGGTACCCGGCGTCGGAGAAGCACGGGTGGGTCTGGTCGATACCCGTGTCGACGACCGCGACCTTGACGCCAGCCCCGGCGTTGGCCGCGCCACCCGCCCGGTTCCAGGCCTGAACCGCGCTGATGATCGCGAGGTCCGGGTCCTCCACCGTCGGGGTGTAGACGCCCTGGTACTCGGCACGCCGGACGAGCGGTGCTCCGGCGATCGTGGCCAGCGACTCACCGTTGAGCTTGAGCGCGACCGCGTTGAGCGACGTGTCGTACTCCCCGGTGACCTTCGCCCGCGGGGCGTTGTCCCGCAGCCACGCCTTGAAATCGTTGCGCAACGCGGAGAGCCGAGCCCGCTCGGACTTCACCGCGGCGCTGGAAAAATCGATCTTCTTGCCCTGCGGCGGGTGGGTCTTCGCTGCCGTGGCGAGCGGGTCGCCTACGAGCTGCACCAGCGCGTATTCCACGTCCACGCGCGGGCCGGACACCCCACCGTCAGAGGTATTGCTCAACGTGTCGATGCCCGCGGTACCGGCGTTCGCCGAGCCTCCGGCGGTCATCGCCAGTGCCGTGAGCGCCGTGACGGCTGCCGCCATCAGCGCACGGGTCCTTCTCATGGAACCTCCCTGTTGTACTCCCGCATCCCCCGGTAAGGCCTGGATCGGGCGCGGGGCACCCTAACTCCGCCGATCAGCTCGACGCACCCCGGATGATCGGCGGTTTTTCCGTACCCGATCACATGAAGTTGCGGGTGTGCAGCGCGGACAGCGCGGCGGCCTCGTCGTCCAGGAAGCCGATCGCGCTCAGCCGCCGGCGGCGAGCACCACGAGCGCGTCGAACACCTGGCGGTTGAGTCCGGCCGTATCGGCCAGCGCATCATGCCGCCGCTGGACCGCGGTACGCAACCGGCCAAGGTAGTGCGGATCGGCCGGGACCACGTGCACCGTGTGCGCGACCCCGAACGCCACGTGACGGGCCTCGTCGCGAGCGGCGAGCCGGACGACGTCGGCGGCGGCCCAGTCGACGGCCGTCGCCGGATGGTGCCCACGTACCGACAACCGTCCGCCGACCGGCAGACCGGCCAGCGACCGCCCGACCGTCCAGATCGGACAGTGCAGTGATGTCGGCGTCGGCGCGTACCACGACGACGGAGACGAGGTCGCGGTCGGTGTCGCGCATCGCGGCCGACACCCGGTGCGACGACCTCGTCGACGATCCGGGGTCAATTCACCCGGCCTGACTATCGATGGGAAGCAGTACCCGGAACCGCGTCGATCCGGGCGCCGAGTCCACCCGGATGTCACCGTGGTGCTTGTTCACCACGATCCGGTACGAGATGTCCAGCCCCAGACCGGTACCTTCGCCGACCGGCTTGGTGGTGAAGAACGGCTCGAAGATGCGCGGCCGAACGGCCGGGTCGATACCGGGTCCGGTGTCGATCACGTCGACGAAGACGTGCCCGTCGTCGGTACCGGTACGCAGCGTCAGCGTCCCGGAGTCACCCATCGCGTCGAGGGCGTTGTCGATGAGGTTCGTCCACACCTGGTTCAGCTCGGCCGCGTACGCCGGGATCGGCGGGATGCCGCGGTCGAACTCCTTGACCACCGTCACGCCGGCCGGAATCTTGGCGTTGAGCATCACCAGCGTCGCCTTGAGCAGATCGTGTACGTCCACCGTCTGGTGCGGCGCCCGGTCCAACTGGGAGTACTGCTTGGCCGCGGAGACCAGGTTGGAGATCCGGGCCACCGAGTCGTCGATCTCGCGCATCAGCAGCTCGGTGTCCAATGTGTACGTCAGCCAACGGACCGCCGGCTCGAGGTACTCCGCGCCGATCGTCTCCGCCGCCTGCTCCATCCACTGTGGATCGACGCCGCCCGCCACGAGGGTCGGGGCGACGTCCCAGGCGCCGGTGAAGTTCCGCGCGTCGAGCCACTCCGCCAGCGCGTCCTCGGCATCGTTCGTCTGCATCGGGGTCAGCTCCGGTGCCGCGGCGAGCCGCTTGACCGCCTCCTCCTGCAAGTCGACGAGGTGCCGCAGTTGGCTGCCGTCCAGCCGGCCGTCGGCGATCAGTGCGAGCTTGTGCCGCATGCCCGCGACGCGGTCACGCAACACCGCGGTGGCGCGTACGGCCGCGGCGGCCGGGTTGTTCAGCTCGTGGGTCAAGCCGGCCGACAGCGATCCGAGGGCGAGCAGCCGTTCCCGCTCCCCCACGATCGTCTGCGTGTTGCGCATGCCGAAGAAGAGGCCCTCCATGAGGTGCAGGGCGATCGGGAACCAGGTGCGCATCATCGTCGCGAAGTCCTCGGCCGGCAGGACGAAAGACTCCGTCGGGGTCAGCGCCCGCAACGTGTTGGCGTAGACCTGCGCGACCTGGCTACCGAGATATGCCTGCATCGCGCCGGCGTACACCCCCCGCTGGTCGGTCCGGTTCGTCTCGACCGAGTCGCCATGCACCTGCCGGCTCAGCGACACCGTGCCGGAGAGCAGGACGTAGAACCGCGTCGCGGGCTCGCCTTCGGCGTAGATCAGCCCGGCCGGGTGTTCCTCGACCCAACCGTGCTCGGCCAGCCAGGCCAGTTGCTCGTCGTCGAGGGCCTCGAAGAGGAACAGGGTCCGCAGTTCGTCCGGGGTCAGCCGTGAGGTCATTGCCTGCCTCGCTTCACTGTGCCTCCAGGTAACGGTGTATCAACGACACGGCCATCGCTCCCTCGCCGACCGCGGAGGCGACTCGTTTGACGGAGTCGGCCCGCACGTCGCCGACCGCGAACACGCCGGGCACGCTGCACTCGAGGTGGTACGGGTCACGCGGTAGCCGCCAACCCGCCGGCCGGCGCCCATCGGTCATCAGGCTGGCACCGGTGAGCAGGAACCCGTGCCCGTCGCGGGACAGCACCTTGTCGAGCCAGTCGGTACGCGGTTCCGCGCCGATGAAGATGAACAACCACGAGGTGTCGACGGTGCGCTGTTCCCCGCTGCGGGTGTCGGTCAATGTGAGCCGTTCCAGGTGGTCGGTACCTGTACCGTGCGTCACCTCGGTATGCGGATGCACCTCGATGTTGTCGATTGCCGCGATCTGGTCGATGAGGTAATGCGACATGGACCGGTTCAGGTTCTCGGCGCGGACGAGAATGTGCACGCGGCTGGCGTACCGCGAAAAGTGCACGGCGGCCTGCCCGGCGGAGTTCGCCCCGCCGACGATGTAGACCTCTTGGCCGGCACACGTTGCCGCCTCGGTGGCGGCCGAACCGTAGAACACCCCACGACCGGTCAGGTCGGCACATCCGGGCACATCCAGCATGCGGTACGACACACCAGTGGCCAATACGACACTGTGCGCGGCGATCCGGTTGCCGTCGTTGAACCGTACGACGTGCGTCGAACCGGTCGTCTCCAGAGCCACCACCTCACGGGCGGTCAGCAACTCCACGCCGAACTTCAACGCCTGGCGCCGGGCGCGGTCGGTCAACTGCGATCCCGATACGCCATCCGGGAACCCGAGGTAGTTCTCGATCCGGCTGCTCTGCCCGGCCTGGCCACCGGTGGCCCGGCGCTCCACCAGGACCGTCCGCAGCCCTTCGGATCCGCTGTACACGGCCGCGCCCAGACCGGCCGGCCCCGCGCCGACCACGACGACGTCGTAGAAGTCCGAAGCCGCGGTGGTGGCCAGGCCGACGCTGGCCGCCAGCTCGGCATCGCTCGGCTGCACCAGTGACTTGCCCTCGCCGGTCACCACGAGCGGCACTTCCGCCTCGGTCACTCCGGCCGCGGCGAGCAGGCGAGCACCCTCCGGGTCGTCCGACAGGTACCAGCGGTACGGCACGAGGTTGCGGGCCAGGAAGTCCCGCACCTTGAACGAGCGGACCGACCACCGGTGCCCGACGACCCGTACCTCCGACGAGGCCGCGTCCGGGGACGCCTGCCAGGCCTGTAGCAGATCGTCGACGACGGGATAGAGATGCTCCTCCGGCGGGTTCCACGGCTTGAGCAGGTAGTGGTCGAGGTCGACCACGTTGATCGCGGTGATCGCCGCGTCGGTGTCGGCGTACGCCGTCAGCAACACCCGGCGCGCCCGCGGGAACAGGTCCATCGCCGCTTCGAGGAACTGGATGCCGTTCATCTGCGGCATCCGGTAGTCGGCGAGCAGCATCGCGACCTGGTCCCCGCGCAGCTTGATCTCCCGGAGCGCGTCGAGCGCCTCGGCGCCGCTGCTCGCCCGCACGATGCGGTACCGCTCGCCGTACTGGCGCCGCAGATCGCGGGCGACCGCGCGGGAGACGGCCGGGTCGTCGTCGACGGTCAGGATCGCCGGATTGGCCATCCTCCTATACAACCACTCCGCTTGCCGGCGCCTCCTCAGTAGTGCTAGCCTTTCACATGTAAGAGAAAGCTTACATGTGATAGGAGAGCCATGACGCCGTCCGGCGACGACCTCGTCGAGATGCTGGCGGCACTGGCCAACCCGCTGCGGTTACGCATCATCGCGAGACTGGCCCGCGGCCGCGACTACACCAGCCGCCTCGCGCGCGAGATCGGAGTGAGCCGGCCCCTGCTCCACATGCACCTGCAACGGCTCGAGGCCGCCGGTCTGATCGCCGGCAGCCTGGAGTTGTCCGAGGACGGCAAGGCCATGAAGTTCTACGAAGTCACTGACTTCGATATGCACCTGACCGCCTCGACGTTGGCCGAGGCGGCCCGCACCCTGACCAGAAAGGAGCAGTCCTGATGCCCGCGGACTCCACCTGGCCCGACACGATCTTCCTGCTCGGCATTCTGTTCTTCGTCTTCCTGTTTCTCGGCGGCATCGCCGCTACCGTCCTCGAGTTCCGCAAGGTGAAACTTTCCGCCAAGCAGGAGGACGACATCCGCCAGCTCGTGCGTCGCTACGAGCAACTCGCCGAGACCACCCTCGATGCTCAACAACGGGTAGCCGCCGACGTGGCCGAGCTCCGGTCCCGAACGAGCTCGATCGAGCAGATCCTCCGCACCGTCGAATGAGGACAGACATACCCATTCTCGATATGGTCCGACTACTGCCGGCGCTGGTGTTGTCACCGTTCGAGTGCGACTAGTCGTTACCCTATGAAGTCAGCGGCCCGCCTTCGCGTGGTACTCGTCGATGATCTCCTGGGGAATCCGGCCCCGGTCGGCAACGTGCTTCTTGGCCTTCTTGGCCCAGGCCCGAATCGCCTTGTTCTGCTCGCGGTCGACGGCTGACGATGCGCGACCACGACCCCGACCGGCCGCGAGGCCGCCACGACCAACCTTGCGACCCACCGCTACGTAGGAAGCCAACGAATCACGCAACTTCTTGGCATTCTTCGCACTCAGGTCGATCTCGTAGAACGTACCGTCCAGCGAGAACCTGACCGTCTCGGCCGCATTGCCGCCATCCAAGTCATCCTCGAGGACGACAACCTCTCTCCGTGCCATAACTACGCCTCCAAATTACGGATGATCACCTTCACAAGATAACTCACGCTTCTGGAAATCGCCGCCCATACCCCGTGAGTTCCCACACCAACCATTGTCCGCCTGCCCTCCGTGCACGATATCGAGCGATCGTCACGAATACCAGAGCGGGTCCCTCACTGTCCTAGTCTTTGGTCGAGCGCGTCAATCGTGTACGGGCACTCGTACACCGGATGCTCGGCAGGACAGCGCAGCGCCTCATGCAGGAACGTACGCGCCTCGGTGGCGAGCGCGATCAGTTTGTCGAGGGCCGCCAACTGCTCGACGATGACGCTCCGCCAACGGTCGGGTGGCTCGTCGAGAATCGCGGATGCGGTATCCAGACTCAGCCCGAGGCGTTGCATCATGCCGACGAACGCCAACCGGCGCAGCTGTTCCGGGCCGTACATGCGCCGGCCACCGCGGCGCGTTGCGGGCCGGACGAGTCCGCGCTCTTCGTAGTACCGCAAAGCCGAGGCGTTGACCCCGAGCCGGCGGGCGGCCTCACCGATGGGGATCAGATCCATGCACACCATTTGACTTCAAGTCAGCTCGAAGTGCCAGGGTCGGGCCATGAGCAACGATGCGGTAGTTGTCGAGAACCTGACCCGGATATACCGGCCCCGCCGCGGTAGCGAGGTGCTCGCGCTGGACCGGATTTCGCTGACTGTCCCGTATGGACAGGTGCACGGACTGTTGGGACCCAACGGCGCGGGCAAGACCACGCTCGTCAAGATCTTGTCGACCGTACTGGCGCCGACGTCCGGGCGGGCACTGGTGTGCGGCCACGATGTGACCGTCCACACACGACTCGTCAAACCCCGGATCGGCATTGTCTTCGGCGGCGAGCGAGGTCTGTACACGCGCCTGTCCGGTCGGCAGAACCTGCGGTACTGGGCTTCGCTCTACCGCCTGCCGCGGGCCGAGATATCGCGACGCACCGATTCTCTCTTGGATCGCGTCGGGTTGGCCGATCGGGCGGACGAACGGGTCGAGACGTATTCCCGTGGGATGAAACAGCGGCTGCATCTCGCACGCGGGCTGATCGCGGATGCGTCGGTGCTGTTCCTCGACGAGCCCGCGACCGGGCTCGACCCGGTGGCGGCGCGCGAATTCCGGCGACTGGTCGAACAACTGCGTACCGAGGGTCGAACCGTGCTGCTCACCACCCACGACATGGCGGAGGCCGAGGCGCTGTGCGACCGCGTGACTCTGATCGACCACGGCCGGATCCTCGCCACCGAGTCCCCGCGGACACTCGCCGGTCTGGCGACCCGCCGCCGGTACGTGACCGTCGACGCCCGGGACGCCGAGGCGCTCGGCCAGCTCGACGCGTTGCCCGGCGTCGACCGGGTCGACCGGGACGGCAACACGATCCGGATCCACGTCGACCACACCGACGCGCTCGAGGCGGTACTGCGGCTGCTGGTCGAATCCGGGGTGACGACACTGTGTACGAGTCCGCCCGGTCTGGAGGAGGTCTACCTCGACCTGATCGGCGACCGTGGACTGGCGGTGTGAGCATGCGCGGGATATCGGCCGGCGGCCGGCTGCAGCTGGCGTTCTTTCGGCATCAGCCGGATCTGGTGTTCCCGGCGATAGCCGGTCCGGTGTTCACCCTGATATTCCTGATGGTGCTGCGGCACGCGGGGCGAACGGACCTCGGCGGGTACGCGGTCGTCGCCCCGATCCTCATCACCCTGTGGAGCTTCGCGCTGCTGCACGGCGGAGCCGTGATCCAGCGAGACCGGGGCGCGGAGACGCTGGAGCTGCACGCGGCGGCGCCGACGGACTTCGCAACCGTGGTATTCGGCCGGGTGCTCGCGGTCACAGCCGTCGGCTCGCTGTCCACTGTGGAGATCTGGCTCGTGGCCCGGTACCTGTTGCGGGCCCGGATCGCCGTCTACCACCCGGCGGTGCTGGGCGCGACGGTGGTCGCGACGGCGTTCGCCATCGCGGCTACCGCGCTGCTGATGGCGGGACTGTTCGTGCTTGCCCGCAGTGCCATCACGTTCTCGAACACGGCAACGTACCCGTTCTACGTTCTCGGCGGAGTCCTGGTACCAGTCGCGCTACTGCCCGGATGGTCACACCCGGTGAGCAGACTCGTATTCCTGTCGTGGTCGGCGGACCTGCTGCGGGCGGCACTCGAGCCGGCACCGGTACCGGACGCGGTGGCACGCGTCGCCGCCGTCGTGGGACTGGGCTGCGCCGAATTGCTGCTCGCGACCGCACTCATGCGCCGAATCCTGGGACGCCTGCGGCACAACGGCGAAATGGGGCTGAAATGATCGTCTGGTACGCCGTCCGAAGTGGACTGGCCGACTACACCGCCATCTACACCTGGCGGACCTGGCTGGCCGGCTGGTACCTGCGCGTACTGGCCCAGGTGATGTTCTTCGCGCTGATCGGTACGCTGCTGCGTTCGCCCGAGCGGACCTGGTTCCTATTAGTCGGCAACGCGATCCTGCTCGCCGCGTTGGAAGGGATCTGGGCCCTGAACCTGGTCAACCGGGAACGGGAAGCCGGCACCCTGCCTCTGCTGGCGGCCAGCCCGACGAGCCCGGTACTGGTGTTCGCCGCCCGTGGGGCGTACCTCGTCGCCGACGGGGTCCTCGCGGCGCTCGGCGCGCTCTTCGTCGCCGGCCCGGTGTTCGGGCTGCCACTGCCGTGGCCGCGCAGCCTGCTGCTGGTACCGCTGACCGTGCTGGTCGGCGCGAGCGCGTACTGCGCCGGGGTGTTCCTCGCCGGCCTCCTCGTCCGCCTGCGGGCGGTGGAAGCCATGGTGGCGAACCTGGGCGTCCTGGCGTTGATGGCGCTGTGTGGGGTCAACGTGCCGCCGCCCACCTCGGCGGCGTACGCGCTGCCGCTGACCAACGGGCTCGTCGCGGTACGGCAGGTCCTCGCCGGTGATCTCGGATCGGCCGGCCGGCACGCCGTCGCCGAGGCCTTGGTCGGGCTCTGCTGGCTGGGCCTGGGCGTGCTGACCTTCCAGCGGCTCGTCCAGCGTGGCCGCCGGGACGGCACCCTGGACTTCGCCGATCAGTGAACGAGCTGCCGGATCGGTACCACTACCCCATCGTCGGACGGGCAGCGCCCGCGTACGACGTACCGGTCGATGAATGTCTCGACCGCGGACCGCACCTGCGCGGCGGCGCCCATGCGGCCGAGCGCTGCCGCCGCCGCCTCGAAGCAGGAGCGCGCCGCGGCGGCCAGGTCGGGATCGGCCAGACCGGTCCGGGCGGACGCCAGCCAGTCGCGGTGCCGTCGCAGCGGCGACCGCAGTGGCTCGGTCGCCTCGGCGGCGGCCTCGGCCGCGATCGGGTCGTCCAGGAGCGCGGTCACCACGGCCAACGGCACGACCCAACCGTCGGCGGACTGCTGATCGATCATGCGGAACTCGAGGTACCCGCGCGGCCGCACCGGCGGCACGAGTGTGCCGAGATGCCGCTCGAGATCGTCCAACGTCACCGGGCGCGGACCGTGCCCGCGCAGCCAGCCGCGCATCGTGAGCCCGCTGGGCACGTGCCAGGGCTCCGGCTCGGGATGCGCGATCATGGCGACCTTGGCCGACAGGGCGTAGCGCGCCCACGCGGTCCGCGGGTCGGCGGTCAGCCGGGGTGCGCGGGTCCGGCTCGGATCAGTGCCGAACCGCAGCGCCTGGCGGTAGGAGACCCAGCGCGTGCCGCCGCGGGTGGTCCGGGGCGAGTTGGCAAAGGACGCGAGCAGGACCGGGCCGAGCGCGTCGGCGAGCCACCACCGCCGGCGGTAGCCGGCCCAGCCGTCCGAGTCGTCCCCGGAGTCGAGGCATACCTGTACGGACGCTGAGTTGCACATCACCTCGCGGCCCTTGCCGTTGCGGCGGTCATGATAAGCCGCGAGCGCCTGGTAGCGCGGATGATCGGTGATCAGCTCGGGCGGCCGGTGGGCGTCGAGCCCGGCGCCGTCGAGCACGAGGCCGTCGGCGGCCAGGGCCGCCTCGATGAGAGCCAGGTCGACCTCGACGGCCTCCACGCACTCCTGCAGGTTGGCCCCGACGGCCGACGAGAGTTCGAGCTGACCTCCGGGTTCGACGGTGATGGTCCCGCCACCGGGCAGCGGAGCGGGCAGGTGGGCGGTGGCGGCGAGCAACCGCGCGATGGACGGCCGGTCCGTGGGCGCGACGGGATCGCGTACCAGATACTCCAGCTCCACGCCCACGCGGCCGACGGGGCCGACGGAGAAGCCGGCGGCGGCGACATATGTAGCGGCGGCGGCCTCGGTGAGCGGGGTAGCGGTTGGGTCGACCATGGCGGTCCCCCGTTCGTCATGGCCCCCCGCGGGAGCAGCTCTGGTTACCCGTTCCGACCAACAATGACACGCCCGGGGGAAAACCGGCGTCAGCGCCGGTGCGGTGTCATCGGCAGGTGGTCGGGCTTCAACGCAGAGATCGAGTTTACTCGCACTGGGTAACCGGGCACCGGTCGCAGCCGCCATCGCTGGGCGATCGTCGCGAGCACGACGGCCATCTCCGTCATGGCGAACACACCTTCTGTGGACCGAGCCGATTCCGTACGACGTCACCCATCGGTCGTAGGGATTCGATGAACTCGAGTGGCGCTCTCGCGAACCGCAGGGCATTCCCGAGCAACTGCGTCACCTCCACCCGGCCGGGCGCGAACAAGGTGCAAGCGCAGGATAGGCCCGTCAGCGTGCCGGTTGGAAGGTGCGGAAGATGACGTCGAGATAGGACAGGCTGGCGGTCCACTGGCTGTCCGGAGTGGACCACCAGAACCCGTACGCCCGGTTGTCGGAGACGACCACGCCACGGTTGTTGACGTGTACGCGGGTGCCGCGCGAGGTGTACCGGAATTCCCAGTCGGCGCAGGCCACGAAGTAGTCGCAGGTCCGGATGCCGATCCGCTCGTACCTCGGGAAGTCACCGGCCGAGAGCCGCGCCGCCTCCTGCTGCTCCCAGTCGGCGACGGGATCGGATTTGGGTTGGTCGGTCTGGTCGATGCCGAGCAGGCGGCCCCCGTTCGGCTCGTCGAAATAGACGATGCCATTGCGCCGGACCACGGTCCACCCGATCGGGACCGCCACGGCGAAACCGGTCTCGTCCCGGTAGGTGCGCCAGCCTTGCGGCAGGCCTTCCTCGGTTGTCTTCTCCCCGGTCGGGGCGTTGGCGGTCGGGGCCTGTGCGGTCGGGCCGGTTGTGGGTGTCGACCCGAAGGTCCCCTGGCCATCCGGTGGCGTGTCCCGGGGCAGCAGCGCGTTGACCGCTATCGCCACCGCGACGAGCGCGAGCACCGCGAGCACGAGCGGCATCTTCCGGCGCCGTCGGGTGGACGGCTGTGGTACCACCGGCGGCACCGGCCGGGTTCGCGACGGCGCCGGCACACGGGTGACCGGCCCGCGCGCCACCTCGCGCAACATCCGGTCCGCGTCCGCGGCGCCGAGCCGCTGAGCCGGATCCTTGTGCAGCAAACCTTCCAGTACCGGGTGGAGCGGGCCGGCCCGGCGCGTCGGCGGCACGGGCTCGGTGGCCAGCGCGGTGAGCGTCGCCATGGCCGAGGCCCGCTCGAACGGCGCGTGCCCCTCGACGGCCGCGAAGAGCGTCGCACCGAGCGACCACATGTCCGACCACGGTCCGCCCGGCTCACCCCGAGCGCGTTCGGGCGGGATGAACGACGGCGACCCGAGTACGAGCCCTACCCGCGTGACAGTCGCCTCGTCGGGAACGGTCGCGAGGCCGAAGTCGGTGAGCACGATCCGGCCGTTGTCGGCGAGCAGCACGTTGCCCGGCTTGACGTCGCGATGCATGACCCCGGCGTGGTGGGCGGCCCGCAGCGCCTCGAGGACGGCGAGCCCGATCGTGGCTACCCGGGCCGGTGACAACGGCCCGTCCTGCCTGATCACCTCGTGCAGCGAGCGCGCCGGCACGTACTCCATCACGATCCACGGTGCGTCGCCGCTGTCCACGATGTCGTAGACCCGTACCACGTTGGGATGGTTGAGGCGTGCGGCCGCCCGCGCCTCGCGGCGACTCCGACGGTGCAGGCTCGCCCGCTCCTCGGTGCTCAGGCCGGGCGGCGGCACCATCTCCTTGACCGCGACGTCACGGTGCAGCACCTCGTCCGTGGCCAGCCAGACCGTGCCCATGCCGCCACGGCCGAGCGGGTGCCGCAGCCGGTACCTGCCGGCCACGAGAGTGTGGGTGCCGGTCACACGGATGGTCGTACCCGGGAAGTCCTAGATTCATGCCGCCCGCCACAGTCGAGCGTTAGCCGAAGTCGGCGGCGGTGAGCCCGTCGGCGTGCCCTGCGGGCCACTGCACCAACTCGATCCGGTAGCCGTCCGGGTCGGTGAGCCACAGAATCTGCGGGCCGTCCTCGCCGCCGGGGCGTTCCACGGGACCCGGTGCAACGCCCGCCTGGGTCAGTTTGTCGATCGTGGCGGCGAGATCGTCGACCTGGATCGGGACGTGGCTGAACCCGGTACCGATGTCCACCGCTCCATCGGCCGGCCGGTAGACGAGTTCGAGCGAGACGAACTCCTCGTTCGGGAACTTGAGCATTGTCAGACTCGTACCGCCTCCGACGTCGACCCGGCCGACTTCGCCATACCCGAGGGTGGTGTAGAAGTCGAGCGAGGTGGCCAGGTCCGAAACGCGGTACGACGTGTGCAGTGTTTTCATAGGGCCCTTTCGCTATGACGTGCCGCCACGATCCAAGCGCGGGAGTCCAACCAGACTCCGTCGTCACGTAGGTGTGCCGCGAGCGCCCCGCGTAGCCGGTCGAGCGCCCGCGCCGCGGCGGTGGCGTCCAGTCGCTTCAGCGCGTTGCCGACACCGGCGAAGCCGCTGACCCAGTCCAGCGCGGCGGCCACGTTCGGACCGTAGTAGACAGGCTCGTCGACATCGGTGAAGGCTACGTCGGTGAACCCGGCGGCCTGCAGCACCTTCGTCACGTCTGCCGGATCGCCCAGCGAGAACGCATCCGGCTCGCCAGCCGCGGGACCGTCGTACCCCAGGGATCGGCGGACCACGACCTCCCATTCGTTGCGATGGTGTGCTTGCCACACCATCATCACCAGCCGACCATCCGGGTGCAGGGCGCGCCCGATGTTGGTGAAAGCGGTGACCGGGTCGCGGAAGAACATCGTGCCGAACCTGCTGATCGCGATGTCGAAACGGTGCGGCGCGAAGTGATGGATCTGCGCGTCGGCGCATTCGAACGCGATGTTGCGTACGCCTTCCGCCCGCGCGAGAGTGCGAGCCCGTTCGATGGCGGACATGGCGACGTCGACCCCGAGCGCACTGCCTGCCCGGGCCGTGCGGGCCGCCTCGCGTGTCGTCTGCCCTGTCCCACAACCGATGTCGAGGACATGGTCGCGAGGCTGTATGCCCCAGGCCCGGCACAGTACCGGGGTGTGCAGTCGAAGCTCGGCGTCGTAGTCGACGGCGTTCATGACTCGTCACGGCCCGTTCTCGACAACCTCGCGTATCTCGATTTCCGCGGGTTGCGGCTCGAAGCTGGTCAGTACCCACGTCGCCCCCGCGCTCTCCCACGAGGCGACGTCAGCTCCGGGTGGTACTTCCACGATCAGGTCGAAGGGATCCTCGTTGCCGTCGCGCGCGTGCCTGGTCAGCTCTGCCATCTCGACGAGCTGTTCGGGTCCCGGCAGTTCGATCGGGAACAGTCCGTCCCACCGGATCGCTCGACGGATCGGCCTGCGATGAGGCCAATTCGCCGCGACCCACACGGGAATGCGCGGACGCTGTACCGGCAGCGGCGTGAACTCCCCGCCCCAGTACCCGGCGAGCCGCTCGAGCCCTTCGTCCAGCACGCGCGCCCGCTCGCGAGGGTCGACGATCTCGCCGAACGGCGTCATGTCCGCGGCATTGCCGAGACCCACGCCCACGATGAGACGGCCGTTGCTGAGCCGGTCCAGCGTGACCGTCTCCCGCGCGAACTTCTGCACCCGCCTGCGGGACAGCGGCGTGACCATAGGCCCGAGCCGCAACGTCTCGGTCACCACCGCCATCGCACTCAGCGCCACCCACGGGTCGGCTACCGGGCGCCCGGCCGGCGGGTAGGCGATCCGATCCCACAGGAACAGACCATCCCAGCCCTTGGACTCCGCGAGCACCGCCAGATCCATCAGGCGTTGCGGATCAGCCAACTCGTCGAACGGCGCTAAGTACAGTCCGCGCTTGACCACCATCGCAACCCTAGTACAGCGCGCCTTCAACGGGGCAGAACCGAGGCGCCGGCCTGCGCGACGATCTCCTGGAGCGCCCGCACGTGCTGTTCGAACGCGGCGCGCCCGACGCTGTTGAGTCGGGCGGAGGTCCGCGGTCGCTTGCCGACGAAACCCTTACGAATCTCGATGTATCCGGCCTCGTCCAGAATCGTCAACTGCTTGGACAGCGCCGAGTCGGACAGCCCGATGCTGTCGCGGATGAACCCGAAGTCCGCCCACTCGGTGGCGGCCAGCAGCGAGACGATCGACAACCGGGTGGGCGCGTGGATCAGCTCATCGAACTTGGGCTTGATCATCGGCGACCACCGGTCACGTTGGCCCGCATGACGCGGTGCAGGTACCGCATGAGCAACGGTCCACCTAGGACGATCAGGACGCCACAGATGAGCGCGCTCAGGGTCGCCGGATAGCGCGTGCCAGCGGCCTTCAGCGCGAACCCGGTCGGCAACGTCACGGCCAGCACCAGGGCAACGAAGCCGAGAATCGCGATGACACCGGCCGGTCGCACGAGGTCGTTGCGCGGCTGGGCGTGCAGGACGCTGCCCGCTACGATCCGGCCGACCGTGGCCAGGATCCCGACGACGAACACGGCGATGCCGATGCCGAGTACGAGTGGCCGGCGCGACTCGATGGCCGCCGACAGTCCGACGATCAGCCCGGCAATGGCCCACCAGAACCACGTCGGGATGGTCGCCAACCGGATCACCTGTTCGTGGCGCTGCTCGATCTCGACGAGCGCTCGGGCGGCCTCCTCCGGCCGCAACTCCTCGCCCATCCCTGCCTCCTATCCCATCCCGACAGTACTTTCCAGACAGGAAAGTATCACGTCACTTTCCCACCTGGCAAGTACTTAATTGGCGCTCACCGGGAGACGGATCGGGCCGCGGATGGTGTTGGAGTTGCGCCGGCGGGGCCGGCCGGCCCGGCGCAGCCCGGGCATCCGTTCGGCGAGCAGGCGCAACGCGATCGTGGCTTCGAGACGGGCGAGCGGCTGGCCGATGCAGTAGTGGATGCCGCTGGAGAACGCGAGATGCTCGGTGGTCGGTACGCGGTGGATGTCGAACCGGTCCGGCCCGGGATACACCTCGGGGTCACGGTTGGCCGCCCCGATCAATGTGACGACGTACTGACCTTTGCGAACCTGCTTGCCCTCGAGCTCGAGTCGCTCCAATGCGACCCGGTAGGTCCGCTGGACCGGCGGGTCGAAGCGCAGCGTCTCCTCCACCGCCTTGGCCGCCAACGCGTCCGGCTCGGCGCAGAGCGCCTCCCAATGCTCCCGGTGGTCGAGGAGTGCGTTGACCGCATTGCCGATCAGGTTGACTGTCGTCTCGAAACCGGCGATCAGTAACAGGTTGCAGATCGGTACCATCTCGGCCGGGCTTGACCTGATCGCCCTCGGCCGCGACGACGCGGCTGACGACATCGTCGGCCGGCTCGCGGCGCCGTAGCGCGAAGAGGTTGTCGAAGAGAGCCGCCAACCCTTGGCTCGCGGCGTGCAGCCGGGCCGCGTGAGACAGCGATCGAATCCCGTCGAGCGCGCTGGCGATGACCGCACCGTGGCGCGCGAACTCGTCCGCGTCGGAATCCGGTACGCCGAGAAGGTCGGTGATGACCGCGATCGGCAACGGCGACGCCAACGCGGACATCAGATCGAACTGTCTCGCCGCCACGACCTGATCCAGCAGGCGGCCGACGGTCGCCTCGATCCGCGGGCCGTAGCCCGCGATCTGCTTGGGGCTGAACGCCGGTTGGGCGAAGCGGCGCAGCCGGGTGTGGTCCGGCGGATTCATATCGAGGAATGACAAATTGTCCGGGGGGAGGTCGTCGGCGGAGCTGCCCGCGGGGCGTACGCCGAAGCGCCGGTCCCGGAGCACCGCGTCGCAGACCCGGTGGCTGGTGGTCACCCAGTTGCCGCGTCGCGTCGGTAGCAGCGTGCCGTCGCGGCGCATGCGGTCATAGATGGCGTATGGGTTGTCGCGGCCGGGCCGGAGAAACAACAGCGCCATCTGATCGCGGCGGACATAGCCCGCGTACGCGAAGTCGAGGCGCTCGCGGTACAACTGGGTGCCGAACGAAACGGCTTGTCGGAACCGACCCACGGCTGCGCTCCTCCCCTACCGAGCTTGCGACTGGGGGGCGCCCAGCCCGCGTACGAACGTGTCGACGACCAGGCCGGGTGCGTCCCGCGGCGCGAGATGTCCAGAGTGGACAGACTCGGCGGCGACGTAGACCAGCGAGTACAAGGTCTGCAGTAACCAGAAGTCCGCGACATCCGTACGCACCACACCGTTGGCTTGGGCTCGCTCGAGGACGTTCAGCGCCCGGGGCTCGATCTCGCGCCATCGCCTACCGATGTCCTCGTCATGATCGAAGATCGGGTTGCGCCACAGGAACGCGAGGTGAGGACCGATCGGCACCATGGCCTCGACCAGCGCGTGCAAGCCGCCGTCCGCCGCCTCCGAACCGTCGGCCGCGGCCATCACCTGTTCCCACAGGTCCAGCGCGCGGTGACCGACGCCGCGCATCAGGTCCCCCCGGGTGGCGTAGTGCTTGTGCAGCGTCGTTCGGCCGATGCCGGCGGCCTCCGCGACCTGGGCAAGCGACGCGGACGGGTCGGCGACCAGGACCTCCACGGCGATGTCGAGCAGTGCGTTGGCCAGGCGACGCTCGAGGGAAGGCCGAACACGCATGTTCGCGACGGTACAGCAGTGTTCATAAATGAGCTAGACCTATCGCACCGTTACGCTGTCGGCGATGCGACTGACGGTTCTGGGCGGCTGTGGCGCGTGGCCCGAGGCGAACGGCGCCTGCAGCGGTTACCTCGTCGAACACGACGGATTCCGGTTGCTGGTCGACGTCGGGTACGCCACAGTGCCGCGTTTGCTGGGCCACATCGCGGCGGACGAGGTCGACGCGGTGTTCGTCAGCCACGGCCATCCGGACCACTGCGCCGACCTCAACCCGCTGCTGCGCGCGCGGGCGCTACGCGACGATCCGCTCCCGGCGCTGCCCGTGTACGCCCTCCCCCGCGCGCTGGACGCGGTGCTGGCCCTGGACCGGCCGGGCATGCTCGATCCCGCCTACGTCCTGCGTGAGTTCACCGCCGGCAGCCAGTTGACCATCGGCCCGTTCGAGGCCGAGACCCGCCTGCTTCCGCATTTCATGCCCAACGCCGGGATCCGGCTACGGGTCGATGGACGGTCCATTGTGTACACCGGCGATACCGGCCCGACGCCCGATGTCGTGGAACTCGCCAGGGGCGCCGACCTGTTACTCGCCGAGGCGACCCACGTGGACGACGTACCGCGAGACTTCCTGACCAACGCCGGCCAGGCAGGCCGGCAGGCCGCTACGGCGGGCGTCGGACACCTGCTGCTGACCCACCTCTGGCCCGGTACCGACCACGATGTCGCACGGGCCGCGGCCGGTGCGCATTACTCGGGCCCGCTGGGCGTGGCCACATCAGGCCTGATCATCGACCTGTAACTCCACAGAACGTCCACAGGACCGTCACATGTGGACACTAACGTCGTACCATGCGGGTCACGATGATCCTGCCGGCGCTGACCGAGGCCACCAGTCCGTTGTTCCGGCCGATCAAGTATTCGCTGTTTCCACCGCTCGGTTTGGCAACACTGGCCGGCTACCTACGCGACGACGACGAGGTCGCGCTCTACGACGAGCACGTCGAGCGGCTGCGGCTCGACGACGACCGGCCCGACCTGGTGGTGATCCAGCCGTACATCACGTCCGCCCGGCGGTCGTACGAGCTGGCCGACGCGTACCGGGCACGCGGCGTCCACGTTGCTCTCGGCGGACTGCACGTGACATCGCTGCCCGATGAAGCGGCGGCGCACGCCGACACCATATTCATCGGGCCGGGCGAGGACACCTGGCCGGTGTTCCTCGAGGACCTGCGCCGAGGCGAGCCGAAGTCGCGGTACGTCTCGACCGACCGGACGCTCACCACTCTGCCTCCGGTCCGCCGCGACCTCATCAAGCGACACCTGTACCTGGTGCCCAACTCGATCGTCGTATCGCGCGGCTGCCCGCACCACTGCGACTTCTGTTACAAGGACGCCTTCTTCGCCGGTGGCCGGTCGTTCTATACGCAGACCGTCGATGCGGCGCTCGCCGAGATCGACCGTCTACCCGGCCGGCACCTGTACTTCCTCGACGACCACCTGTTCGGCAATCGCCGGTTCGCCGAGGCACTCTTCGCCGGGATGTCCGGCATGGGTCGGGTCTGGCAGGCGGCCGGGACGGTCGACTCGGTGCTCGCTCCCGGACTGCTCGAGAAGGCCTTCGACGCCGGACTGCGCAGCCTCTTCGTGGGCTTCGAGACGGTCAACGGGGACAACCTGATCGACCAGCGCAAGCGGCAGAACATCGGCCGCGACTACGCGGCGGTGGTCCGTCGCCTGCACGACGTCGGCGTGATGGTCAATGCCAGCTTCGTGTTCGGCATGGACGGTGACGGGCCGGACGTCTTCGACCGCACCGTGTCGTGGGCGGTCGACCAAGGCATCGAGACGGCGACGTTCCACATCATGACGCCGTATCCGGGTACCGCGTTGTATGCGCGCATGGCGGCGGACAACCGGATGCTCCACCGCGACTGGGATCAGTACGACACCCGACATGTGGTATTCCGTCCGGCCGGAATGACAAGCCAGCAACTGGAAGACGGGTACTGGCGGGCGTACCGGGATTTCTACCGGTGGAGCGCGATCTGGCGCGGGGCACGGACGAAGCCGGTGTTTCGCGATCGGCTACGGCATGTGGCGTATGCCGGCGGCTGGAAGAAGTTCGAGCCCATGTGGGATCTGCTCATCCGCACCCGTCAGGTGTTGTATGCCTTGCCCGTCCTGGAGTCGTTGCTGGGCAGCTTCGGCGCCCGCCCTTCACCCGTACATGTCCGTCCCAGTGCGTCGGTGTTCACGGCGCAGGCTGATGCGGCTTAACGGCCGGTCTGGCCGTCGATCTGCTCGCGGATGATGTCGGCGTGCCCGGCATGGCGGGCGGTCTCCTCGATGACCGCGAGCAGCACCCACCGAAGATCACGCGTCTTTCCGTTGCGGGTCACCGGTGCGTCCGCGTCACCGATCGCCGCGATAATCTCGTTGCTGGCCGCACACGCAGCGCGGTACTCGGCCCGAAAGGTACGCAGCGGAACCGAGGGGTCGACCTGCATCGACCGATCGCCCCTGGTGGCCTTACCGCCGGCGGCGACCTCCTCGAACCACAGCGACTCGACGAACGTGAGGTGCTGCACGAGCCCAGCCAGATTGGTACCCGAGTCGACTGTGCTACGCCGGGCGTCCTCGTCGCTGAGTCCGGCGAGTTTCTTCAGGACGCCGGCCCGCAGCCCGTCGAGCGTTGCGAGAAGCTGTTCGACCTCAGGAGTCATGAGTCGGCCCTTCATATCCGTCACCGGTACGCCATGGCGATGCGGTACCACGGCGCCGCGGGTTCCCGCCGGTGCATCGGGGCGAGGTAGCGCTCACCGGCGTCAAGGGCCGACATGTCCAGGCTCAGCGTGAGGCCACGGACGGCGAGATAGTCCGGTAGTCCGGCGGGATCGAGACCGAACGTCCACGGCTCGCCGTGTCGGCGTACCGCGGCCTGCCATTCCTCGACCCCCGCGAACCCGCCGGTGCCGTCCAGAGCGGAACTGTCGACGTAGGTAAATATGATCCGGCTGCCCGCGCCGGTCATCGCGGCGAGCTGCCGCAGGGTGGCGTCCACAGCGGACGCGGTCAGGTAGTTGGTCACGCCCTCCCAGAGCACCACTGTGGACTCGTCCGTGGCGAAGCCCGCGGCAACCAGCGCCGCGCGCAGGTCGCCGTCCACCAGGTCGACAGGGACGAACGTGACATGGGTACGCCGGCCGGCGGGGACGTGTGCACGGACCAGTCGCCGCTTGCTCGCCTGGGTCAGCGGGTGGTCGACCTCGAACACCCGCGCGTCCGCCATCCGGGGCAACCGGTAGGCGCGGCTGTCGTATCCGGCGCCCAGCAACAGCACCTGCTGGACACCACCGGCGAGCGCCTCGTCCACCAGGTCGTCGATGAGCCTGGTCCGCACCACCGCCGAGGCACGCGGCCCGGCCGGCCAGCGCCGGTCGATGTACCGCTCCACCCACCGACCGATTCTGTCCACTCTGGACAGTGACGCGACGAGCCGGTACCGGACAGATAGGAACCGCACCGCGTACACGTCCTCGAAGAGCCGGTCCCCGACCCGGGCCGATTCGACGGCCCGGAACAAGGCGACGTGTTCCGCGGTGCGGCTGGCCCGGTTACGCACGCTTGCGAACCGTGTACTTCAGGTGCGTGACGTCCTTGTCCTCGACCACGGTCGGCCCCTCGAGCTCGACCGGGACGTTCGTCAGCTGGTCGAAGAACCGCGTCCCGCCGCCCAGCACGACCGGCACCAGGTCCACCCAGATCTCGTCGAGCAGGCCGAGCTCGAGGCATTGCGAGGCGATGGTGCCGCCATTGAGGCCGACCTCCTTGTCGCCGGCGATCTCGCGGGCCCTCGCGATCGCGGCCTCGATGCCGTCGGTGACGAACGTGAACCACTCGCCTTCACGGTCCCAGCCGTCGGGCACGCTGTGGGTCACCACAACGACCGGTACGCCCATGGGGTGCTGACCGCCCCAGCCGTTCGTGTAGTCGAACAGCTTGCGACCGCAGACGATCGCGCCGAGCCGCTCGTTCGTGTCGCGGACGTGCTTGGCGCCGACGTCGGTCATGTGCATGGTCAGTTCCGGATTCGTCGTCTCGATGACCACGTCACCGTTGTTGTACCACCTGAACAGATGTTCGAAGCCTGACTCGTTCGGCCCAGAGATGTAGCCGTCAACCGACATGCTCGCCCCGGTCGTCACCTTGCCCATCGTTTGCCTCCTTCATGTGTTGTCTTACCAACGCGTCGAACGGGGAGGCGGCAAATCGACTACTCGCGGGAGGTAATTTGCTGGACGGCCCAGCCGTTGCCGTCCGGGTCGCTGAAGAAGGCGAACCCGACGTTGTTGAGATCGTCGTCGGGACGGCTCGGGCGTTGCCCCGACGGGCTCATGACCTGAACCTCGCTGATGTCCACCCCGCGCGAGACGAGCTCGGCGCGCGCCCGGTGGATGTCGTTGACGACCAACTGCAGTCCCTGAAGGGAGCCCGGCTCCATCTTGGTGATGCCGGTACCGATGACGATCGAGCAGCCCGATCCCGGCGGAGTCAGCTGTACGAAGCGGAGGTCGTCGCTCACCTTTGTGTCGTGGTCCACATCGAACCCGAGCTGCTCGGCGTAGAAAGCCTTGGCACGCTCGGTGTCCGAGACCGGAACCACCACCACTTCCAACGTCCAGTTCACGAGCCAATCCTCTCAGGCTCGCGGGCAGCCTCGCCGGTGGGGCGGACGTGGCGCAGCCTGGTCACTACGAGTGCGGCCACGCCTACCAGAATCACAGCACTGATGCCGGCCGCGATGTGCATGCCCGACGTGAACGCCTCGCGTGCGACGTCGAGCACCGCGGCGGCCCGGGAAGGCGACAACTGGCCGGCCGCCGCGATCGCGCTGGCGAGGGTGTCCCGGGCGGCCTGGTCCGCCGCGGGCGGCAGGTCCGCCGGAAGGTTGCCGTCGACGCGGCCGCGATAGACCGCGGTACCGATGCTGCCGAGCGTCGCGATGCCCAGCGCGAAGCCGAACTCGCCACTGGTCTCGTTCAGCGCCGCTGCCGAGCCTGCCTTGTTCGGCGGCGCGGAACCGACGACGAGGTCGGTGCCGAGCGTGACGAACGGACCGGCACCGAGGTTGATGACGGCCCAGCCGAGGACGAGTACCGCGGGGGCGCTGGCGGTACCGACCTGGGTGAGGAGCAGCAGTCCGGTGACGGATACCGCGATCCCGCCACCGATGAGGTACGCCGGCCGGATCCGGCGGGCCAGCAACGGCGCGAGCAGGAAGCTGACGACCGACGCCGCGGTCGCGGGCAGCATCCACAGGCCGGCCCGCAGCGGGGACAGTCCCTGGACGAGCTGCAGGTGCTGCGTCATGAACAGCATGAGCGCACCCATCAGCATCGTGCCGAGCATCATGCAGCCCAGAGCGGTGCTGAACGCCTTGTTGGTGAACAGTCGCAGATCCAGCAACGGATCGGCGAGCGCCCGCTGCCGCCGTACGAAGAGCCCGCCGACGATCGCTCCACAGAGGACAGCCGCGACGGGCAGCGGCTGCCACCCGCTCTTCGCCAGTTCCTTGAGCCCGTAGACGATCGGCAGGATCGCGGCCAGCGACAGGGCTACACTCGTCAGGTCGAGGCGCCCGGCGGCGGTGTCCCGGTACTCCGGCAGCAGCGACCGACCCAGCACCAGCAGCGGCACCATGGCCGGTACGCCGATCAGAAACACCGAACCCCACCAGAAGCTGTCGAGCAGTGCTCCGCCGACAACCGGCCCGATGGCCGCGCCGCCCATGAAGCACACGAACCAGATGCCGATCGCCAGCCCGCGCTGCTTCGGGTCGCGGAACATGTGCGTTATCAACGCGAGCGTGCACGGAGCCAGCGTCGCGCCGGCGATACCGAGCAGCGCCCGCGCCGCGATCAGCATCCCGGGACTGGTGGAGTACGCGGCGAGCACCGACGCCGCGCCGAACCCGACCGCGCCGATCAGCAGTAGCCTGCGCCGGCCGATCCGGTCGCCCAGCGTACCCATCGTGATGAGGAAGCCGGAGAGAACGAACCCGTACATATCCATGATCCAGAGCTGCTGCGTGCTGCTGGCGCCGAGATCCGCGCTCAGGTGCGGCAGCGCCAGCAGCATCACGAAGACGTCGATGGAGACGAGCAGGCTCGGCAGGGCCAGGACGGCGAGCCCTATCCACTCGCGCCTGCCGGCCCGGACTACGGTGGGTGTGGTGTTTTCCATGCACCTAGGTCGGAGCCGGTGGCACGTTCTCGACATGCGAGTGTCGAGAACTCTCCGCCGACTCCGACGTCTGTTGCACGAGGCGCGGTCGAGCGCCGAACACGCGAGGAGAACGCCGTGAAGTATCTGCTGTTGATCTACAACAACCCGTCGATGTGGGACACCTTGCCGGCCGAGGACCGCGACGCCATCTTCAACGAGGTCGACTCGCTCGTCCGGGAACTGACCGAGTCCGGGGAGTGGGTCAGTGGCGAAGCACTGGCCTCGACCGGTACCCAAACCGTCCAGGTCCGCGACGGCGTGCCGGCCGTCACGGACGGACCGTACGCGGAGGCGAAGGAACACCTCGCCGGCCTCTGCGTGGTCGACTGCGCGACCCCCGAGCGGGCGGCCGAGATCGCCGGACGCTGGCCCGATGCGCGGTTCGGCGCGATGGTGGTCCACCCGATCCTCGACTCGGCATGACTCAACCGAGGGTTGCCGAGGACCTGTTGCGCCAACTGGCGCCGCAGGTCCTCGGCGCGCTCGTCCGGCACTATGGTTACTTCGACGAATGTGAGGATGCGGTCCAGGAGGCATTGCTGGCGGCCGCGGTCCAGTGGCCCGATCAGGGCATCCCGAACAACCCGCGCGGCTGGCTCATTACGGTCGCGTCGCGCCGGCTGACCGACCTGTGGCGCAGCGACATCGCGCGCAAGCGCCGCGAAGCGACGGCCGCGGCGATGGTACCGGCCGACGAGTTCGTCTCGCCCGCCGCCGACGAGGAACACCCGGCCGCCGACGACACGCTCACTCTGCTGTTCCTCTGCTGCCATCCCGCGCTGTCGCCCGCCTCGCAGGTCGCGTTGACCCTGCGTGCCGTCGGCGGTTTGACGACCGCCCAGATCGCGCGTGCCTTTCTCGTTCCCGAGGCCACGATGGCCCAACGCATCAGCCGCGCCAAGGCACGCATCAAGGACACCGGGATCCCGTTTCGCATGCCGCCGACCCACGAGCGGAGCGACCGGCTGCGCGTGGTGCTGCACGTGCTCTACCTCATCTTCAACGAGGGCTACACCGCGACATCCGGCCCGAGTCTGCAACGAAGCGAGCTGACCGGGGAGGCGATCCGGCTGACTCGCGCGGTGCACGGGCTGCTGCCGGACGACGGCGAGGTCGCCGGACTGCTCGCGCTGATGCTCCTCACCGACGCGCGGCGCCCGGCCCGCAGCGGCCCCGAGGGCGAGCTGATCCCGCTCGCCGAGCAGGACCGTACACAGTGGAATCGCGAGCAGGCCGACGAGGGCATCGCGCTCATCACCCGGACGCTCGAGCACGCGCCGATCGGCCCTTATCAGATTCAGGCGGCCATCGCGGCGGTCCATGCCGAGGCGCCTCGCGCGGAAGACACCGACTGGCGCCAGATTCTCGCCCTGTACGGGGTACTGCAGCGCATCTCGCCGAACCCGATGGTGATGCTGAACAACGCCGTAGCGGCGGCGATGGTGCACGGGCCACGGGCCGGGCTCGACCTGCTCGATCCGCTGGAGTCCGACGACCGGATGGCCGGGCATCACCGGCTTCCCGCCGTCCGCGCACACCTGCTGGAGATGGCCGGCGACGCTGCGGCGGCCCGGGAGAACTACCAGCTCGCTGCACGCCGCGCGACCAGCCTGCCGGAGCAGCGGTATCTCGAGGGTCGAGCGGATAGGCTCCGTTGACTATGGATGCTGCGACGCTCGCCCGGCTGGGCGACGAGTACTTCGACGCGCACTACCGTGCCGATCCGTTCTCGGCGACCGCCTCCGGAGTCGTCGGGTTCGACGGTGAGGTACCCGATCCCCGCCGCGAGGCGAACGAACAGCTTGGTCAACGGCTGGCCGGAGTGGCGGCCTCGCTTTCCGAGGTCGACGCAGACGGGTTGACCGGCGAGGACCGGATCAGCCATTCGATGCTCGGCCGGCTACTTCGGGACGAGCAGGAGGTTCTGCAAGCTGGACTCGAGGAGGTCGCGGTAACGGCGTCCATGGTCGGTGCCCTGGCCCAGGTGGTGTCGACAGTGCCCATGGGCTCGGTCAACTCCCCCGCGGCGGCCGAGACGTACCTGGCCCGGCTGTCGAAGCTCGGTGACTTCTTCGACGGCTGGGCCGAGCGGCACCGGCAGGCCAAGGCCGACGGCCGCTACCCGATCGCGACCGGGATCCGCCAGGCGGTAGCGCAAGCCGACGGATACCTGGCGACGCCACTGGACCGGGATCCGCTTCTCCAGCCGACTATCGACAATGGACAGTTGCGGGCCAACGCGGCCGACCTCGTGTCCACTGTGGTGCGTCCGGCACTGGCCCGGTACCGTGCCGTGCTGGTCGACGAGCTGCTGCCGGTCGCGCGCCCCGACGACCAGGTCGGCGTGTGCCACGTGCCCGGCGGTGCACCGGGTTACCTCACGCTGGTTCGGGCGCACACGACTACCGAGTTGACTCCCGACGAGATTCACGAGATAGGGCTGCGGCACATCGCCCAGCTGCGCGAGGAGTTCGCCGAACGGGGCTCGCGGGCTCTCGGTACGTCCGATGTCGCCGAGGTGCTGCACCGGCTGCGCGACGACCCGGCGCTGCGGTTCGGTACCGCACAGGAGATCGTCGACTCGGTCACTGGTGCGCTCCGCCGCGCCGAGGAGGCCCTGCCGGACCGGTTCCACCGGTACGACATCGCGCCCTGCGTGGTACGCGAGATGGACCCGGCCGAGGCGGAGAACTCGGTGCTGGGCTACTACCAGCCGCCGGCGGAGGACGGCTCCCGCCCCGGGGCACACGTGGTGAACACCTACCGGCCGGAGTTGCGGCCCCGCTTCGAGTACGAGCCGCTCGCCTTCCACGAGAGCGTGCCCGGCCACCACCTGCAGATCGGCATCGCCCAGTCGTTGACCGAGTTGCCGGCGTTCCGGCGGTTCGGCTACGTCACCGCGCACGGTGAAGGCTGGGCGCTCTACACCGAACGGCTCGCCGACGAGATGGGGCTGTACAGCGACGACCTGAGCCGGCTCGGCATGGTCTCGTTCGATGCGTGGCGCGCGGGGCGATTGGTCGTCGACACCGGCATGCACCGGTACGGCTGGTCCCGCGACCGGGCGATCGAGTACCTGCTCGAGAACACCGCGCTGTCGCCGACGAACATCGCGAACGAAGTCGACCGCTACATAGCCTGCCCCGCCCAAGCATTGGCGTACATGGTGGGCCGCTTGAAGATCGTCGAGTTGCGCGAGCGGTCCCCCGACATCCGCACCTTCCACCACGAAGTCCTATCCCACGGCCCCCTCCCCCTAGACACCCTGCAATCTCTCTTCGCTTGACCCCCCGTTGATCATGAAGTTAGTTTCGGGCTCGACGGCGTGTCGCGCAACCAACTTCATGATCAACGCAAATGGGCCGCGCACAACCTTGTTCGAGATTTCGAATCCTGTACGGGCAGCCGACGTCGGGGGTAGAGTGCAACGACTCCCGTCGATCGAGGATGTGAGCCCAGTGAAACGTCCCCTCGCTGTCGTGCTGACGAGCGTGGTCGTCGCCGCGCTGGCCCCGGTTGTAACTTTCAGCGCCGTACCGGCCCAGGCAGCCCCGGTCACGTTCAGCAGTACCGCGGTCAACCAGGGTTCCGGCCTGTGCATGGAGGTGCCCGGCGGCGCCCCGACCAACGCACTTCAGTTGCGGCAACGCAGCTGTACCGGCGCCGCCAGCCAGAACTACACCTTCGTCCCGGTGTCGGGGGTGGCCAACACCTACAACATCCGTACGCTCACCAGCGGCAGCTGTGTCGACGTATTCGGGGCCTCGACGGCCGACAACGCCACGATCATCCAGTGGACCTGCCACTCGAACAACAACCAGCGGTTCCGCCTGCAGCCGGTCACCATCTCCGGCGCGACGAACACGTTCAACGTCGTCGCCGTCCACTCGAACAAGTGCATCGTTCCGGCCGGCGCCAGCACCGCCAACGACACAGGCCTGGTACAGCTGCCGTGCAGCACCGCGACCGTACGGGTATGGCGGCTGCCCGGCTACAACCCGGGGACGCCGAGCAACACGTTCACCAACCCGATCCGGCCGCAAGGCCCGGACCCGTTCATGCGGTACTACAACGGCCGGTACTACCTCGTGACGACGACCTGGAACTCGACCATCACGATGCGCTCCGCCACGACGCTGGCCGGCATCGCGAGCGCGCCGAACCAGGTCATCTTCAACCTGAGCGGCCTGCCGAACGGTTGCTGCAACATGTGGGCGCCGGAGATCTACCTGTTGAACGGTCCGAACGGGATGCATTGGTACCTCTACTACACGGCGTCCCGGAACGTCTCGAACTATCTTCCGACGCAACGCATCCACGTGCTGGAGAGCGCCGGGCTCGACCCGATGGGCCCGTACACGTTCAAGGCCGACCTGCTCGATCCGACCAACAACAA